>NZ_JBHZGK010000005.1:0-342535 GCF_051900425.1 Frateuria sp. GZRR33
GGCGCTGCGACCGGCGTGCCGGTCGCAGCGCCCTCCGGTAGCTGCAGCGCCCCGCTTTCCCGGAACACCTCATGAAAAGCCTGCTCTGCGCAGTCGGCGCAGCCTTGATTGCGTTTTCCCTGGGCGCCGCTCCCGCCCGTGCCAGCGTCGTCATCGCCGGCACCCGCGTCGTGTTTCCCGCCGCCAACGGCGAAGTCACCGTGCGCCTGAGCAACGAGGGCGAGCAGCCGGCGCTGGTCGAGGCCTGGATCGACGACGGCGACCCCTCCTCCACGCCGGACACCGCCAAGGTGCCCTTCGTGGTGACGCCTCCGCTGGTGCGCATGAACGCCGGCAAGGGCCAGAGCCTGCGCATCGTCTATACCGGGCAGCCGTTGCCGAAGGACCGCGAGTCGTTGTTCTGGCTGAACGTGCTCGAGATCCCGCCCAAGCCATCGGCGCGACCCGGCGAGCAGCAGAACACGCTGCAGTTCGCCGTGCGCTCGCGGCTGAAGCTGTTCTTCCGTCCCGCCGGGCTGGAGGGCGATCTCGCCACTGCCGCGCGTCAGGTCACCTGGGCAGTGGTGGCGGACGGCGCCGGGTACGCCCTGGAGGCGCATAACGCCTCGCCCTACCACATCACCTTCAGCAAGATTTCGCTGGGCGCGGACGGCAAGGCCTATGCGGTGCAGAGCGGGATGGTCGCGCCGCAGGCGTCGCTGCGCCTGCCGGTCGCGGGCCTTGGCCATGCACCGCCCGCGGGATCCACCGTGGACTACACGGTGATCAACGACTTCGGCGCAGCGGCGCCCTACCAGGGCGCGCTCTCGCCGTGAGCCGCGCGCGCGCCAGCGCCTGGGCGGCAGCGACGCGCAGGCAGCAGGCGCGCCGGCGGCTGCTGTCGGCCGTGATCGGCCTGGCGTTGTGCGGCATGGCGGGCGAGGCGGCTTGCGCCAGCGCCGTCGCTGCGGTCGATGCCTCCGCCCCGGCGGCCGATGCACTCGATGCGAGCTTCGATCGCACGATGCTTTCCGGCGCCGGCCAGAACACGACCGACCTGTCGCGCTTCGAGCGCGGCGATTTCGTGCCTTCGGGCACGTACAGCGTCGACATCTACCTGAACGAGCGCCCGGTCGGCCGCAGCGAAGTACGCTTCGCCGCCCCCTCCCAAGACGCCAGCGCGACGCCGTGCGTGACCGGTGCGCTGCTCGACACGCTGGGCCTGCATCCGTCCAACCTGTCGGCGCAGGCTAGCGCCCAGCTTTCCGATGCCGCGGCCTGCGTCGGCATCGAACAGCTCATCCCCGGCGCCAGCATGGCATTCGACATGCCCGACCTGCGCCTGGACACGAGCGTGCCGCAGGCCTTCCTCGGCCAGATGGCGCGTGGCTACGTCGACCCCAAGTACTGGGATTCGGGCGTCACTGCCGGGCTGCTCAACTACAATTTCAACGCTTATCGCACCACCAGCCAGGGGCTGGCGCAGACCTCGGCCTACCTGGGCCTCAACGCCGGCCTCAACCTGGGCCGCTGGCATCTACGCAACGACTCGTCGATGACCTGGCAATCGGCCGTCGGCGGCACGCGCGCCAACCGCCACTGGCAGAACGTGGCCACCTACGCCCAGCGCGACCTGCCCGCCATCCGGGCGCAGCTGACCCTCGGCGATTCGTGGACCAGCGGCGAGGTGTTCGACAGCATCGGCGTGCGCGGCATCCAGCTGGCCACCGACGACCGCATGCTGCCGCAATCCCTGCGCGGCTACGCGCCAACCGTACGCGGCGTCGCCGACAGCAACGCCAAGGTGACCGTGCGCCAGAACGGCATGGTGATCTACCAGACGACGGTGGCGCCC
The DNA here is from genome assembly GCF_051900425.1 of Frateuria sp. GZRR33. NCBI lineage: Bacteria > Pseudomonadati > Pseudomonadota > Gammaproteobacteria > Lysobacterales > Rhodanobacteraceae > Frateuria > Frateuria sp. GZRR33. Next base: position 1,835 of record NZ_JBHZGK010000005.1, read on the forward strand.
GGCCCGTTCGTCATCAACGATCTCTACGCCACCGGCTATGGCGGCGATCTGGAAGTGAGCGTGTCCGAGGCCAACGGCCGCGTGCACACCTTCGCGGTGCCCTACGCCTCGGTACCGCAATTGCTGCGCGCCGGCGCCACCCGCTTCAGCGTGGCGGCCGGCCAGTTGCGCGACCTGTCGATCGAGCACGAACCGGCGCTGCTCCAGGCCACGGTGCAGCACGGCTTCAACAATCTGTTGACCGGCTACGCCGGCGTGGCCGGTTCGCAAGGCTACGCGACGGCCTTGCTGGGCAGCGCGCTGAACACGCGCTACGGCGCCTTCGCCATGGACGTGTCCACTGCCCGCACGCGCATCCCCGGCGTGGACAACCTTTCGGGCCAGAGCGTGCGCCTGAGCTACAGCAAGATGCTGGCGCAGACCGGCACCTCGCTGACCGTGGCCGCCTACCGCTACTCGACCAGCGGCTATCTCGCCCTGGACGACGCCGCGCGGGCGCGCGACTACGCGCGCCGCGGACTACCCGTGTTCGCCGCCGACCCGGTGCTGCCGCAGACCATCAACGGCGTGCCGGTGTCGGAGCTGCTCACGCCCGGGCAGCTTGCCGCGCTGAACGGCAACGCCGGCTTCGAGGCGCTGCTGCAGGTGGGCGCGGGCATCGACCGCCAGCGCAACAATTTCAGCATCACACTCAATCAGCAGCTGGGCTCGCGCGGCGGTTCGTTCTACGTGAACGGGTCCGCGCGCGACTACTGGAACCGGCCTGGCACCGACACGCAGTTCCAGCTCGGCTACAACAACTCGCTGGGCCGCATGACCTACAACCTTTCGGCCAGCCGCGAGCGTGACCTGTTCGGCCGCAGCGAGAACCGCTACATGGCCTCGCTGACGATCCCGCTGGGCGACAGCGCGCACGCGCCGGTGTTCACCGGCGCGCTCACCCGCGACAGCAACGGCGGCATGCAGGAGCAGGCCACGGTCAACGGCACCGCCGGGGTCGACGACCGGTTCAGCTATGGCGCGACCGCCGCCCACGACAACAGTGGCGTCTCCGGCAGCACGGGCAGTCTCACCGGCGGCTACCGCGGCACGCACGTGCAGCTCAACGCCAGCGTCGGCGCGGGCAGCGGCTATTCGCAGTCGGCGCTGAACGTGGCCGGCGGCATCGTGGCCCATCCCGGCGGCATCATCTTCGGCCAGTCGCTCGGGGATACCGTCGCGATCGTCAGGGCCCCGGACGCGGCCGGCGCACGCATCGGCAATGCGGCGGGCGTGCGCGTGGGGAACGACGGCTATGCGCTGATTCCCTACCTCACCCCTTACGTGCTCAATACGGTCACGATCGATCCGACCGGCCTGTCGCTGGACGTCCAGCTGGACAACACCAGCGCGCAGGTGGCGCCGCGCGCCGGCGCGGTGGTGATGGTGAACTTCAAGAGCGAGAGTGGCCGCTTCATGCTGATCCAGACGCACCTGGACGATGGCAGCACCCTGCCGTTCGGCGCGGAGGTGATGAACGAACAGGGCCGGGTGATCGGCGTGGTCGGCCAGGCCGGCCGGATCATGGTGCGGGTTGCCCGGGATGCCGGGCGCATCAGCGTGCAGTGGCAGGACAACGACGCCACCCGCACCTGCTCGCTTCCCTACAAGCTGTCGCCCGCCGGCAAGGACCGGCACGGCATCGAGCAGATCGAAGCGACCTGCAGGCAGCCGGATTCGGTGGCCGTGGTCGGCAGGAGTGGAACATGATGCGTGCCGTTTTTCTATGGATGGTACTCGCCCTTTCCGCGCTAGTTCCGTTCGCCAGCCGTGCGGATTGCCAGTTTCTTTCAGGGTCAACCTCCACAGTGTCATTCACCGTGGATCCTGTCTCGCTTGCAGCCAATACACCCAATGGCACTGTTATTGGGAGGTCTTCCGAGGTCACGCCACCCAATCCGCCGAGTCTCATTTGTGGACCATTCCTGCGAGGCGAGCAGGTAACGTTCGGCATAGTCAATGCCCGGGGCAGCTATTTGGCCGACAAGTACACCTTCGAAACCGGCACGCCGGGCATCGGCTATCGAATTACCCACCCAACCGACTATCTGACCGCTTACCCTTTCAACCAACAGAATCTCTGGATAAGCACCTTCAACGTGCCATCCACGCTGGAGCTGGTGAAGACCGGGGCCATCCAACCGGGGGTGCTCACCGCAGGCAAGCTCGCGGACTGGAGGTGGGACACGTTGGCCCCCGAAACATTCGTGCTAGGCGCTCCTGTCACGATCACGGCACCGACATGCGCCCTGGTGGCAGATCCGCTCAACGTCACCCTGCCCTCGGTAACCACCAGCGCCTTCACCGGCATCGGCTCGACCTCGGGCACCACGCCCTTCCAGATCAACCTGGCCTGCCCGGCGGGCGTTTCGGTGACCAAGATCACCATGCACACGGCGTTCCCCGCCAGCTACCCGGGGGTGGTGCGGCCGGCCGGCGCGGGCTATGCCGCGGGGATCGGCGTGCGGGTGCTGGACGGCAACATGAACCCGGTGGCCTTCGAGACGCAGACGGCGCTCACGCCCAACGCGACCACCACGATCCCGTACTACGCGCAGTATTTCCAGACGGCCGCGGGCGTCACCGGCGGCAACGTCAAGGCCACGGTGACCTTCGACATCTTCTACCAGTAGCCCGCAGTCCGGGGCATTACTCGTAGGTGCGGACCACCAGCCTGGCCTGCTTCCCGTCGCCCGCGGGGCTGGCGTAGCTGGCGAAATAGCCGAGCAGGCGGTCATTGGCGATCACCGCCGCATCCAGTTCGAACACCGTGCGGGAGTAGGAGCGGGCGGTGTCGCCGGGTGTCTGGCCGCAGGTATGGCGGGTGGACGAGCCTTCGGCGGGCTGGCCCTGGCCGCTCAGGTCGGTGGCCAGGGTACTGACCGAACAGGTCGGCTCGACCACTGCCCCGGCAAAGTCGATGCGCCCGCCGCCGGCCCACGCGCCGGACGCCGCAAGGGCGCACACCGAGCCAATCAACCAACGAAGCGAACCGCGCATGAGCCATCCTCGCGGCACGCACAGACGCGTGCCTGAAAGTGCTTTCGGCACGGCACCGACGGCCTTGATGGCACGCGACGGACTTTCCTCCGAAAGCGCGAACCCCGTCACATTTTTGACGGGCCCGGGTTCGGGGGACGGTTTAGCGCAAGGGGGGTGAGCAGCGCGCCTGCGCTGGCGGGGTACTTATCGACGCGCGAACCACAAACTTGAAGACGGCGTGGTTGGCGCGTCCCTCACGCCATGCGCGGGGGCCCGTACGAGGGCTCCTGCACATACGGCCCAGGCTCAGCGCGAGGAGATGTACTTCTCGCGGCGGATCTGCGCGACCGGGAGGCCGTATTCCTTGAGCGCACTGAAAGCGGCATCGACCATGTTGGGGTTGCCGCACAGGTAGGCGATGTCGCGGTCGGCGTGCGGGGCCAGCTCGGCCAGGACGGTCTGCACGTGGCCACTGCGGTCGTGCGGACGGGGCACGGCGCGGGGCTGGCGGCTCAGGCACCCGTGGAAGGTGAAGCCGGGGTTTTCCTTCGCGAAGGCCTCGAATTCCTCGCCGTAGAGCAGCTCTTCTTCGTTGCGGGCGCCGTAGAGCAGCACCACCTCGCGGTCCCCCTTGGCGAGCAGTTGGCGGATCAGCGGCAGCATGGCGCGGTAGGGCGTGACGCCGGTGCCGGTGGCCAGCAGCAGGTAGCGCGGATGGGTGTCCCCCGGCTGCAGGCAGAAGCGGCCGTAGGGGCCGCTGGCCTCGATCGTTTCGCCCGGCTGCAGGTTGCCCAGCAACTTGGTGGCCGCGCCGCCCTCGACGTAGCTGACCGCGATCTCGATGCGCATGACCGGTGCGCTGCCGTCGCCCACGGTCGCGACCGAATAGCTGCGCTTGGTCGCCGTGCCGTCCTCGTAGTGGAAGTGGACCTGCAGGAACTGCCCGGGCTGGAAGGCCAGCGGCTGCCCGTCGGCGCGCTCGAACACCAGGTGGCGCACGCTGGGGGCGAGCATGAAGCTGTCGACGAGGCGGAGGGTGAAGTGGTCGGCCATGGGATTCCGGAGCGCGGGGCACGCCCGGCGTGAGCGGGCGGCAGGTAAACGGCCCCGTATAATAAAGGGCTGGCCCCCACGGTGCAGCCCATGTCACTCCCCACCGAAGCGGTTCCCGCACTCGTCGTCGACAATCTGCGCAAGACCTACGGCAACGGCGTCGAAGCCCTCAAGGGCATCTCGCTGACCGTCCAGCAGGGCGATTTCTTTGCGCTGCTCGGACCCAACGGCGCCGGCAAGTCCACGCTGATCGGCATCCTCTCCTCGCTGGTCAACTCCACCGGCGGCGACGCGCGCATCTTCGGCGTATCGGTCAACCAGCAGCGCAACGAGGCGATGAAGCTGATCGGGCTGGTGCCGCAGGAGATCAACTTCAACCAGTTCGAGAAGCCGTTCGACATCTGCGTGAACGAGGCCGGCTTCTACGGCATCCCGCGCAGGATCGCCGCGCAGCGCGCGGAGAAGTACCTGAAGGAACTGCGCCTGTGGGACAAGGCGCAGCACCAGGCGCGCATGCTCTCCGGCGGCATGAAGCGGCGCCTGATGATCGCCCGCGCGATGATGAACGAGCCCAAGCTGCTGATCCTGGACGAGCCGACCGCCGGTGTGGACATCGAGATCCGCCGCTCGATGTGGCAGTTCGTCAGCGGCATCAATGCCGCCGGCACCACGGTGATCCTCACCACGCATTACCTGGAGGAAGCCGAGCAGCTGTGCCGCAACATCGCGATCATCAACCACGGCACCATCGTGGAGAACACCTCGATGAAGAAGCTGCTGGCGAAGCTGGACGTCGAAACGTTCATCCTGGACGTCACGCATGCGCCTGCGGAGCTGCCGGTAGTCGAGGGCGTGCAGGTGCGGCGCGTGGACGAATTCACGCTGGAGGCGGAGATGGCACGCGAGCACGACCTCAACTCGCTGTTTGCCATGCTGTCCGCGCGCGGCGTGACGGTGAAATCCATGCGCAACAAGGCCAACCGGCTGGAGGAGCTGTTCGTGCGGCTGGTCGAGAACGGGACGACGCAAGCCGCCTGACGGCGCGGCGCCGGATGCCGGTCCATTCACCCCGGCCCCCTCGCGAGGGGGCTCCATGCACAAGCGAGCCTGACATGAGCAACGCCTCGGCCAACCTGGTCGCCCTGAACACCATCGTGCGCCGCGAGATCGTGCGCATCATGCGCATCTGGACGCAGACCCTGATCCCGCCGGCGATCACGATGACGCTCTACTTCGTCATCTTCGGCAAGCTGATCGGCAGCCGCATCGGCACCATCCAGGGCGGTTTCACCTACATGCAGTACATCGTGCCGGGGCTGGTGATGATGAGCATCATCACCAACAGCTACGGCAACATTTCCAGCTCCTTCTTCGGCGCCAAGTTCAGCCGCGCGGTGGAGGAGATGCTGGTCTCGCCGATGCCCAACTGGGTGATCCTGCTCGGCTACGTCACCGGCGCGGTGACGCGCGGCCTGGTGGTCGGCGCGCTGGTGCTGATGATCGCGCTGTTCTTCACCTCGCTGCACATCGCGCACCCGCTGGTCACCTTCTTCTCGGTGCTGCTGGGCGCGACGATCTTCTCGCTGGCCGGCTTCGTCAACGCGGTCTACGCCAAGAAGTTCGACGACATCGCGCTGGTACCGACCTTCGTGCTGACCCCGCTCACCTACCTCGGCGGCGTGTTCTATTCGGTCAACATGCTGGGCGAGCCGTGGCAGGCGATCTCGCGCGCCAACCCGATCCTGTACATGGTCAACGCGTTCCGCTTCGGCGTGCTGGGCATCAGCGACGTGCACATCGGCGTGGCGTTCGTGGTGATGCTGGCGTTCGTCGCCGGGCTTTCGATCGTGGCGCTGCAGCTGCTCAAGCGCGGCGTGGGCCTGCGTTCCTGACCGGCCTGCGATGCGCGTCAACAAGTACATCAGCGAGGCCGGCCTGTGCTCGCGCCGCGAGGCCGACGAGTGGCTCATTGCCGGGCGCGTCACCATCAACGGCGAGGTGGTCGGCACCGGCGCCAAGGCGCTGGAAGGCGACGAGGTGCGCGTCGACGGCGAGCTGGTGCGCATGCGCGTGCTGGCCGCCACGCCGTCGGCGAAGAAGGCCACCTACATCGCGCTCAACAAGCCGGTCGGCATCACCTGCACCACCGACCAGAGCGTGGCCGGCAACATCGTCGATTTCGTCGACCACCGCGAGCGCGTGTTCCCGGTCGGGCGGCTGGACAAGGATTCCGAAGGGCTGATCCTGCTGACCAGCAACGGCGACATCGTCAACGAGATCCTGCGTGCGGAGAACCGCCACGAGAAGGAATACCTGGTCGCCGTGAACAAGCCGGTGACCGACGCCTTCCTCGCCGGGATGGCGCGCGGCGTGCGCATCCACGGCCAGATGACGCTGCCGTGCAAGGTACGCAAGATCGCGAGATTCGGCTTCGGCATCGTGCTTACGCAGGGGCTGAACCGGCAGATCCGCCTGATGGCTGCGGCCTTCGACTACCGCGTGACCCAGTTGCGCCGCGTGCGCATCGACAACGTACGGCTGGGGCACCTGCGGCCGGGGCAGTGGCGCAACCTCACCGATGCGGAGCTGAAGGGCCTGCTGCCTGGCCGCACGCAGTGGTGAGTGCCTTGTAGGAGCGCACCTGTGCGCGACCGCGGCGCATCATGGTCGCGCACAGGTGCGCTCCTACAGAAAACTCAGCGCTTCACCTGGCCACCCCGGAAGCGGCAGTGGCGCAATCTCACCGATGCGGAGCTAAAGGATCTGTTGCCTGGCAGCACGCAGTGGTGAGCTATCTGTAGGAGCGTCCTTGGGCGCGACCGCGATGCCCCGTGAGGCGCGTACGCCCGCCCGTCCGGTCGCGCCCAAGTGCGCTCCTACAAAAACCGAGGCCTTCGAGCGGCGTCAGTGCTTCACCTCGCCGACCCGGAAGCGACAGACGTGCCCGCCACGGATGATGCATTCCATGTGGTGGATGCGCCGGCCGCTGGCCGCCTCCATGTACGCCAGGTCGAACTTGCACACCTGCGGCACGCTGCGGGCCAGCGCGTGGAACACGCAGTTGAAGGCTTCGACCTGCGGTTCCTGGCCGTGCCTGGCGACCACCGCCTCGTAGCCCAGCGCATCGAGCTGGCTGGCCAGCCGCTGCACGACGTCGTCGTGGCTGGCTTCGGGCGGTAGCGGCACTTCGTGGCCGCCGAGCGTGCGGCCCAGGTCCTGCAGCATCTCCTCCAGCGCGGCCGCGCCGTAGCGCTCGCGCAGCTTGCCCAGCAACGCGGTGCCGAGCAGCCCGTAGTTGCGCGGGAACAGCCCGCGCCCGTTCTCGGTGAGCCGGAAGCGTGCCTGCGGCCGGCCACCGGTCGCCCGCGCCTGCCCGCGTTCGACGAAGTCGCGCGCGAGCAGGGCGCTCAGGTGCTGGCGCACCGCGTTGTGGCTGATGCGCAGGCGCTCGCACAGCTCCTCCACCGAACAGCCCTCCGGTGCCATCAGCAACTGGCGCAGCAGGCGCTGCTGGGTCGATCCGAGCCGTGCGAGCGCGCTCATGCTCAGGCGGCCTTGTCCGGGAACTGCTTGGCGATCGCCGCCGCCAGCGCATCGGAGATCACGTCCATGTGCGCCTGCATCGCCTGCCAGGTGGACTGCTCGCCTTTCATGTCGCCGGCCATGATCTGCTGGATCTGGGTCGCGTGGTGCGCCACGTGGGCGGCCAGCAGGCCCTGCACGGCGTTCTGGGGCAGGTTGGGGTTGGCGCCGGCGAGGAACCTGGCGATCTCGGTGGCGTTGGACTGCAGGGCGGCCATCGCCTTGCGCTCGGCCGCAGCGTCGTTGGCGGCGCGCGCATCGGTCAACGCCTCGACGCCACCCCAGTGACCGGCGAGCAGGTCGAGCATGCGCGCCCCGGCCGGCTTGCCGTAGAAGCCGCCGACCGCATCGGCGATCTGCCTGGCATTGGCGACCACCGCGTCGGCCGCGGCCTTGGCCCTGGCGCTGTCATGCGCGTGTACCGCCAGCGCGTAGTCGCGGGTGTGCACGACGTGGCCGTGCCAGAGCGCGCGCAGCGCGGCGTCGAGCTTGGGCGCGGCGGGGACGGCGGACATCGGGGTGTCGGCCGGAGTGGCCAGGGTCGGGGTGGCCGCGGCGAAGGCGGCGGCGAGGATGAGGGCGGACAGGCAGGTGGAAGGTTTCATGGCTCGGTCTCCAGAGGGCCGTCGCGGATGCGACGACGGGAGTCTGGGCGGGCCTGGTTTACGCGCAATAGCCGTATGTGTAAAGGCCATTTTTAGCCGTATTGCCTGCTTCGAGGCCCGCGTGCCGCGGGCGTACGCTCGCCAGGAGCAGCCGGCAATAGGAAGGCAATGCGGCGGTGACGGGTGTGCGGGAGCCCGGCGACGAATGCTGGCGGCACTGGATCGAGCGCACGCCCCTGGCCCCGCACAGCGCTAAGGTAAGAACCTTTCACCGTGGACACGCACCCCATGCTTCTTCGCCGTCGCCTGCTTCTCTGCGCCCTGCTCCCCTTTGCCGGCGCGGGCCTCGCCACCGGGCTCCCGGCCCAGCCGACCGAGCACCCGGAACTGCATGCCCTCGCCAGCGCGCCGAGCGAAGCCGAGCTGCGCGCCACGATCACCGCACTGGTCGGCTTCGGCACCCGCCACACGCTCTCCGATACCCGCTCAGATACCCGCGGCATCGGCGCGGCGCGGCGCTGGGTCAAGCAACGCTTCGAGCGCATCGGCCAGGACTGTGGCGGCTGCCTGGAGGTGATCACCCCGTCGCAGCGCTTTACCGGCGAACGCGCACCCCGGCCGGTCGAGGTCATGGACGTGGTCGCCATCAAGCGCGGCAGCAGTGATCCGGACCGCGTGATCGTGATCACCGGCCATCTGGACTCGCGCGTCACCGATGTCATGGACGCCACCCACGATGCCCCTGGCGCCAACGACGACTCTTCCGGCGTGGCCGCGCTGATCGAGGCCGCGCGCTTGCTGTCGAAGCAGGACAACCGCGCCACCCTCGTGTTCGCCGCGCTCTCCGGCGAGGAACAGGGACTGTATGGCGGCAAGGTGCTGGCCGACTACGCGGTGGCGCACGGCTGGCGTGTGGAGGCCGAACTCAACAACGACATCGTGGGCAACAGCCGCGGCCAGAACGGCGTACGCGACAACACCGTGGTGCGTGTGTTCTCCGAGGGCACCAGGAGCAACGAGACACTGAAACAGGCGGCCTACCGCCGCTACCACGGCGGCGAGGTCGATTCGCCCTCGCGCAACCTGGCGCGCTTCATGGATCGCCTGGCCGAGGCCTACCTGCCCGACTTCGGCGTGCGCATGGTTTACCGCACCGACCGCTACGGCCGCGGCGGCGACCAGGTGCCGTTCCTGCAGGCCGGCTTTCCGGCGGTGCGTGTGACCGAGGGCCACGAGGATTACACCCGCCAGCACCAGGACCTCAGGCCCGGCTACGGCGACACCCTCGACGGCATCGACTTCCGCTACCTGGCCCGCGTCACCGCGCTCGACGCCATCACGATGGCGGCGCTGAGCCGCGCTCCCGCGCCGCCCGGCGGGGTCGACATCAAGGGCGCGCTGGCGACCGACACCACAGTGAGCTGGCACAAGGTGCCCGGCGCCGCCGGCTACCGCGTGCACTGGCGCGACACCACCGCACCCCTCTGGCAACACGCGCGCGCGGTCGGCGACGTGGACCACGCCGTACTCGAGGACGTGGTGATCGACGACTGGTTCTTCGGCGTTTCATCGCTCTCGGCCGACGGCTACGAAAGCCCGGTGGTATTTCCCGGCGACGCCGGAAGTTTCGAGCGCTCGCCCCCGGTCGCGGAGCAGGCGAACACGCCATAGCGCGGCCCCTGCAGGAGCGCGCCCGTGCGCGACCGCAGTGCACGGACGTCCGGCAGGCGCTCGACCCGACCGTGCGTGCGCCGCGTGTCGGCCCGGACCCATGTCGGCGCGGGCCTGCAGTGGCCCATGCGTGTCCCTGGAGTTTTCACGGTCCTGCCGCCCGGCTGCGGGCGCCGTTCGGCAAGATCGGGATCGGCCGCTCTCAACCGCGCCCGTACGCATCCTCGAAGCGCACGATGTCGTCTTCACCCAGGTAGCTGCCCGACTGCACCTCGATCAGTTCGAGCGGCAGCCGCCCCGGGTTTTCCAGGCGATGTTTCACCCCCAGCGGGATGTAAGTGCTCTGGTTCTCGGTCAACGTGAGCACCTCGTCGCCGCGGGTGATGCGGCCGGTGCCGCTGACGACCACCCAGTGCTCGGCGCGGTGGTGGTGCATCTGCAGGCTCAGGGATGCGCCCGGCTTGACGGTAATGCGCTTGACCTGGAAGCGCTCGCCCACGTCGATGGAGTCGTAGCTACCCCACGGGCGGTACACCTTGCGGTGGCTGGCCGGCTCGCCGCGGCCTTGCGCCTTGAGCCGCGCGACGATGCCCTTGACGTCCTGCACCCGGTCGCGGTGCGCGACCAGCAAGGCATCGGCGGTGTCGACCACCACCACATCCTCCAGCCCCAGCAGGGCGACCAGGCGGCCCTCGGCCCAGGCCAGCGTGTTGCGGCAGTCCTGCGCCACCACGTCGCCGTGGTGCGCGTTGCCGTTGCCGTCCTGCTCGGCCACTTCCCACAGCGCCGACCAGCTGCCGAGGTCGTTCCAGCCTACGTCGACGGGCAGCACCGCGGCCTGGTCCGTGCGCTCCATCACCGCGTAGTCGATCGAATCGGAGGGGCAGGCGGCGAAGGCTGCCTTGTCCAGTCGCACGAAGTCGGCGTCGCGCGACGCGCCGTCGACGGCCGCGCGGCAGGCCTCGAGCATCGCCGGCTGCTGGCGCGCCAGTTCGGCCAGGAACACCGAGGCGCGGAACAGGAACATGCCGCTGTTCCAGACGTACTCGCCCGAGGCGACGTAGGCCTGGGCAGTGGCGGCGTCCGGCTTCTCGACGAACTGCGCCACCTCGCGCACGCCGTCAGCGAGTTCGGCGCCGGCGCGGATGTAGCCGTAGCCCGTTTCCGGGCCATCCGGCACGATGCCGAAGGTGACCAGCCGCCCGCGCGCCGCGGCCGGCTCGGCCCGCCGCACGGCCGCCTGGAACGCGGCCGCGTCCTTGATCACGTGGTCCGAGGGCAGCACCAGCAGCAGCGGATCGGCGCCTTCGCGCGTGGCCTGGAGCGCCGCCGCCGCGATCGCCGGCGCCGTGTTGCGCCCGACCGGCTCCAGCAGGATCGCCGAGGGCACGCAATCGACCTGGCGCAGCTGCTCGGCCACCATGAAGCGGTGCTCCTCGTTGGCCACCACCATCGGCGCGGCCGAGGCCAGCGGCGCGATGCGCAGCCAGGTCGCCTGCAGCATGGTGTCCGAGCCTGCCAGCGGCAGGAACTGTTTCGGATACGACTCGCGCGACAACGGCCACAGGCGCGTGCCCGAGCCACCCGAAAGAATCACCGGAACCATCCACTTCTCCATCCGCCTGACGCCCCCGTCGGCTCTCCCGCGGGAGAGGGCGGACGCGAAAAGCACATGATGCCCTGTAGCGGCGAAGCCTGCGCGTGCGCCTAGGCGACCAGCGCACCGGCGCCCTGCAGATACCACGCGCACATCTGCTCGATCCCGTCGCGCAGCGGCATGCATGGCGCCCAGCCCATGCCGTTCAGGTGCAGCCCCTCCGGCATGGCGCGGTCGGATTGGGGCGCGCGCGTCCGGTGCACCAGCCGCCCCCGGTAGCCGACGGCGTCAGCGGCCATGCGCGCGACGTCGGCAAAGGCGATCTCCTCGCCGCCGTCGACGTTGACCGGAACGTCGCTGCTGTACCGGCGCATCAGGAACAGCGCCGCATCGGCAAAGTCGTCCACCTGCAACCACGGGCGCGCCGGCACACCATCGATCGCCAGTTGCGACAGGCCGTCCGCGCGCGCCTCGTGCAGGCGCCGGACCAGCGCCGGCAACGGGCCCGCCTGGGCGCCGGGGCTGTCGCCCGGTCCGTACAACTCGGCCGGCACGATGCCGATCGCGTCCAGGCGGTATTGCCGCCGGTACGCCTGGCACATGCGGATACCGGCGATCTGCGCAAGCGCCTCGCCGTTCTCGCCCGACTGGATCGCCGCGGACAGCAGCGCGCCCTCGCGCAACGGCGGAAGCGCGGCGGCCGGATGGATGCTCGAGGACGCCAGGAAACACAGCTTGCGCACGTCGGCCCGCCACGCCGAATGGATCACGTTGGCCTGCACCGCCAGGCTCTCGCGGATCGCCTGGTCCCCGCGGCCGCCGGCGGTGCCTTCACGCGCGGCAGTGAGAAACACGTACTCGGGGCGGTGCCGCAGGAAGAACGCATCCACCGACGCGGGCCGCGCGAGGTTCACCTCGTCCGGACCGAGGAAACGGATATTGTCGTAACCGGCCGCCCACAGACGGCGTACCACCGCGCCGCCCACCCAGCCGCACTGCCCGGTGACGAGGATGCGTGCATCCAGGTTCATCGCCCCACCCCATTCGATTCATGCCCGCATGCCGGCCCCAGGAACTCCCGGGCAGCGGGCCGGCCCTATTGTGCACGCACCAGCCCGGCAGAACAGCAGAATTGCGGAATCTGTCTCAGACGGTCACAGGTGCTTGTGCCAGGCATCGACGCCTTCCTCGATCAGCCGGTAGGCGTGATCGAAGGCATCGCGCTCCTTGCGGTAGGGATCGGGGATGTCGCGATCGCCCTGCCATTTGCCGAGCAGGAAAGTGCGCCCCACCGCGTGCGACGAGTAGCGGGCGAGGCTGGCCAGGTGCGCGCGCTGCATCACCAGTATCAGATCGGCCGCGACGATCGCCGCCTCGTCCACCTGGCGCGCGCGATGGCCGGAGGCGTCGATGCCGTGCTCGGCGAGCAGCGCGCCGGCCAGCGGATCGATCGGTTTGCCGGCAAGCGCGGCGAGGCCGGCCGACGCCACCGTGGTCACTCTCCCGCGCAGCCGTTCGCGCAGCAGGTATTCCGCGGTAGGGCTGCGGCAGATGTTGCCGATGCAGACAACCAGGACTTTGTCGAACACGACTTCCCATCCGGGCGGTGGAGAATGCGTTGCCGTCGCGCGGGGCTCCCTGTCGAGGGGAGCGCCGGGCTAATCCGCGACGTCGGCGACCAGCCGGTCCAGCTCCGCCTTCAGCGTGGCGCCATTGACGCGAAGCCAGTCGCGCTGTTCGCGCCAGTTCGGGAACAGCGTGGCGACCAGCGCCCAGAAGCGCGGCGCGTGGCTGCGTACCTTCAGATGGCACAGCTCGTGCGCCAGCACGTAGCGCAGGGCGGCCGGCGGCGCCAGCGCGAGGGCGAGATCCAGGTTGATGCGGTCGCGCGTGTCCAGGCTGCCCCACAGGCTCTTCATCGGGCGGATGCGCAGGGAGGTCGGGGCCAGTCCGAGCTGCGGCACGTAACTGGCCATCCAGCGCGAGACATCGCGGCGCATCTGCGCCTCGAAATGGGAGGCGAGCAGGCCGCGCGCCACCGGCAGCGCACGCGTGTGCGGGCGTGGAATGACCAGGGTCAGGCCGCCGTCGAAGGACTCCACCCGCGGGTACGGGCCTTCGGCCCAGTCCAGCAGGACGGTCTCGCCGCGCAGCGGAAACTCCGTCGCATGCCCCACGCGCAACGGCGGCAGCGGCTTGACGATGAGGTTGAGCTCGTCGAGCTTGCGTTCCAGCCAGTCGGCGTGGCTGCGCAGGAAGGCGCTGACCTGCGAGGGATGGGTCCCGTTGGGATAGGACACCCGGGCGCCCTTGGGCGTGACCGTCAGGCGCAGGCGCCGCGCGCGCGGATGGGCGGCCTTGAGCACGCGGATCGTGCTGCCGCTCGCCGTTGCCAGTTCCAGCCAATCGCCTTGAAGTTCTGCTGCCATGGTCCCGAGCCCGTCGGTAGAGCATAACCTTGCAACGGGGGGTGTGAGGAAAGGGTTGGACGGCCTGCAGGCGCGGTTTCGGGCGGTCGTTCACCCGGCGTTGACGCTTGCGGTTCCTGCTCCCCTGCGCGGAGAAGGTGGCCCGAGGGTCGGATGACGGGCCGGGGCTCGCGGGGAGGCCAGGGAGAGCCGGGTTCCAGCGGGGGTTCACCGCAAGAGTGGCCCCTCACCCCAACGCTCTCCCCGGCGGGGAGAGGGAGCAGGAGCGGAACCGCGCGAGCCGTCATCGTGGCCCCACCGGGGAGCTGACGCGGTCAGGCGTCCTTGGGACGCGGCAGGCCGAACCACTCTTCGAGCTTGCCCAGCAGCCGCTCCAGCTCCAGCGTGAACAGCGCGAAGCGCGCATCGAGCTCGGCGGCGGCGTCCGGGGCGCTGTCGGCCAGTTCGTCGGTCACGACGTCCAGCAGTTTGAGCTTGCGCAGCACCAGGTCCTCGCCCAGCACGAAACTGATGCGGTCGTCGAACACCAGTCCGAGCTGGAACACCTGCTTGCCGTTGCGCAGGTGCTCCTTGATCTCCTCGCTCTCCAGGTCCTGGCGTCGGCAGCGGGCGATGGCGCCGGTGTTGCTGCCCGGGTCGCGCAGTTCGACCTCGTCGCCGAGGGTGAGGCCGGCCGGAAGCGTGCCGTTGGCGAGCCAGTCGGTCATCAGCACGCGGGGGCCTTCCTCCGGCGCCAGCGGGACCGCCGGGAAGCTCCCCAGCGCCTCGCGCATCTGGGTGAGCGCGTTTTCGGCCGACTTGCGGCTGGAGGTGTCCAGCACCAGCCAGCCATGCTGGCGGTCGACGTAGGCGGACATGCGCGAACTGCGCACGAAGGCGCGCGGCAGCAGTTCGTTGAGCAGGTCCTCCTTCATGCGCTTGCGTTCGCGCCCGCCGACCTTGCGGCCTTCTTCCTCGGCGATCTTCTGCACCCGGCGGTGCAATTCGTCGTTGACCACCGCGGCCGGCAGCAGCTTGTCCTCGCCGCCGACGGAGACCCAGGTGCAGTGCTTGACGGCGTGGGTCAACGCGGCTTCCTCGCCGCGGCCGATCGGCGGCACGAAGCCTTTGGTGAACAGCTCCAGCGGGCCGCACGGGCGCAGGCGGTGCTCGCCGAGCACGTCGTCCAGGCGGGAGAGGTCTTCGGCGACGGCGGGGGAAAAACGGAACAGCGTGAGGTTGCGGAAGAACATGGATGATCCGGTTGGGGCTTGCGCTTTGATCGAGCGCCCTTCGGCTCGGTCCTTCGGACCTGTGCCAGGGCGAACGATCTGGAAATGGGTCGGACCCTTCGGCTCCGGGGGCGGCGCTCGGGGTGAACGGTGAAGGATATCGCTCAGGCGAACGTCTGAGGTTATCCGATAACCGTTGGCCCTGAACGGAGCGCCGCGAAGTCGAAAAGCCGCGCCCGGTGCCGGGGCTAGCGGCTGACCGCCGCCACCGCCTCGGCCACGTAATCGAGGTTGCCGCGGTTGAGCGCGGCCACGCAGATGCGCCCGGTGCCCAGCGCGTAGATGCCGTACTCCTCGCGCAGGCGTTCGACCTGCGCGCGGGACAGGCCCGAGTAGGAGAACATGCCGGCCTGCTGCTGGATGAAGGCGAACTGCGGCGCGCCGTGCGCGGCGAGCTTCTCGACGAGCCCTGCGCGCATCGCATGGATGCGCTCGCGCATGCCGGCCAGCTCGGCCTCCCACATCGCCCGCAGCTCCGGGCTGCCGAGCACGCCGGCAACCAGCGCGCCGCCGTGGGTGGACGGGCTCGAATAGTTGGCGCGGATGGTCTGCTTGATCTTGGCGCGCAGCCGCGCAGCCTCCTCCCGGTCGGCGCCGACGATCGACAGCGCGCCCACGCGCTCGCCGTACAGCGAGAACGACTTGGAGTAGGAGCTGGCCACCACGAAGGCCTCGATGCCCGAGGCGGCGAACAGCCGGATCGCGGTGGCGTCGGCATCGATGCCCTCGTCGAAGCCCTGATAGGCGATGTCGACGAACGGCAGCAGGTTGCGCGCCTTGACCAGGTCGACCACCTGCTGCCACTGCTGCGCATCCAGGTCCACGCCGGTGGGGTTGTGGCAGCACGCGTGCAGCAGCACCACGGTGCCGGACTCCAGCCTGCCGAGGTCCTCCAGCATGCCGGCGAAATCCAGGCCGTGCGTGGCGGCGTCGTAGTAGCGGTAGTCGACGACCTCGAAGCCGGCGTTGCCGAACACCACGCGATGGTTTTCCCAGCTCGGGCTGCTGATCGCGATGCGCGCCCCGGGCAGCACCTTCTTGAGCAGGTCGGCGCCGACGCGCAGCGCGCCGCTGCCGCCGATGGTCTGCGCGGTGGCGACGCGACCGGCCTCCAGCAGCGGCGAGTCCTCGCCGAACAGCAACTGCTGGGTCAGCGTGTCGTACACCGGCAGGCCGTCGATCGGCAGGTAGCCGCGCGGCTTGGCCTGCGCCGCCAGCGCCTGCTCCACCTCGCGCACCGCGCGCAGCAGCGGGATGTGGCCTTGTTCGTCGACGTAGATGCCCACGCCCAGGTTGACCTTCTGCGGGCGCTGGTCGGCCAGGTAGGCCTCGGTAAGGCCGAGGATCGGATCACCCGGGGCCATTTCAACGGAAGCAAAGTGGGACACAGGAAGACTCGCGTGAAAAGTGGAAAGGAAAGTATGGACGTCTAGACGTCGTCGTCGACGAGCGCCGCGCCCGCCGGCTCGCCGGCCAGCCAGCCGTGCGCGTCGGCGCGTGGGGCACCTTCGCGCGCGCCCAGCGCGGCGAAGTCGAACAGGTTGCGATCGGCCAGCTGCGAGGGCACGACATGGCCCAGCGCCCGGAAGATGGTTTCGCAGCGCCCGGGGTGCTGGGCTTCCCATTCCTGCAGCATGCGGCCGATCGCCTTGCGCTGCAGGTTCTCCTGCGAGCCGCAGAGGTTGCAGGGGATGATCGGAAACGCACGCTCGCGCGCGTACTCGGCGATGTCGCTCTCGCGACAGTAGGCGAGCGGCCGGACCACCACGTGGCGACCGTCGTCCGAGCGCAGCTTCGGCGGCATCGCCTTCAGGCTCGCGCCGTGGAACAGGTTGAGGAAGAACGTCCCCAGAATGTCGTCGCGGTGATGTCCCAGCGCGATGCGCGTGATGCCGTTCTCCGCCGCCCACTTGTAAAGCGCGCCGCGGCGCAGCCGCGAGCACAGGCTGCACATGGTCTTGCCCTCGGGGATCACGCGGGTGACCGTGCTGTAGGTGTCCTGCTCGATGATGTGGAACGGCACGCCGCGCGCGCCCAGGTAGTCCGGCAGCACACGGGCCGGAAAGCCGGGCTGCTTCTGGTCCAGGTTCACCGCGATCAGGTCGAAGCGCACCGGCGCCTTCGCCTGGAGCGAAAGCAGCAGGTCGAGCAGGGTGTAGGAATCCTTGCCGCCGGACAGGCAGACCATCACGCGGTCGCCGTCCTCGATCATCTGGAAATCGGCAATTGCCTGGCCGACCTGGTGGCGCAGCCGCTTGGCCAGCCGGGCGGCCTCGTGGGCCCGCCTGCGATCGGCGCGGGGGTCGGGAAGAACGGTGGACATGTGCGTCATTGTACCCTGCCCGCCGCCGCTGCCCGGCAGCGTTACACTGTGGGCCTGTGCCCCACCGTCACGTCCGCCATGCAGGTCCAGGACCCCATCCAGATCGCCCGCCGCCTGGCCGAACTGCGCCAGGAGCACCGCGACCTGGACGCGGCGATCAGCCACATGGCCACCCATCCGGCGCGCGACGAGCTGCAGTTGACGCGACTGAAGAAGCGCAAGTTGCTGCTCAAGGACGCGATCGCGCGGCTGGAGAGCAAGATGATCCCGGACCTGGACGCCTGATGCCGACGCCCGCCGTGCTGCAGGACGCGCACGTCGTCCTCGAACCGCTCGCTGCCGAACACGTCCCGTCGCTGGAGACGGCTGCCGCCGACGGCGAGTTGTGGCGATTGTGGTTCACCTCGGTGCCGGCGCCGGGCGGGATGGCCGCCTACGTGGAAAAGGCGCTGGCCGGGCAGCGCGAGGGGCGCATGCTGCCGTTCGCCATCCGCGAGCGCGCCACCGGCGAGCTGGTCGGCAGCACGCGCTTCTATGACCTGGTCGACGACCCGCCGCGCGCGGCGATCGGCTACACCTGGTACGCCAGGCGCTGGCAGAAGAGCCACCTCAACACCGCCTGCAAGCGGCTGCTGCTGGAGCATGCGTTCGAACGGATGGGGCGCGTGGCGGTGGAGTTCCACACCGACGGGCGCAACCTCGATTCGCAGCGGGCGATCGAGCGGCTGGGGGCGCAGCGCGAGGGGGTGCTTCGCGCGCACAAGCGGCGGCCGGACGGGAGCCTGCGCGATACGGTCTGTTATTCGATCCTTGCGCGCGAGTGGCCGGACGTGAAGCGCTGGCTGGAGTTGCGGCTGGCGCGGCTGGCTGCTTCGAGCTAGCGCTTCGGCTTTGCGGGGGTTTCTCGCAAGCCTTGGCCCCCTCTCCCCTCCCGGGAGAAGGCCGGGGTGAGGGGCCGGGGCGCGCCCGGAACTTCCTAGCGCACCCCGCGCGGATGCACTTCCACCGTCGCAGTCATTCCCGCCGCGAGCATCGTCCCGGGCGGCATGTTCGACGTATCGATCGCGATCCGCACCGGCACGCGCTGCGCCAGCCGCACCCAGTTGAAGGTCGGATTGACGTCCGCCAGCAGGTCGCCGCCGGCCGGGTTGTCGCGGTCGGTAATGCCGTGCGCGATGCCGGTGATGGTGCCTTCGAGATGCACGCCGCCGGCCATCAGCCGCACGTCGACCGGATCACCGACGCGCAGCTGCGGCAGCTTGGTCTCCTCGAAGTAGCCGTAGAGGTAGTAGCTGTGCGCGTCGATCAGGGCCAGCCGCGGCGTGCCGGTGGCGGCGTAGTCGCCCACGCGCACGGCGAGGTTGGTGACGTAGCCGTCGACCGGGGCGCGTACCTCGGTTCGTTCCAGGTCCAGTTGCGCACGATCCAGCGCCACCTGCGCCTGCTCGACCGCCGCTGCAGCCTGCTCGCGCGCGGCGTTGGCCTGGCTGCCGCCGGCCTGGGCCTGCTGCCAGCTCGCGCGGGCGGCGCTGGCGGTGGCGGCGGCATCGCTGCGCGCCTCGCGCGAGATGACGTCGCCCATCTGAGCGCGCCGCTGCGCCTGTTCGGCATACATGCGGTACTGCGCCTGCCGGGCCTTGGCGCTGGCCACGGCCGCGGCGATGTTGGCGCCGGCGGCGCGCGCGCCGGCTTCGGCCGCGGCCAGGTTGGCCTCGGCCTGCGCCACCGCATTGCGGAAGCGCGCCTGGTCGATCACCAGCAGCAGGTCACCCTTGTGCACGAACTGGTTGTCGACCACCGCCACGCGATCGACCAGCCCGGAGACGTCAGGTGCCACCCGCACCACCTCGGCCCGCACGCGACCGTCGCGCGTCCACGGCGCGTAAAGGTAGTGCTTCCACAGCGCGTGGCCGAGCAGCACGGCGAGCACCACCACGGTGGCGGTGACCAGGAATCGGAGCAGGGCGGCAGCTTTCATGGGGACAGGGTCAGCGGATCAGCAATAGTCCGGCGGCGCCGAACAGACAGACGAACAGGGCGAAACGGAATAGCGAGGGATGCCACAGGCGTCGGTACAGGCCGGCCCGCCCGATGGCCAGGTCCAGCACCACCATCACCGCGAAGCTGAGCAGGAACACGGCCAGCAGGCTCGGCATCATCACGCCGAAGAGTTCGATCTCAGGCGGCACGGGCGCCCCCCGGCAGCGGCATGTAGGCGCCCAGCGGCGATTCCTCGTCGCGCAGTGCGCTGCGCAGCTGGTAGAGGTGCCGACGCGCGCTGGCGCCGCGCGGCGCAGCATGGATGGCGGCAAGCACGGCGGCGTCGGCGCTCTCCCAGCGCGCCGCTTCCGGAGCGCGATACAGGTCGGCCACCGCCGCGAGCGCAGCCCGCGAGGCATCGCGCGCGGCGGCGGGCAGCTCGTTGCCGCTCAGGTCCTGACGCAATTCGATCACCGCCCGGCCGCTCTCCTGCACCGCCAGCGACCAGGCCAGCAGGTGTCGCGACTCGTCGCTGTCCGGCCGCGTATGCGCCACCACCTGCTGCAGCAGGTCGCGGCTGATACTTTCGAAGCGCCAGCCCAGCCCCGGGAGCGGCGCGCCGGCCGCCAGCGTGACCTGTTCGCGCAACCGCTGCAGCTGGCGCCGGCGCTGCCACGCTGTGCCGGTGACGCCGGGCATCACCATGAAGGCCACCCCGGAAAGGCCCAGGCCCGCGACCTGCGCGATGGCGTCGTTGAGGAAGTGCGTGGGGTCGTACACCATCGGGTTCTTCAGCGCGAGGATGTAGACGAAGCCCAGCGTGTAGCCGGCGCCGACGCCCGGCAACGTGTCGCGCGTGGCCAGGTACGGCCCGATCAGCAGCAGGCCGGCGGTCGCGCAGACCAGCATGGCAAAACCCTCGCTGCCCGGCAGCAGCACGAACACCGCCACGAAGCCCGCGGCCATGCCGCCGGCATACCCGTAGAACGTGCGGGTGGCCGCGGCAACGGGGTTCGGCGAGGCCGCCAGCAGGCCGGCGAAGATCGTCGCCAGCAACATGGCGCTGCCGCCGAAGGCCCAGCCGCTGGCCAGCCAGAAGGCGGCCAGCACCAGCATGGTGAGGAAGGTGCGCAGCGTCGCCACCGCGGCGCCGGCCAGGTCGTTGCCGCGACGGAAGTGCACGCGCTCGACGCTGCCACGCAGGCTGCCCGCGCGCAGCGAGGCCTCCACCGCGGCGAAGTCGGCCAGCTCGTCGGCAAAGCGCTGCACCAGCGCAGCGCCCGTGTCGAACTCCAGCCGCGCCGCCGGCTCGTCGAAGCGCTCGCCAAGCGCGGCGACCTGTGCCGGCAGGCTTTCCACGCAGACGCGCAGGCGCCGGGTCAGCAGCGCCGGATCGTGCTGCTCCCCCTGCGGCAGCGACAGCGCCTCGCCGATCGGCCGATACGCGCCGACCAGCGCTGCCGCCACGGCATCGCGGCCGCGCCGCTGCAGGCGGTTGATCAGGTGATGCAGCGACTGGAAGCTGGTGGCGGCGGCCATGTAGCGCTGGTTGAGCAGGCGCATGCGCGCGCTGCGCGTGCGCACCTCCGGATCCTCGAAGATGACCGAGGCGCGCAGGTCCTCCAGGTGCACGGCCGCGCGCACGAACTCCAGGTGCGCCTGTTCCATCCGCGCCCGCGGCAGCGCACCGCCGGTGCTCTCGCGCACGAAGTCGATGAAGCGTGCGAACTGCGTACGCGCGCTCTGCCTGAGCACCACGCGCAGCCTTTGCGGAAGCAGCAGGTCGCTCACCACGGCGGCGACCAGGATGCCCAGCAGCACCTCGCTCACGCGCATCACGGCCGAGTCGAAGCTGTTCAGCGGATTGCCTACCGCCGGCAACGTCACGATGGCGGCGGTATAGCCGGCCAGCACGAAACCGTAGGCCATGAAATTGCGATACAGCGTGGCGCCGCCGGCGCACAGCGCCAGCCATGCCGACAAGACCAGGAAGAACAGCTCGCGCTGCTGCGGGAACAACGCGATCAGCGCCAGCCCGAACAGGCTGCCGGCCAGCGTGCCCAGCGCGCGGTAGAAACTCTTCGCCAGCACCATGCCGCTGTGCGGGTGCATCACCACCGCCACGGTGATCATCGTGGTCGAGGGCTGTTCGAGCTTGAGCCACATCGCCAGCCACGCCGCCGCGTACATCGCCAGCAGTGACTTGGCGACGAACAGCCAGGCGCGCGATTCCTCGGCGAGGAAAGCGCGCAGCCAAGGCCAGCGCGGCAACGTGGCGGTCGTGGTGGCGGACATGGTCGGTGAAGCCTTCAGCCGCGGCGGTCGAACCCGTCGAGGAATTTCTTGAGCAGCCGTTCCAGCTCGGCCTGCTCGCGCGCGGTCAGTCCCTCGGCCTGTTCGTCCAGCAGGGCGCAGATCGAGGGCAGGAAGCGTTCGATCAGGGCGATCCCGGCGGGCGTGAGACTGAGGATCAGCTTGCGGCGGTCGTCCTCGCTGGCGGCACGCTCGATCAGGCCCTTCTCGCACAGCTCGTTGGTAAGCCGCGTGACGTTCGCCGCCTTCTCGCCCGAGCTCTGCGCCAGCTCGGACGCACTCAGCCCGGCGCCCTCGGTGCCGTAGAGCATCATCAGCAGGTTGTACTGCGGATGGTTGAGGCCGAAGGGCTTGAGCGCGGCGTTGGCATCGTCGTGGACGCGCTTGTGCAGGTGCTTGATGAGGCGCACGAGCACGGCCGGGGCGCGCGGGAACGCGGGGTGGCGCCGGCGGGTGACGGCGAGACGCTGTTCGGTGGGGAGGAAGCTGCTCATGGGATGTTTGCTGCTTTGGCGATATTACATTTATGTACTAAATGACGCAACGGTCTGCGAGCAGCTCCCTCTCCCCTCCGGGGAGAGGGTTGGGCTGAGGGCGCTTGCTCGCGGGAATGTTTGGTCTCGAGCTTGCGTTGGGCGTCGCCCTTGCGTGGCCTCCGCGCGACCTGGCTCGCCAGCCCCGGGAGCCGACGCAAGAACGACAAGCAAAGGCAGCACTCCTGCAGACAGCCCCGCGAGCCCCGGCCCCTCACCCCAGCCCTCTCCCCGGAGGGGAGAGGGGGCAACGCGCGGCGAACGTGCACCAGCGCGCTCTCTTCCTGCCTCAGCTCCCGAGCGCCGGCAGGCGATCGGAAGCCAGCCGCAGGCGAGCCCAGTCGCAGGGAGGCCACGCAAGCACGAAAGCCAAGGCCCACCCATGCGGGAGGCATCCCCGCGAGCCCCACCCCCACTCCCAGAAAGGCGGCGGGAACCGAAGCGAAAGGCTGTAGCATTGCCGCCCATGAGCGAGCAGCCCAAGACCACCCATTTCGGTTTCCGCGACGTCCCCGTCGGCGACAAGCAGAAGCTGGTCGGCCAGGTATTCACCTCCGTCGCGCGCAGCTACGACCTGATGAACGACCTCATGTCGTTTGGCGTCCATCGCTTGTGGAAGCGCCACTTCGTCGCGATCAGCGGCGTGCGCCCCGGCGACCGCGTGCTGGACCTGGCAGGCGGCACCGGCGACATCGCCGCGCTGCTCAAGCCGGTGGTCGGCGGCGAAGGGGAGGTGGTGGTCGGCGACATCAACGCCGCCATGCTCGGCGTGGGCCGCGACCGCATGACCGACCGCGGCCTGGTCTCGGGCCTGCGCTGGGCGCAGATGAACGCCGAGTGCCTGCCCTTCCCCGACAACAGTTTCGATGCCGTCACCATGGCCTTTGGCCTGCGCAACGTCACCGACAAGGACAAGGCGCTGGCCGACATCTGCCGCGTGCTCAAGCCCGGCGGCCGCGCGCTGGTTCTGGAGTTCTCGCGCGTGCAGAGCGAGCTGTTCGGCAAGCTCTACGACTTCCATTCGTTCAAGGTGCTGCCGAAGCTCGGCCGGCTGTTCGCCGGCGACGCCGACAGCTACCAGTACCTGGCCGAATCGATCCGCAAGCACCCGGACCAGCAGACCTTGAAGGGCATGATGGAGGCGGCCGGTTTCGGCCGCGTGGAAGTGCGCAACCTGACCAACGGCATCGTCGCCATCCACAAGGCCTGGAAGCTCTGAAGCCATGAACCACGGCGCGCAGCTCGAGCGGCTGAAGGCTTTTTCGGACGCCGTGTTCGCCATCGCCATCACCCTGCTGGTGATCGAAGTGCACGTACCGCGGCTGGACACGCTCGACGATGCGGCCTACCTCGCTGCGCTGGCGCACCTGGCGCCCAGCTTCATGGGCTTCGTGCTGAGCTTCCTCACCATCGGCGCGCTGTGGATGGCGCATCACCGGCTGTTCGGTGTGCTGGAAGGCTTCGAGCCGAAACTGATGTGGCCGAACATGCTGCTGCTGATGGTGATCGCCTTCATGCCCTTCGCCACCGCGCTGATGAGTTCCAACCCGCTCGCGCGCGTGCCGGAGGTGTTCTACTCGGCCACCCTGCTGGCCGCCGGCCTGTTGCAGTTGCTGCTGTTCCAGGTGGCGCTCAAGCCCGGACGGGTGCGTGCGGACGTGCCACCGGAAGAGGTCAATGCGTTGCGCTGGCGTTCGCTGACGCTGCCGACCGCCGCGAGCATCGCACTGCTGACCGCCTGGCGCATGCCCGGCAACAACAACTTTTTCCTCTTGCTGATCCCGCTGCTGGCGCGCGCCTACGCCGCACTCGGCCGCCGCCGCGCGCTGCGGCAGCTCGCCACGCCGGCGACGCCCTGAGCGGCTGATCCAGGTCATGGGCACGCGGTGGGCGCCGCCGTACGGTGGCACTCCCATCCTGCGAGTGGCCACCATGCACGCCAACCTCAATCCCGAAGAAAACACTCACGTCTTCGATGCCCGCGGCATCGCCCGCCGCTTCCGCCATTCGGCGATCTTCGGGGCGCTCTCGGCCCTGCGCTCGGGCGAGACGATGCGCTTCATCAACGATCATGACCCGCTGCCGCTGCTGGCGCAGCTGCGCGAGCGCTTTGGCGAGTACCTGACGGTGAACTACCGCGAACGCGGCCCCCAGGGCGTGGTAGTGGACTCCGGCATCGTCGGCCTGCCCGGCGAGTAACCATGGCCTTCCCGGCGTTTTTCGATCTCGCGCCGCGGATTACCGTGCGCGACCCGCTCGCCGCCCTGCTGGGCGCGAGCGACGATGGCCTGCTCGTCTACGGCTACGCCGACGCAGTGCGGCTGGCCGGGCACTCCTGCCCCACCGTGGCCGGCGCCTGGCTGATGGCGCGCGCCGCACTTCGTGCGCTCTACCCCGACGCGCCAGCCGAGCGTGGCGGCGTGTCGGTGCAGATGGGCGCGCCGGAGCGGGAAGGCACCACCGGCGTGGTCGGCCAGGTGCTGACGCTGGTCACCGGCGCCGCGGCGGCGAATGGTTTCCACGGCATCGGCGGACGCTTCGTGCGTCAGGGCCTGCTGCGTTATGCAACCGCCCCGATGCCGGGCGTGCGCTTCCAGCGGCGCGACACCGCACAGGCGGTCACGGTGGAGCTGGACCTTTCCCGTGTACCGCCCGCCCCCGGCCTGCGCGAACGCATGGCCGAGGCGCTGGCGCCGGCGGCGACCGCCGACCAGCGGCGCGCCTTCGGCGAGCTGTGGCAGGACCGTGTGCGGCGCCTGCTGCTGGAGCACGCGGACGACCCGGTGGTGGTCCGCGTCGAAGCGCCCTGAGGTTCAGGCCGGCGTACGCAGATCCTCGCGCACCGTGCCGACGCGACGCGCGGTGTCCTCGCTGTCCGTCAGCCGCACCGTTTCGGCCAGTGCGGCGGCATACCAGCGCTGCATGCCGGGCAACTCGCGCAGGCGCTGGGCGTAGGCGAGCGATACGTCGTCCAGTGGCAGGCGGTAGCTCAGGATGCGCCAGGCGACCGGGGCGAAGAACGCATCGACCGCGCTGAACGCCGTGCCGGCCAGGAACGGCCCGCCAAAGCGCGCCAGTCCCTCGTTCCACAGTTCCGCCAGGCGGGACAGATCGCGCTGCAGCGGCGCGTCGATGCCGTGCAGGTCCACCCGCACGGCGCAGTTCATCGGGCAGGTGGTGCGCAGCGCGGCAAAGCCCGAATGCATCTCGGCGCTGGCGCAACGGGCCCAGGCGCGCACCTTCGCATCGGACGGCCATACGCCCGCATGGCGCTCGGCCAGGTACTCGACGATCGCCAGCGAATCCCACACCACCGTGTCGCCGTCGCGCAGGCACGGCACCTTGCCGTTGGGCGCGAAGGGGCGGAAGGCGTCCCAGCTGGAGCCGTCCTGCAGTGCGACCAGGTGTTCGTCGAAAGGGATCGCCTGTTCGGCCATCAACAGCCAGGGCCGCAACGACCAGGACGAATAGTTCTTGTTGCCGACATAGAGCTCGTACACGGCGGCTCCTTTCACGCGTCCACGATCAACAAGGTACCGGTACTGCCCGCATCCACCGCGTGGGCAACACCGGCCGGCACCAGGCAAAGCTCGCCGGCATGCACGACGCGGCGCGTGCCGCCGATGTGCAATCGCAATTCACCGTCGAGCACGAGCAGCGCTTCGGCGCAGTCGTGCGTCTCTTCGGCGTAGGTCGCCTGGTCCATGCGCACGAGCTTGAGCCGGGCTTCGCCCACGCACCCGAGCAATCGCGATTGCCACGCTTCCGGCAACCGCGCCGCCAGTGCGTTCAGATCGAGGACCTCAGCGTCCACAGGCGCGCGGCTCCAGCGTGGCCCGCGCGGGCATCGGGCGCCGGCGCAGGTTCGCCAGGATCACGCCGCCGACGGTAACCGCGCCGCCGACCAGCGTCAGCAGCCCCGGCCGCTCGCCCAGCCAGAACCAGCCGATCAGCACCGCGATCGGCGGCGAGAAATAGATGAAGCTCGACACCTGCGACGCCGAGCTGCGGTGGATGGCGATGTTCCAGGCGATGTAGCCGACGAAGGTCGGCGCGAAGCCCAGCCACAACAGCGCGCCGATGCGCGGCCACGGCGCGGTAGCCAGCGCCTGCGGCAGATGCGTGGCGAACGGCAGCGCACCCAGCGTGCCGGCGAAGAAGGTGAAGGCGGTGACGCCGAACACGCTCGAGCGCGCGAACAGCGGCTTCTGCCCGACGAAGTAGATCGCCGAAGCGGCGACGCTCAGCAGCACCAGCGCGGCCATCGGCTCGAACTTCACCTGCTTGCCGCTGGCGAGCACCACCATCACCACGCCGACCAGCGCCACGCCCAGGCCAGCCAGGGTGCGTGCCGGCAGGCGCTCGCGCAGCCACAGCGCCGACAGCGCCGCGGTGGCGGCCGGCACCAGCGAAATGAGGATCGCCGCGGTGCCGCTGGCGATGCGCGTTTCGGCGTAGTTGAGCGCCATGTGGTAGACGGTCAGCCCGATCACGCCCAGCGCCGCCAGTTGCGGCCAGTCGCGCCTGGCCGGCAGCGCCGGGCGCTTGGCCAGCAGCCACAGCGCGAAGCAGAGCGAACCTATGCCCAGGCGCGCGAAGGCCACCTCGCCCGGCGTGAAGGCCGGCAGTGCGTAGGCGATCGCCGCGTAGGCGGATGACCAGGTGACCAGGGCGACGCCGATCAGGGCCAGCGTCCGCCCGTCCAGACGGGGGGTGTCCATGGGGAATTCCGGTGCGGGGAAGTGCGCATCCTAGTGACCGCCGGGATGCGCAGGAAGCATGCAACCAAGCCACAATGGCATGCTTCGCCGACGAACGAATCGTAGAGTCCCCGCCATGGCCTTCGTATCGAAACCCGAGCTGGACGCCCGCGACTGGCAACTGCTCGAAGCCCTGCAGCAGGACGCGCGCCAGGGCTACGCCGAACTGGGCCGGCAGGTCGGCCTGTCCGCCCCGGCGGTGGCCGAGCGGGTCCGGCGGCTGGAGGAAGCCGGGGTCATCGCCGGCTACCGCGCCGTCATCGACCCGAAGCGGCTGGGCTACAGCATTGACGCGATGATCCGCCTGCGTTGCGACGGCGGCATCTGCGCACGCATCGGCGCGCTGGTGGCGGATGTTCCGGAGGTGCTGGAGTGCCGCCGGCTGGCCGGCGAGGATTCGGCGCTGCTGCACGTGGTCGCGCTGTCGGTGGCGCACCTGGAGGCGGTGCTCGACCGCTTGCTGAAGATCCATCCGAGCGTGAGCACGACCACGCTGGTGGTGCTGCAGACACCGCACGCGAACCGGCCCCTGACGCGCGCGATGTGGCAGGCGGCGCACGCGGTGGAAGGCTGAGGCAAGACTTCGCCCATCCGCCTGTCGGTACCTTCCCCGCAGGCGGGAGAAGGATCCGTTTCCCGTCCTCGAGTCTTTTCCCACTGGCGGGAAGGACTCCGACTCCTCGCTTCCGAGCATGCGCAGGCGTGGCGTGACTCCGAATCCCCGTTTGCGAGCCTTCCCCCGCCACGCGGGGGAAGGTGCCGACAGGCGGATGGGGGAAGCCCCGCCGGATGCCGGCATACTGCACGCCTGAATGCCCCGAGGAGCCCCCGATGTCCGACCTCCCCCTGCCCCCCGACACCGACGACCAGCCGACCGATCCGCAACGCCGCCGCCTGCTCGGTGGCCTGGCCGCGGCCGGCGCCGGGCTGGCGCTCGCCGGTGCCGGCGCCGAGGCCGTGGCCGGCACCAAGAGCGCCGCCGCGATGGCGCCCACGCAACTGGACGCCCTGCTGCGCAAGCACATCCAGCGCGTGGTGGTGATCTACGCGGAGAACCGCAGCTTCAACAACCTGTTCGCCGACTTCCCGGGCGTGGCCGAACCACTCTCGGCACTCAAGCCCGAGCAGTACCGGCAGCGCGACCGCGATGGCTCGGTGCTCAAGACGCTGCCGCCGGTGTGGCACGGCGTGGCCCCGCACGAACAGGTGGTCAACCACCGCAAGTACGTGGTGCGCCAGGAGGACATCAGCGGATTGCCCAACGCGCCGTGGGCCCTGCGCACCGGCAGCGGCGAGCCGCTGCCGCAGGGCGTGGTCACGCGCGACCTGTGGCACCGCTTCTACGAGAACCAGCGCCAGATCAACGGCGGCAGGAACGACGGCTTCGTCGCCTGGGGCGATTCGGGCGCGCTGGTGATGGGTTATTACGGCGACAACGCCGCGAACCTGCGGCTGTGGCAACTGGCGCGCCAGTACACGCTGTGCGACCACTTTTTCATGGGTGCGTTCGGCGGCTCGTTCCTCAACCACCAGTACCTGGTCGCCGCGCAGCCGCCGTATTACCCGCATGCGGATGAGAGCCCCGCGCGCTTCAACATCGCGCAGACGGTCAGCGGCGAGGCCACCGACATCCACCTCAAGCTCGCCCACGACTCGCCCGCCAGCGCGATGCAGGGCAAGCCGGAGACACTCACACCCAACTCGCTGACGCCGGATTTCTGGGCGGTCAACACGATGGGCCCGCCCTACGCACCGGCCTTCTCCAAGGACCCGAACGACCCCACCCGTGCCGACCCCAACAGCGCCAACACGCTGGTCGCGCAGAAGCACGCCACCATCGGCGACGTGCTGTCCGAGGCGGGCGTGGACTGGGCCTGGTACGCCGGCGGCTGGAAGCTCGCGCTCGAAGGCAAGGGCGACGGCGACCAGGCCGACTTCCCGCAGCGGCCCAACTTCCAGCCGCACCACCAGCCGTTCAACTACTTCACCGCGTATGCGCCGGGCACCGCGGCGCGCGCGAAGCATCTGCGCGACGCGGGCGTGGGCGAGACCGCCGAGACCAACCACTTCCTCGCCGCCGTGGCGGCCGGCACGCTGCCGCAAGTGACCTTCTACAAGCCGCAGGGCGACCTCAACATGCACGCCGGCTATTCCGACGTGGACGCGGGCGACCGTCACGTGATGACGGTCATCGAGGCGCTGCAGAAGTCGCCCGCGTGGCCCGGGCTGCTGGTGATCGTCACGGTCGACGAGAACGGCGGCTGGTGGGACCACGTCGCGCCACCCACGGGCGACCGCTGGGGACCGGGATCGCGCATCCCGGCGATCATCGTGTCGCCGCATGCGAAGAAGGGATACGTGGATCACACGGTGTACGACACCGGCTCGATCGCGCGCTTCCTGACCCGCCGCTTCGGGTTGCGCAAGCTGCCGGGGCTGACGCTGCGCGAGGAGGCGATGCGCGCCGCCGGCGGGCCGCCGCCGGGGGATCTCACGGCCGCGCTGGAATTCGGCGACGCGTAATCTTGCTCCCTCTCCTCTTTGGGGAGAGGGGCAAATCGGCAGGTGTCCACGCCGCCATAAACCCGCCCTTGCCCCAACTCCCGAGCGCCCGCGGTAAAGCGGCGGCAGCTCCTCTAAGAGCAAGGGACCCAGCAAGCAAGGCGAGGCGCCTAGCTCTTCTCCCTCACCGGGCTTAGCAGGCCATTTCTTTTGGTTACTTTTCTTTGGGCCAGCAAAGAAAAGTGACTCGAGCGCCGTCAGGCGATCGAAAGCCCGCCGCAGGCGAGCCCAGTCGCCGGGACACCCCGCAAGAGCGACAAGCAAAGCAGCGCCCGCGGCGGATCCCCCGCGAGCCCCGCCCCCCTCACCCCAACCCTCTCCCCGACGGGGAGAGGGAGCAAGGCTTAGGCTCGCGCCACCTCGCGGCGGCGATGCCGTGAGCGGAACGTCCGCCAGCGTGCCGCCAGGCAGGAAAAGATCACATACAGCGCCGGCGTACTGAGCAGCGTCAGGCTCTGCGAGATCAGCAGCCCGCCGATCAGCGCGATGCCCAGCGGCCGGCGCAGCTCCGAGCCCTCGCCCAGCCCGATCGCGATCGGCAGCGCCGCAAGGATCGCCACCATCGTCGTCATCATGATCGGCCGGAAACGCACGATGCACGCCTCGCGCACCGCATCGAGCGGCGCCTTGCCGTGCTCGCGCTCGGCCACCAGCGCAAAGTCGATCATCATGATCGCGTTCTTCTTGACGATGCCTATCAGGAGCACCAGCGCGATCTGCGAAATCACCGACAGCTCCGTACCAGTCAGCCACAACGCCAGCAGTGCGCCCACGCCTGCCGCCGGCAGCGTGGAAAGGATCGTCACCGGGTGGATCAGGCTCTCGTAGAGCATGCCCAGCACGATATACACGGTAAGGATCGCCGCCAGGATCAGCCAGCCCATGCCGCTCTGCGTCTCCATGAAGCGGCGGAAGTCGCCGCCCACGTTGAGGCGGATGTCGCCCGGCATGCGCAAGTCCTCGACCGTGCGCTGCACGATCGCCATCGCCTCGCCCATGCTCACGCCGTCGGCGAGGTTGAACGAGAGGTCCATCGTGGTGTGCTGGTCCTCGTGCGAGATCGAGGTGGGCGCAAGCCCCGGCTCCATGTGCGCCAGCGCGCCCAGCGGGATCATCTTGCCGCTCTCCGAGCGTACGTGGATGCGGTTGATCGCCGCCGGCGTGGCGGTCTGCGAGGGCAGCGCGTTGAGCACCACCTTGTACTGGTTGATGTCCGAGTAGATCGTCGAGACCTGGCGCTGGCCGAAGGCGTTGTAGAGCGCGCCGTCGATGGTGCCGACCGACACGCCCAGCCGCGCGGCCGTGTCGCGGTCGATCACCACGTTCTGGCGCAGGCCTGCGTCGTCGATGTCGCTGCCGACGTCCTTGAACTTGGGGTTCTTCTTCAGTGCGTTGATCAGCTTGGGCAACCACTGCTGCAGTTCGGCCAGGTCGTCGCCCTGCAGCGATACCTGGTACTGCGCGCCCTGGTTGCCGCCGCCCCCGCCGCCGCTGGGCAGGTCCTGGATCGGGCGCAGGCGCAGGTCCAGGTCGGGGAAGCGGTCGGCCTTGGCCGAGAGGCGGGCGAGCACGGCGAAGGTGTCGTCGGTGCGGCCCTCGGCGCGGGTCTTCAGCTCGATGTTGAACGAGCCGCTGGTGCCCTGCCAGTTGATGCCCAGCCGCGAGCCGACCGCCTTGACGTCGGGGTCGGCCAGCAGCATCTGCGTGAGGCGATCCTGGCGCGCGATCGCGTCCTTGAAGGACACCGTCGCGCTGGCGCTGGCGCGGCCCCAGATCAGGCCCGTGTCCTGCCTCGGGAACAGCCCGGTCTTGACCACGCCGAACAGGAAATAAGTGGCCACGATCAGTACCAGCGGGGTCAGCGAAAGCGCCAGCGCGTGGCGCAGGGCGAAGTCCAGCGAGCGGGTGTACATGCGCAGCATGCCGGCGTGGAAGCGATCCAGCGCGTGGCCCAGCCGGGACGGCTTCGCGTTGGCGTGGCCGCGCAGGAACAGGCCGCACAGCGAGGGCGTCAACGTCAGCGAGATCACGGCCGACATCGCGATCGCCGCGACCAGCGTCATGGTGAATTCGTGCATGAACATGCCGGTGATGCCCGGCGCGAACAGCAGCGGGATGAATACCGCGATCAGCGAGGCGGTGATAGATACCACGGTGAAGCCGATTTCGCGCGCGCCGGTCAGTGCGGCCTCGAAGCGGGGCATGCCCTGATCGATGTGCCGGATCACGTTTTCGATCACCACGATCGCGTCGTCCACCACGAAGCCGATCGCGATCACCAGCGCCAGCAGCGTGAGGTTGTTGAGTGTGTAGCCGAGCGCATACATCACCACGAACGCGCCGGCGAGCGACAACGGCACGGTCAGCGCGGCGATCAGCGTGGGCGCGAGCCGACGCAGGAACAGCGCCATGGTCAACACCACCATCGCCAGCGAGATCAGCAGGGTCGCCTGCACCTCATGGAGAGAGGCGCGGATGGTCGGCGTGCCGTCGAAGTACGCAGTCAGCACGGTCCCGGGCGAGAGGTAGGCACGCAGCGCGGGCACCTGGTCCTTGACTGCATCCACCGTGGCGATGACGTTGGCGTCCGCCTTCTTGTAGACGTACATCAGCACCGCCGGCTTGCCCTGGAACCAGGCGGCCTGGTAGGCGTCCTGCTGGCCGGCGTAGACGTGCGCCACGTCGGACAGGCGGACCGGCACGCCGTTGCGCACGGCGATGATCAGGCTGGCGAAGTCGTCGGCCGTGTGCAGCTGGTCGTTGGCCGTGACCGCCATGGTGGTCGTGCCGTTGGACAGGAAGCCCTGCGGCGAGGTGACGTTGGCCGCGGTCAGCGCGTTGCGCAACTGGTCCGGCGTCAGACCCATGGCGCTGAGCGCGTGCAGGTCGATGTCCACGCGGATCGCCGGCGTCGCTGCGCCGGCGATCTCCACCTGCGACACGCCGGGCAGCTGGCGCAGCCGCTGCGCCAGCAGGGAGTCGGCGACGTTGAAGAGCGTGGCGGCCGATTCGGTATCGGAGGTGAGCGCGAAAGCGATCACCGGGTCGTCGTTGGGATTGGCCTTCTCGTAACTGGGCGGGCTGTTGAGGCCGGCTGGCAGGTCCGGCGCCGCGGCATTGATCGCCGCCTGCACGTCGCGCGCCGCCGAGTCCAGATTGGTCCCGCCGCGGAACATGATGAACACCACCGCGCGCCCTTCCGAACTGTGCGAACGCATCGACTCGATGCCCGGCACCTGGCCAAGGTGCCGCTCCAGCGGCGCGGCCACCGTCGAGGCCATCGTGCTGGCGTCGGCGCCGGCTTGCTGCGCCTGCACGAAAATCACCGGAAACTGCATCTGCGGCAGCGCCGACACACCCAGGAGCGCGTAACAGATCAGTCCTGCCAGCAACACGCCCATGGCCAGCAGCGAGGTGCCGATCGGACGGCGGATGAAGGGGCCGGAAAGGTTCATGCGGTGGCGGGGAAGAACGGGGCAAAGGGAGGGAGGATACGCGGCATCGCCGTGCTAACGCGCATCCGGCCAATCGGTTGATCCGCGCGACGCATCCGGATGCCGTCAGACGTGAGGGGCAAACGACTCGCCTCCCCGCGAGCCCCAGCCCTCACCCAGCTCCCTCCTCGGAGGGAAGGGCGCCAAGTACGGCGCTCGTGCACCCAATGTGTCAGTCCTCTCGCCTAAACTCCGAGCGCCCGCAGTAAAGCCGTGGCAGCTCCTCCAAGCGCCGGCAGGCATCGGAAGCCCGCCGCAGGCGGACCAAGTCGCGCAGAGGCACTCGCAGGCATTTCCGCGAGCCCCGGCCCCTCACCCCAACCCTCTCCCCGGAGGGGAGAGGGAGCAGAGTGCGGCGCTCCTGCACCCACCGCGCAAGCCCTCTTGCCTCAGCTCCCGAGCGCCCGCGGTAAAGCGGCGGCAGCTCCTCTAGGAGCAGGCGACTGGCCCATCAAGCGAGACGGCACCTGGCTCTTATCCCTCACCGGGCTCAGCAGGGCATTTCTCTGGTGACTTTCTTTGGGCCAGCAAAGAAAGTGACCCGAGCGCCGGCAGGCGATCGGAAGCCCGCCGCAGGCGAGCCCAGTCGCGGGGAGGCCGCGCAAGGGCGACACCAAAGCACCCTCCGGACGAAACATCTCCGCGAGCCCCGGCCCCTCACCCCGACCCTCTCCGGGAGGGGAGAGGGAGCTCGAAGCGTCACACCGCGCGGGCGTCGGCCTCGGCGCGCTCCAGCGCCCGACGCTCGCGGCGCAGCCGCAGCCAGTCGGAGAAGCGCTCCATGTAGAGGTAGATCACCGGCGTGGTGTACAGCGTCACCAGCTGCGAGAGCAGCAGACCGCCCACGATCGACACACCCAGCGGCCGCCGCAACTCCGCGCCGATGCCGTTGCCCAGCGCCAGCGGCAATGCACCGAGCATCGCCGCGGCGGTCGTCATCATGATCGGCCGGAACCGCAGCAGACACGCGCGCCGGATCGCCTCGCGGGCGTTCAAGCCGTCGCGCTGCGCCTCGATCGCGAAGTCGATCATCATGATCGCGTTCTTTTTCACGATGCCGATCAGCAGCACGATGCCCACGATGCCGTCCACCGACAGGCTCATGCCGCACAGGATCAGCGCCAGCAGCGCGCCCACGCCCGCCGGCGGCAGCGTCGAGATGATCGTCAGCGGATGGATGTAGCTCTCGTAGAGCACGCCCAGCACGATGTAGATCACCACGATCGCCGCCAGCAACAGCAGCACCTCGTCGCCGATCGAGGCGTTGAACTCGGCCGCCTTGCCGATGAACTGCCCGCGCACCTGCGGCGGGAAGTCCAGCTGCGCCTCGACCTCGTGGATCGCATCGACCGCCTGCGACAGCGAGTAGCCCGGCGCCAGGTTGAAGGACACCGTCACCGCCGGCAGCTGCTGCTGGTGGCTGACCACCAGCGGCGCGCTGGTGACGTCGGCGGTCGCCAGCGAGGCGATCGGAATGGTGCCACCGCCGCCGATCTGGAAGCCGACGTTGCCGGTGTTGCCGATGCCCGACGGCGTCGCCGAGTTGGCCGAAGTCAGCTGGCCGAAACTGGTGGCGTTGGAGCCGGTCAGCGCACCCGAACCATTGCCCCGCACGGTGAGCTTGTTGAGCAGGTCACGACTGGAGCGGAACTCCGGCGCCACCTCCAGCACCACGCGGTACTGGTTGAGCTGGGTGAAGATGGTCGAGATCTGGCGCTGCCCGAAGGCGTCGTACAAAGTGTCGTCGATGGTCTGCACCGGCACGCCCAGGCGGCTGGCCTTCTCGCGGTCGATGGTCAGCTTGAGCGCATTGCCCTGGTTGGCCAGGTTGTTGTCCACGTCGGCGAGCTCGGGCCGCTGACGCAGCGCCTGGGTCATCTGCTCGGCACGCTTGGCCAGATCCGCGGAGTTCACTTCCGAGAGCGAGTACTGGTATTCGGTGGCAGCGACGCGGCTGTCCAGGGTCACGTCCTGCACCGGCTTGAGGTACAGCGCCACGCCGGGGATGTTGGCCACCGCGTCCTGCAGGCGCGGCAGCACGTCGTCCAGGCCGCCGCGGTCAGCACGGTCCTTGAGCACGATCGAAAGCTGGCCCTGGTTGAGGGTGGGATTGATGGTACCCGCGCCGATGAACGCGGCCACGCCCGACACCGCCGGGTCCGCACGCAGCGCCTCGGCGACCGCCTTGGTGCGCTGCTCCATCTGCGGGAAGGCGATGTTCTGGTCCGCCTGCACCACGCCGGTGATCAGGCCGGTGTCCTGCTCGGGCAGCAGGCCCTTGGGGATCACCACGTAGAGGATGACCGTCAGCACCACGGTGGCCGCCGCCACGATCATGGTCAGGCGGCGGTGGTCGAGCACCCAGTCCAGCGTGCGGCCGTAGAAGTCGACCGTGCGCAGCCACACGCCGCGCTTGCCGGCCGCGGCGTGGCGCTCGTGCGCGTCGTCGCCTTCCGGAAGCTGGTCGGGCTTGAGCAGGTAGGCGCACATCATCGGCGTCAGCGTCAGCGACACCAGCATCGAGATCGCCACGGCAATGGTGAGCACCCAGGCGAATTCATGGAACAGGCGGCCGGTGACGCCCGGCATCAGCAGCAGCGGCAGGAACACCGCGATCAGCGAGACGGTCAGCGACAGCACCGTGAAACCGATCTCCCTGGCGCCGATCTCGGCGGCTTCCTTGCCGCTCTTGCCCTGCTCGATGTAGCGCACGATGTTCTCGATCATCACGATCGCATCGTCGACCACGAAACCGGTCGCCACCGTCAGCGCCATCAGCGAGAGGTTGTCCAGCGACATGCCGCTGAACGCCATCACCCCGAAAGTGCCCATCAACGACAGCGGCACGGCGATCGACGGGATCACCGTGGCCCACAGCCGCCGCAGGAACATGAAGATCACGCCCACCACCAGGCAGACGGTGAGGATCAGCGTGAACTCGACGTCGTGCACGGAGGCGCGAATGGTGACGGTGCGGTCGGCGAACACGTCCAGGTGCACGTCGGCCGGCAGCACCGCCTGCAGCGAGGGCAGCACGGCGCGGATCTGCTCGACCGTCTGCACGATGTTGGCGCCGGGCTGGCGGCGGATGTCCAGGAGCACCGCCGGCTTGCCGTTGGCCCAGGCCGCGAGCTGGTCGTTCTCGACGCCGTCGACGACCCGCGCGACGTCCTTCAGGCGGACCGGCGCGCCGTCCTTGTAGCTGATGATGGTCTGCGCGTAGGCGGCCGCGTCGGCCAGCTGGTCATTCGTGCCGATCGAGTAGCTCTGCGTGGCGCCGTTCAACGTGCCCTTGGGCGCGTTGACGTTGGCCGCCTGCAGTGCGGCACGCACGTCCTCCAGCGTGAGGCCCAGGTTGGACAGCTGCGAGGGGTTGACCTGCACGCGCACGGCCGGGCGCACGTTGCCTGCGATCGAGACCAGGCCCACGCCCTGCACCTGCGAAAGCTTCTGCGCGATGATCGAATCGGCCAGGTCGTTGACCTCGCGCAGCTGGCGGCTGTCGGAGGTGAGCATCAGCGTGAGGATCGGCGCATCGGCCGGGTTCACGCGGTTGTAGACCGGCGGGTAGGGCAGGTTGTTGGGCAGCGTGCCCTTGGCCGAGCTGATCGCCGCCTGCACGTCCTGCGCGGCGATGTCGATGTCCCGGTCCATGTTGAACTGCAGGATGATCGTCGACAGGCCCGCGGACGAATCGGAGCTCATCATCGACAGGCCGGAGATCTGGCCGAGCTGGCGCTCCAGCGGCGTGGTCACCAGCGCCGCCATGGTGGTCGCGCTGGCGCCCGGGTACTGCGTGGTCACCACCAGGCTGGGCGCGTCGATCTCCGGCAGCGCGGAGACCGGCAGCTGGCGGTAGCCGAGCACGCCCAGCAGCAGCACCGCGACCATCAGCAGCGAGGTGGCGATCGGGCGGCGGATGAAGAGGGTGGAAAAGCCCATGGAATGCGAACCTTTGATGCGGCCTCATGCCGCGTGATGTGTCACGCCCTCCCCTGCATGCAGGGGAGGATCGGGGAGGGATTCCACGCGCTGCGGCAGGTCCCGCCCACCCTCCCAGCCTCCCCTGCGGGCGAGGGGAGGCGCCGGAAAATCAATGCCCCCGGCGACCGCCACCGTTCTTCTTGGCCTTCTCCAGCTCTTCCTTGGTCGGCGCCGGCGGCACCTCGCCCGGCTTGAGCGGGTTGACCTTGCTGCCCGGCTTGAGGCGGAACTGGCCTTCGGTGACCACCTTCTGGCCCTGCGCCAGGCCGCTGGCGATCATCACCGCGCTGTCGCCCACTTCCTGCGCGACCTGCACCGGTTGCATCTTGACCGTGTTGTCCGGCTGCAACAGGTAGACGTAGTCCCCGTCCGGGCCGCGCTGCACCGCCTGCGCCGGGATCACCAGGCCGCCGCCGACCGTGCGCACCTTCAGCCGCACGTTGACGAACTGGCCGGGCCACAGCTCGTTGTTCCTGTTCGGGAACTCCGACTTCAGGCGGAAGGTGCCGGTGCTGGCGTCGATCTGGTTGTCGATCACCTTGAGCACGCCGCCGTCGGCGATCACGTGCGCATCGCCGCGGTCGAGCGCGGCCACCGACAGTTCGCCCGCGCCCATCGCGGCCTGCCGCACCATGTCCAGGTTCTGCTCGGGCAGGTTGAACATCACGTTGATCGGATGCAGCTGGGTCAGGGTGACGATCGTGCTGGTGGTGGTCACTACGTTGCCCGGGTCCACGCCGCGGATGCCGGCCAGGCCATCGATCGGCGAGACCACTTTGGTATAGCCCAGCTGCACCTGCGCGTCGCGGATCTGCGCCTGGTCGGAAGCGAGCGTGGCCTCCAGCTGGCTGACCGTGTTGCGCAGTGCGTCGAGGTCCTGCTTGGCGATGTAGCCCTTCGGACCCAGTTCCTGGCTGCGCGAGTAGTTGGCCTTGGCCGTCGCCAGTTGCGCCTGGTCCTGGTGCAGCCGCGCCACGGCCTGGTCATAGGCGGCCTGGAACGTGCGCGGGTCGATCTGCGCCAGCACCTGGCCCTTCTTCACCGGCTGGCCCTCGGTGAACTCCAGGCTGATCAGGCGGCCGCTCACCTGCGGGCTGATCGCCACGGTGTTGAGCGCCTGCACCGTGCCCAGTGCAGTCAGGTACACCGGCACGTCCTGGCGCGCCACCGGCACCACGGTGACCGGCACCGGCGGTTGCTGGCCTTCCTTGTCCTGGTCCTGGGCGTTGACCTGCCCTGGCTTGCCGCCCGGCTTGTGCATGAGGCTCAGGCCGACCACGGCCAGCACCAGCACCACCACGACGACGAGCGCGATCTTCCAAAAACGCGACATTGATAAAGCTCCCGGAATGGATGTCGGTCCCCTGCTGCCGCGCCTCGCGCGGCCGGGCCGACCCTGTGAAAAGCATAGGGTTACAGCAACGGCCTTGGACAATGCCAGTTGACAGGGGTGCCCCATGACCGATGACACGTTACCGGATGCACGGGCGGCGACCGGTTGCCGCAGCCGCGCCGCACGTCATTGGCCTCAACCTTGCCGCGCGCTTTGATCTATAATCGGCGTCTTGTCTGTCCCGCGCCGGGCAGCCGCAGGGCTTTCCCGGCACGTCCACTGATTACCTGGAGTTACTTGCGTGAGCGGTTCCATGACCAAATCGGACCAGAGCTTCATCCGCCAGTTCAGCTGGCTGATCGCCGGTCTGCACGTACTGGCGCTGGTGTTGCTGATCATGGCCTACAGCATCTACTCCCACGCGGCGAAGGAAACCAACCCGCACGCGGCGCAGAAGGTGGCCGAGCGCCTGGCCCCGGCCGGCGCGGTGTACGCCGGCGACACCGGCCGCGCCGCCATGCTGGCCGCGCAGGAAGCCGCCGCCAAGGCCGCCGCCTCGCAGGTCGCCTTCGGTGGCAGCACCGACGGCAAGACGATCTACGAAGGTCTCTGCCACAGCTGCCATACCGCCGGCGTGGCCGGCGCGCCCAAGCTGGGCGACAAGGCCGCCTGGGCGCCCCGCATCGCGCAGGGCATCGACACCCTGGTCCAGCACGCGATCAACGGCTACCACGGCCCGGATGGCAACTTCATGCCCCCTAAGGGCGGCATGCCCTCGCTCACCGACGAGCAGGTCGCCAGCACGGTCAAGTGGATCGTCGGCCAGGCCAAGTAACCTGGCCTGACAGAAGCCATCGAAACGCCGCCCACTGGGCGGCGTTTTTGTTCGTCTCTTGCGCGGTCCCGTAGGGTGGGCTTCAGCCCACCTTGAGGGCCGGCGAAGTCGCGATGGTGGGCTGAAGCCCACCCTACGGGGTCCACGCGTGCGCGAACCGCTGCAGCTGCGGGAAGAACGCATCGAAGCGGGCCTGCAGCGGCGCATCCGTTTCCTGCAGCACCGGCAGCATCCGCCCCAGCGGGTTGTCGCGCTGCAGGCGCTGGCCGATACCGGCCAGCGCGCGATCCAGCACCACCGGGTCGGCGTAGGCGGCGGGCAGGTCGTTGGCCTGCATGTAGTGTGCGAACCGTCGCGCGGTCGGCGGCAGCAGCGCGTCCTGGCGGCGCAGCAACTCGCGCAGGCTGCTGGAGAAGCCCGTCAGCGGCAGCGTCGACCAGCGGCCGAAATCGCGCGCCAGCAAATGATCGAACCACATGTCCAGCGCGATCCCGGCGTAGCGCCGATAGGGCGGTTCGAACAGTGCGCGCGCTGCCAGCACCTCCGGATGGCGGTCGGTGTAGCCATCGATCGCGCGATGCAGGGCAATGCCCTCGCGCACGCCGCCGGGCAGCGACGGATCCGGCGCACCGCGCACGAAATCCCCGAGCACGCCGCCCAGGACCCGTTCGCCGTCGGCCCCGGCGAGCAGCGCGTGCGCCAGGTGGTTCACGCCGGCACCCGGCACCACGGCCGGTGCACGGCCGCGACGGTTATCATTGCGCGCATGACGCCCACCACCGTTCCTGACAATCCCGCCTCGTTTCCGGGCGAAGAAGCGAGCTTCGCGCTCGACGGTCCGGCCGGCAAGCTGGAGGCGATCGGCAACGTCGCCGAGCCTGCCGACGCGCGCCGCGGTGTCGCGGTGATCTGCCATCCCAACCCCGTGCAGGGCGGCACCATGCACAACAAGGTGGTGACGATGCTCGAGCGCAGCCTGCGCGAGTCGGGCCTGGACACCGTGCGCTTCAATTTTCGCGGCACCGGCGCGTCCGAGGGCAGCTACGACGAGGGCAACGGTGAGGGCGAGGACCTGGCTGCGGTGGTCGCCTGGGTGCGACGCGTGCGCCCGGACGATGTGCTGTGGCTGGCCGGGTTCTCCTTCGGCAGCTACGTGACCATCCGCAACGCCGTGCGGCTGGGCGCCGCTGCGTTGGTCAGCATTGCGCCACCGGCCGGGCGCTTCGCATTGACGGACATCGAGCCGCCACAGTGCCCCTGGCTGATCGTGCAGGGCGAGGCGGACGAGGTGGTCGAGCCGCAGGCGGTATTCGACTGGATCGAGAGCCTGCCGGTCGAACCCGAAGTGGTGCGCATGCCCGAGACCAGCCATTTCTTCCATCGCCGGCTGATGGACCTGCGCGGCGCGGTCAAGCATGCCGTGCAGACGTGGCTGCCGCCGCGGCGGGCGGGATGACCCGCTCGTTCCCCCTCCCCGGCAAGCATGGGAGGGTTGGGAGGGGCCCTATGTCCATGTGGACAACGCCCTCCCGGCCCCTTCCTCAAGGCACGGGGAGGCGCGATCCACGCGTGCCCTGACAGCTCCCGCTCCATGACCGACCTCACTCCTTCCGCCCGCTACCACGAAGGCGTCGCCGCCCATCGCTGGGAAGCCGACCCTGCGCAGCTCGCCGTGCTGCCCGAATTCGACCGCATGCACGCGGCGCTGTGCGCGACGCCGCAGAACGGCAGCCTGTTGGGGCGGTTGAAGTCGCTGTTCGGCGATGAGGAGCGCACGCCGGTGGCGGGCCTGTACCTGTGGGGCAGCGTCGGCCGCGGCAAGACCTTCCTGATGGACCTGTTCGCCGCCAGCCTGCCGCACGGCGTGGCGCTGCGCCGGCATTTCCACCGCTTCATGGGCGAGGTGCACGCACACCTGCGCGAACTGGGCGAGCGCGCCGATCCGCTGGAGGACGTCGCCGAGGGGCTGGCCGCGCGCTGCCGCGTGCTGTGCCTGGACGAGTTCCTGGTCAACGACATCGGCGACGCGATGATCCTTGCCAATCTGCTGGACGCCCTGTTCCGCCGGGGCGTGGCGCTGGTCACCACCTCCAACACGCCCCCGCAGAAGCTCTACCGCGACGGCCTGCAGCGCGCCCGGTTCCTGCCCGCCATCGCACTGATCGAGCGGCACTGCCACGTGGTGGAGATGGTCTCGCCACGCGACTGGCGCCTGCGCGCGCTCACCCAGGCGCCGGTCTACCTGACCCCGCCGGGCGCCGAGGCCGAACGCGCGCTCGCGCGCATCTTCGCCAGCCAGGCGCAGGGCGACGCGCACGAGGGCGGCACGCTGGACGTCAACGGCCGCCCGATCCCGCTGCGCCGGCAGGCGCCGGGCGTGTTGTGGTTCGAGTTCGAGGCGCTGTGCGAGGGGCCGCGCGCGGTGGCCGACTACATCGTGCTGGCGCGGCGGGTGCCCACGGTGATCATGTCCGGCGTGCCGCAGTTCTCGATCTACAGCGAAGATGCCGCCCGGCGCTTCCTGTTGATGGTCGACGAGTTCTACGACCGCCACGTCAAGCTCGTGCTTTCCGCC
The DNA here is from genome assembly GCF_051900425.1 of Frateuria sp. GZRR33. Classification (NCBI taxonomy): domain Bacteria; kingdom Pseudomonadati; phylum Pseudomonadota; class Gammaproteobacteria; order Lysobacterales; family Rhodanobacteraceae; genus Frateuria; species Frateuria sp. GZRR33. The sequence continues at coordinate 43,756 of NZ_JBHZGK010000005.1, forward strand.
GCTGCGCCGATCACCGAGCTGTATGACGGCGAACGCCACCGCGCCGAGTTCAGCCGCACCGAATCGCGGCTGATCGAGATGCAGAGCGAGCAATACCTGGCGCTCCCGCACCGCCCCGAATAGGTCGTCACCTGCAGAGGCGCACCCGCGCCCTCCTGCTGGGCAGCCCATCGCCCGCCGCATTTCCATTTTTTCGCATTGCGGCTCTCGACGCCGCCGAAGTACTCTGGCCGGAGGAATGACAAGCGGTTCCCACCAGGTCGGCCGGAGGGAGAACGCCATGCATACGACCGTGGAGCACCAGCTGGAGGCGACGTCCCTGGACGGGGAACGCGCCGCCGGCGACGAGGCTGGCCCGCTGGATGCGGACGACCGCTACACCGTCCCCGGCTTCGACGCGGTCGCCCACCTGGCCGCCGCTTCGCTCGGCGTGGCGATGGTCGCGCTGGTACTCGATGGGGGCAGCGCCTACTGGTACAGCCGCGACGCCGGCCCGCACGATCCGCACGTCCTGCATCCGCTTTACCTGGAAGCCGCGCGCCGCGGCGCCGGTCAGGTGCTGCCCGACATCGCCGCCGACGCACGCTACCGCGACACGCCGCCGCTCACCGGCCCATCGCCGGCCACCTTGCGCTTCTTCGCCTGTGAACCGGTGTTCACCCTCAGCGGCCGGCACGTCGGCGCGCTGTGCGTCATGGACCACGCGCCACGTGTCGGCCTGGACGAGGCCGGACGGGCGGCCCTGCGCGACGCCGCGCGCCTGGCCGGCGCCGGCGTGGTGCTGGGCGGTTACCTCGGACGGACCGATCCGGTCACCCAGCTGCCGCATCGCAGTGCGTTCTTCGAGGACCTGCGAAGCCGCCACAAGAATGGCGCACAGCGGGCCTGGCTGATCGCCATCGAAGTGGCGCCGGTGGAACGCTTCAATGCCTTCGTGCGCGCGATGGGCTTCTCCTACGCCGACGAACTGATGCGCGCGGTGGCCGCGCGCGTGCTGGCCTGGATGCCGCCGCGCACGAACCTCTACCAGGTCGGCGTGACCCGCTTTGCCGCCGTGCTGCCTGACGGCAGCACGCCGCTGGAAGCGGACCAGCTGGACGACCTGGTGTCGCGCCTGCGCACGCCGTTCGACTGCCTGGACATCCCGCTCACGCTGCAACCCGGCGTCGGCCTGCTCGACCTGGACGTGCGCCAGCTCGACGGTGCCGACCCGCTGCGCCAGGTGATGAGCGCGTCCTATGCCGCCCAGCGCAGCCCGCGCGGCTGGGCGCTGTACGAGCGCAGCCAGGACGAGCGCCACCGGCAGGAGTTCTTCCTGGTCACCGAGCTGGCCGCTGCGCTGACCGAACGCACCGAGCTTTACCTGCACTACCAGCCGCGCGTGCGCCTGAGCGACGGCCGCTGCGTCGCCCTCGAAGCGCTCGCGCGCTGGCGCCATCCGACCCTGGGCGAAGTGCCGCCGGGCCAGTTCGTGCCGCTGGCCGAACGCGCCGGCCTGATGCGTTCGCTGACCGGCTGGGTGCTCGACCACGGCGTCGCCCAGCTGGCCGCCTGGCGCCGCGCCGGCTGCGACGTCGGGCTGTCGCTCAACATTTCCAACGCCGACTTCGACGCCGACCTGGTCACGCGATTGCAGGACGTCGCGACCCGCCACGGGATCGACCCGCGCATGCTGGAACTGGAGTTCACCGAAAGCACGCTGCTGGCACACAACGACGCCACCCACCGCCACCTGGACGCGGTGCGCGAACTGGGCACCGGCATCGCCATCGACGATTTCGGCACCGGCTACAGCAACCTCGCCTCGCTGCGGCAAATGCCGGCAACCTGCCTGAAGATAGACCAGTCGTTCGTGCGCGCGATGGACGCCAGCCGCCACGACGCGGCGATCGTGCGATCGACTGCCGCGCTCGCGCACGACCTGGGTTTCCGCGTGGTGGTCGAGGGTGTGGAAACCCGGCGCATCTACGACACCGTGCGGCGCATGGCCTGCGACGAGGTGCAGGGCTTCCACGTCTCGCGCCCGCTGCCGGCGGCCGCCGTGCCGCCCTGGCTCGAACGCACGGCCGACTGGCACGCCGACGGCGAGGGCGCGCCGTGAGGTTGACCGACATCCTGCGCGATCAGCATGCCCAGCTATACGCCCTGCTCGACGAACTGCAACGGCTGGGGCTGTCCGGCCCCGAAGGACGCGAACGGCTGCAGAAGGCAAGGCAGGCCATGCTTTCGCACCTGAGCCTGGAGGACAACCGGCTCTACCCGGCCCTGCAAGCGAACCCGTCCACCTCCGGCCTGGCCAGCCGCTACGCCGAGGAGATGCAGCAGCTTACCCCGGCGCTGCTGGCGTTTTCGATACCTATCACGAGGGCAACGCGGAACCGCAGGCGTTCTCGCGCAGCCTGGGCCAGTTGCTGGCCGTGCTGCAGCAGCGCATCGGCCGTGAGGAAGGCCGGCTGTACCCGGCGTACGAAGCGCACTGCGAGCCGAGCGGCCTGCCTCCGGCTTAGGGCTGGGTCGGTTCGGTCGGGTGACCTTTGCCGAGGTGCTGCTCGCGGGGAGCGCAGGTTGTGCGTGTCTTCTGCGCGCCCTGTCTCCCGTGGGGAGAGGGCTGGGGCGACAGACCGGGCTCGCGGAGATGCACGCAGGAGCGTTGCTGGCTTGCCGTTCTTGCCTGGTCTCCGTGCGACTTGGCCCGCCTGCCGCAGGCTTCCCATGGCCTGACGGCGCTCGGGTCACTTTCTGCTGGCCCAGGGAGCAACCAACAGAAACGGCCTGCCAAACCCGGTGAGGGACGCGCGCTGGGCGCGTGCCCGCCTTGCCTGGTGATCGCTTGCTCTTGGAGGGGCGGCCGCCGCTTTGCCGCGGGCGCTCGGAAGCTGAGGCAGGAAGAGCGCCCGGTTGTGCACGTTCGCCGCACCCTGCTCCCTCTCCAGTCGGGGAGAGGGCTGGGGTGAGGGCCGGGGCTCGCGGGCATGTCTGCAGGAGCGTCTCGCTTTTCGTTCTTGCACGGCCTTCCCGCGACCTGGCGCGCCTACGGCGGCTTTCAAACGGGCAAGGGTGGGTGTAACCGGGTGCCGCTACGGCTTCGAGGCCTTCAGCACGCTGATCTTGCCGTTGGCCTCCAGTCGCACCTCGGCCACGTCGCCCACCTCGCGCAGGCCTTTCTCCCGCAGCACCCGGCGGAAGGCTTCCTCGGACATGTCGTGCTTGCGCAACGAGCCCTCGATCACCCTGCCATCGCGCGCCAGCAGGCTGGCCTGGCCCTCGACCAGCCGGTCCAGGCCGGGCCAGCGCGCGCAGGTCCAGGCGACGCCCTTGTCCAGCAGGAAGATCGCCAGCACGCCGATGATCGCCGCCAGCGGCGTCTTGTCGTCGCCGATGATCGCCGTGCGCAAGGTGCCGCCGACCAGCATCAGCACCACGATGTCGAAGGTGGTCATCTCGCCGAACGAGCGCTTGCCCAGCAGCCGCAGCAGGATCAGCAGGCCCAGATAGACGCCCGCGCCGCGCAGCGCATACACCCACCAGGGGTCTGACAGGTGCATGGCGTCAGCCTGTCGAGCCGCCCATCACCGGCAGGATGGCGCCGCTGATATAGCTCGAGCAGCTCGGCGCGGCCAGGAACACGTACGCCGGCGAGAGCTCCTCCGGCTGCGCCGGCCGTCCCCACGGGTTCTGCTGGCCGAACTTGGCCACCTGCCTGGCCGACTTGTCGGCCGGATTGAGCGGCGTCCACACCGGCCCCGGCGCCACCGCGTTGACACGGATGCCGCGCGAGACCAGGTTGCTCGCCAGCGACATGGTGAAGGCGTGGATCGCGCCCTTGGTGGCCGAGTAGTCGAGCAGGTGCGCGTTACCGAACAGGCCGGTTTCCGAGCCGGTGTTGATGATCGCGCTGCCCTCGTGCAGGTGCGGCAGTGCCGCCCTGGCCATGTGGAAGTAGCCGTAGATGTTGGTGCGCATGGTGAGGTCGAAGTGCTCTTCGGTGATGTCCTCCAGCGCGTCGGCGTGTTCCTGGAACGCGGCGTTGTTCACCAGGACGTCCAGACGGCCGAATTCGTCCACGGTCCGCTGCACTGCCTGTTCGCAGAAGTCCGGATCCTTCACGTCGCCGCGGATCAGCAGGCAACGGCGGCCCTCCTTCTCCACGTAGCGCCTGGTTTCGCGCGCGTCCTCGTCCTCGGACAGGTACACCACCGCCACGTCCGCGCCCTCGCGCGCGAACAGCACCGCCACCGCGCGGCCGATGCCCGAATCGGCGCCGGTGATGATCGCGGCCATGTCCTGGAGCTTGCCGCTGCCGCGGTAGTCGGGCGCCTCGAACTGCGGGCGCGGCTTGAGCTTCGCTTCCTTGCCGGGCTTGCTCAGGTGCTGCTCGGGCAGCGGCGGACGCGGCTTGGGGCGCGGGCTCGTCTGGCCGGGTTGTTTCTTGGCCGTCTTCTTGCTCGCGGACTTGCTCGCCCTGGCCTTCTGCTTCTGCTTGTCCTCGGCGTCGATCTGCGATTGCACCTGCCGCTCTTTCGCCACCGCCTTGCCGGTGCCGTTGCCGCGCCTGGCGGTCTTCGTCGTTGCCATGATCCGCTCCCGTTGTGGCTGGGTATGGCTCGCGACGATAGGCAGCGCCTTGTGGCGGACAGGTGAGCGAGCGTTGCCGCGGGTGACCGGAGCCAGGACCGCCTCATCCGCCCCGTGGGGCACCTTCCCCCGCAGCCGCAAATGGGGGTCGGCGGCTGCGCAACCACGGGGCTTTTCCCGTTCTTGCCTGCAGGCGGATGGGGTGCGCGTTCGAGCGAAACCGCCAGGACACGAAATATTGGGTTGACCGGCGTCAGCCACCCCGATATGTTGTGCCCGTCGGTGCCCGTCCGGACGGATTGTCGGTCGGGCTTAAAAGGGAATCCGGTGCAAATCCGGAACTGCCCCGCAGCGGTAAGCGGAAACGAACGTCCTCACATGCACTGGGCCGCTGCGCCTGGGAAGCGAGGGCAAGTAGGACGGATCGAACGATCCGGTGTCCGCAAGTCCGAAGACCTGCCGGCACGCCGGGCCCCATGGGCCGGCGGTCGCGCTCCATGAGACGCGTCCGCCCGACCCTGTCGCGACCCGGCGCGGGTGACCGCTTCCGCGGGGAGGCGCGTCGCATGCGGGCGTTCTGGCGCCCGCGTGGGGCGTGCCGTCCATCGGAAGCGAGCCTCAGGCCCTGCGCGCGGGAGCAGGCGTTTGACGTTTTCGGAACCGTCGCGTCGGTGCGTTCTCCTCCGTATCGGCGCGGCGGCTTCCCTCCCGGAGCTTCCGCATGGACACCCTCGACACTCCTTCCCGTGAAGGCACGCCCGCGCATGCCGACGACAGCTTTGCCCTGACCCCTCCGCACAACCCCGCGCAGATGCGCGTGACCAAGCGCAACGGCGCCACCGAAAGCGTGGACGTCAACAAGATCGTGCGCGCGGTAACGCGCAACGCCGACGGCCTGCACGCGGTCGACCCGCTGCGGGTGGCGCTGAAGACCATCGGCGGCCTGTACGACGGCGCCAGCACGGCGGAGCTCGACCAGCTCTCGATCCGTACCGCCGCCGCGCTTACCGCGGAGGAGCCCGAATACGGCCAGCTCGCCGCGCGCCTGCTTGGCGCCTACATCGACAAGGAAGTGCGCGGGCAGGAGATCCAGAGCTTCTCGCAGTCGATCGCGCGCGGCGCGGGCTTAGGCCTGCTCAACGCACGGCTGCGCGATTTCGTCACCGCGCACGCGCGCAAGTTGAACGACGCGATCGATCCGCTAGCGACCCGCCGCTTCGAATACTTCGGCCTGCGCACGGTGTACGACCGCTACCTGCTGCGCCACCCGCAGACACGCAAGGTGATCGAGACGCCGCAGCATTTCTTCATGCGCATCGCCTGCGCGCTCGGCGGCAACGACGTGGGCGAGGCGCTGGAGCTCTACCGCCTGTTTTCCTCGCTCGACTACATCCCCAGCTCACCGACGCTGTTCAATGCGGGCACCGCGCACGAGCAGCTTTCTTCGTGCTTCCTGCTCGACTCGCCGGCCGATTCGCTGGAGGCGATCTACGACAAGTACGCGGACGTCGCCAAGCTGTCGAAGTTCGCCGGCGGCATCGGCCTGGCGTTCACCCGCGTGCGCTCGCGCGGCTCGCTGATCCGCGGCACCAACGGCCATTCCAACGGGCTGGTGCCGTGGCTGAAGACGCTCGATGCCTCGGTCGCCGCGGTCAACCAGGGCGGCAAGCGCAAGGGTGCGTGCTGCGTGTACGTCGAGCCCTGGCACGCCGACGTGGAGGAGTTCCTGGAGCTGCGCGACAACACCGGTGACGAGGCACGGCGCACGCACAACCTGAATCTCGCCAACTGGATCCCCGACGAGTTCATGCGCCGGGTCGAGGCCGACGACGACTGGTCGCTGTTCGATCCGAAGGCGGTGCCGCAACTGGTCGACCTTTGGGGCGTGGCCTTCGAGCGCGCCTACCGCGACGCGGAAGCGGCGGGCCTTGCCGTGAGGACGGTCAAGGCGCGCGAGCTCTACGCGCGCATGCTGCGCACGCTGGCGCAGACCGGCAACGGCTGGATGACTTTCAAGGATCGCTGCAACGCCACCGGCAACCAGACGGCCGAGCCGGACAACGTGATCCACCTGTCCAACCTGTGCACGGAAATCCTGGAAGTCACCGGCACCGACGAGACGGCGGTGTGCAACCTGGGCTCGATCAACCTGGCGCGCCACCTCGGCGATGGCGCCTTCGACTTCGACAAGCTCGCCGACACCGTGCGCACCGCCGTGCGGCAGCTCGACCGGGTGATCGACCTCAACTTCTATCCGATCGCGACGGCCCGGCGCGCCAACCAGAAGTGGCGTCCCGTGGGCCTGGGCGTGATGGGCCTGCAGGATGCGTTGTTCCAGCTTCGCTTGCCGTTCGACTCGGCCGAGGCGCTGGCGCTGTCGACCCGCATCGCCGAGGAAATCTACTTCCACGCGCTGGACGAGTCCTGCACGCTGGCCGAGCGCGCCGGCCCGCACCCGGGCTTCGGCCAGACCCGCGCCGCCCGCGGCGAGCTGCAGTTCGACTACTGGCCGCAGGCGTCAGTCAGCGACTCCGCGCGCTGGAATGTCTTGCGCGCGCGCATCCGCGCCGGCGGCCTGCGCAACTCGCTGCTGATCGCGATCGCGCCCACCGCCACCATTGCCTCGATCGCCGGCTGCTACGAGTGCATCGAGCCGCAGGTGTCCAACCTGTTCAAGCGCGAGACGCTCTCGGGCGACTTCCTGGTGGTCAACCGCTATCTGGTCGAGGAGCTCAAGACACTGGGGCTGTGGACCGCCGAGGTGCGCGACGCGATCAAGCTGGCCGAGGGCTCGATCCAGGGCATCGCGGCGATTCCCGAGCGCCTGCGCCAGGTCTACCGCACCGTATGGGAGCTGCCGCAGAAGGCCTTGATCGACCTGGCCGCCGCGCGCGGGGCGTATATCGACCAGAGCCAGTCGCTGAACCTGTTCATGGAGAACCCGAACATCGGCCAGCTTTCCTCGATGTACATGTACGCCTGGAAGGCGGGCATCAAGACCACCTATTACCTGCGCTCGCGCCCGGCGACGAAGATCGCCAAGACGACCGTCGCCGCGCCGGACCAGCAACAGGCGAGCGCAGCGGTGTTCTGTTCACTCGAGAATCCGGACTATTGCGAGGCCTGCCAGTGATGGGAATGGCGCATGCAGCGATACGGCAACCGCCCAGGCCATTCCGGGATCGCCGAGTACGAGCTGGCGCCCGGTCGGATACGCGTCCGCTTCGTCAACAACCCGGAGATCTGCGGGTACGACCGTGCGCGCCCGGGGGCCGGGTACGTACGCGAAATGAAGAAGCGGGCGAAAGGCGGTCGGCGACTGGCGACGTACTTCAGCCAGCACGTAGGCGACAACTACGCCCGCAAGTACGGATAGCCGAACGACCCGCGCGTAGAACCCACCTCTCCCGCCGGGAGGGATGTTGGGGTGAAGTACAGCCCTCGCCACAAGTCGTACACGTTGAGCGCAGGCGCGCAGCGGCGAAGTCGAAGGGCCGCGCGCCCACCCACCCGGCAAGACGCGCACCCTCATCCGCGCGGCACCTTCGCCCGTCGACAGCCCGGCGGGAGCGGAACGACATTCAAGGCAGCCCATGACCAGCCAACTGCTCGACCCCGGCTACGCCCTCACCCTGCGTCCGATGCGCTACCCCGCCTTCTACGAGATGTACCGCGCCGCCATCCGCAACACCTGGACGGTGGACGAGGTCGACTTCGCGCCCGACCTCACCGACCTCAACGCCAGGATGAATCCCGCCGAGCGCCACCTGATCCAGCGCCTGGTCGCCTTCTTCGCCACCGGCGACACGATCGTGGCCAACAACCTGGTGCTCAACCTGTACCAGCACGTCAACGCGCCCGAAGCGCGCATGTACCTCTCGCGCCAGCTTTACGAGGAGGCGCTGCACGTGCAGTTCTACCTGACCCTGCTGGACACCTACATCCCCGACCCGGCCGAGCGGCACAAGGCGTTCGCGGCGATCGAGGCGATTCCCTCGATCCGCGCCAAGGGCGCGTTCTGCTTCCGGTGGATCGATTCGGTCCAGCACCTGCGCCGTATCGAAACCCGCGAGCAGCGCCGGCAGTTCCTGCTGAACCTGATCTGCTTCGCCGCCTGCATCGAGGGCCTGTTCTTCTACGCCGCCTTTGCCTACGTCTACTACCTGCGCTCGCGCGGCCTGCTGCACGGCCTGGCCTCCGGCACCAACTGGGTCTTCCGTGACGAATCGGGCCACATGGCCTTCGCCTTCGAAGTGGTGCGCACCGTGCGCGCGGAGGAGCCGGAACTGTTCGACGACGAGCTGCGCCTGCAGGTAGAGCAGATGCTGCAGGAAGCCATCGACTGCGAGGCGCAATTCGCGCAGGACGTGCTCTCCGGTGGCGTGGCCGGGCTGTCGGTCAAGGACATGCGCCAGTACCTGGAGTACTGCGCCGACCAGCGCCTGGTGCAGCTTGGCCTGCCGAAGAAATACGGCGCCACCAACCCGTTCGACTTCATGGACCTGCAGGACGTGCAGGAAGTCACCAACTTCTTCGAGCGGCGGGTGTCGGCCTACCAGGTCGGCGTGCAGGGCGAAGTGGCGTTCGACATGGCGTTCTGAGCGGCTCATGTCTCGCATGCGCGAGGCACCGATGAGCCTGGCTTGGGTAACGTGCTGCCCACAGCCCGCTGCTGTCGATTACCGGCATCGAACGCCGGCATCCGCGCGGCGGCGGCGGCCGGGAGTGCACGCACTCGGCGGGCGACAGACGGTCTTTGCCGGCGGCACCCACATCCCCCTGCCATAGACCTCCCAGCTCCCTCTCCACAGGGACGAGGGGGCCTCACCCGGTAAACCATCGACCTATTGACTACAGTTGTAGTCAGCGCTAGCTTGACTACAACTGTAGTCAGGAAAGCCGCCCATGCCGCGCCCCACCATCGGTGACCAGGAACTGGCCCTGCTCCATTACCTGGCCGAACACGCCCCCGCTTCGGTCGGCGAGGTCGCCGCCGGCTTCGGCGAGACGCGTGGCCTGGCGCGCTCGACCGTGCTGACCATGATGGAGCGCCTGCGTGGCAAGGGTTACCTCAAGCGCCGCCAGGCCGGCGGTGTTTACCGCTACAGCCCGGCGACCGCGCCCGGCGAGGCGATGCGCCACGCGGTCGGCAGTTTCGTGGAGAAAACCCTGAGCGGCTCGGTTTCGCCGTTCGTTGCCTACCTGTCCGAACGCGCCGACGTGAGCGACACCGAGTTGGCTGAACTGGAGGCGCTGGTGGCGCAGTTGCAGTCACGGCGCAAGGAGTCCTGAAACCATGTCCCTCTTCGCCGCTTTGCTCGACGCGCTGTCGGCCCGCCTGCTGTGGACCTCGGCGCAGGCGTGCCTGCTGATCGGCGCGGTTGCGCTGGCCTGCCGCCTGTTCCCGCGGTTGCCGGCCGCGGTGCGCTGCATGCTCTGGTGGCTGGTCGGCGCGCAGCTGGTGCTGGGCCTGGCCTGGCATTCGCCGCTGCAGTTGCGCTGGCTGCCGGCGCCCAAGGAGTCGCCGGTCATGGTCACGCACGCGCCCCCGGCCGTGATGCTGCCGATGGCCACCCACACCACCCCGGTGATGGCGGTTCCCACGTTCGACCCGCCCGCGCAGAGAGCGCCGTTGCCGTGGGCTGCGCTGCTGCTTGCGGCCTGGCTCGGCGGCGTGGCACTGCAGGTCGCACAGGTCGTGCGTCAACGCTGGCGTGTCGCACGGGCCCGTATCGGGGCACAGCCGGCGCCAGCGGCCTGGCAGGGCGCCTGCCAGGCGCTGGCCGGGCGATTGGGCCTGCGCCGCGCGCCACAGCTTGCGCTCTCGCCGAGCATCGGCTCGCCGCAGGTACTCGGTGCCTGGCATCCCCTGGTGCTGTTTCCGGCCGATGCGCGCCTTTCCGATGAGGAAACGGCGATGGCCATCGCGCACGAACTGGCGCACCTGCGCCGCGGCGACCTCTGGCTGGGCTGGATCCCAGCGCTGGCGCAACGGCTGTTCTTCTTCCATCCGCTGGTGGCCTGGGCGATGCGCGAGTACGCGCTCAGCCGCGAGGCCGCCTGCGACGCCCAGGCGCTGGCCGCGACCGGCGGCGCCCCGCAGGCCTACGGCAGGCTGCTGCTGCGGCTGGGCGTGGCCACACCGCTCCCCTCCGGCCTGGCCGGGGCTTCCCCCACGTTCCACAACCTCAAGAGGCGACTGACCATGTTGCAGCACATCGAGGCCACTTCCCGCCGCAGCCGCGGCTGGCTGCTGCTCGTCGCGATCGCGGTGGCGGGCGTGGTGCCCTACCGCGTCACCGCCGGCAGTGCGGTTGCGCCAGCCACCTCAACGCCGGTTGTGACGCCGCTTCCGGCAGCACGGCCGGCGCCCGCGGCGTCTGCGTCATCCGCTGCACAGCCGACGCCGGCCACCCGGGCAGCGCACGTCCGCACCCCGCCGCCGCCACCGCCGGCTCCTCCCGCGCTGCCGCCGGCGCCCCCCGCTCCGCCGGCTCCGCCCTCGCCCCCGCCGCCCCCGCCGCCGGGCCTGGCCAGCTTCGGCAACCAGGTGCATGTCGAGATGGACGCGGGTGCGCGCAGTGGCCTGGCGATCTTTGATGGCGACACCACGATCATCAGCGGTACCCGGGCCGACGTGTCCGCCGCGCAGCGGATGCATCGTGGCGGCGACCCCCTGGTTTGGTTCCGGCATGGAGACAAGACGTATGTCGTGCACGACCCGGCTGTGATCGCGCAGGCCAAGGCGATCTACGCGCCGGTGACCGACATGGCGAGCGAACAGGGCAGGCTGGCCGGGGAGCAAGGACGCCTGGCCGGCCAGCAGGCCGGGCTGGCCGAGCGCGACGCAGACTTTGCCCGCCAACAGGCGGAACTTGCCGGCCAGGCAGCCGAACTTGCCGCCGAGGCGGTGGAAGTCGGCGCAGGCTCGGAGGAAGCCGCCGCCCGTGCGCATGAGGCACGCCAGCGTTCGCTCGAGCAGCGGCAGGCCCGGCTCGAGCAGCGGCACGCCGCCATGCGGCACGACATCGCCGCAAAGCAGCGCGAACTGGAATCGCAGCAGGCGGCGTTCGATGCGCAGCAGCAGAAGCTCGCACAACGCCAGCAGGACGTTACTCACAAGGCCGAGCAGCAGATGGAGCAGCTATTGCAGGAAGCCATCCGCACGGGCAAGGCACAACCGGTCCGCGGCTGAGATGGCGAGCTCCGTCTCGGTTGCAGGGACGGATACGAGCGTTTACCGCATCCTTTCCCCCGCGTTCGCGGAGGAAGGCTCGGTAGTTGGCGCCGCGGTGGACCAAGCCCATCGCTTGCGCCGGCTGGAAAAGAGTGGTCACCGAATCCTTCCTCCGTTTACGGGGGAGGTGCCCGAAGGGCGGATGGGGGGGAGGTCTTGCGAAAGACGCTCCCTGCGGATATCGCCCAAAAGCGCCCCCATCCGCCTGTCGGCACCTTCCCCCGCGTTCGCGGGGGAAGGCTCGGTAGTTGGCGCCGCGGTTGACCAAGTCCCGTCGCGTTGCGCGGGCTGGAGAGCTGCTAGTCCTTCCCCCGTTTACGGGGGAAGGTGCCCGAAGGGCGGATGGGGGGAGGTCTTGCGAAAGACGCTCCCTGCGGATATCGCCCAAAAGGGCCCCCATCCGCCTGTCGGCACCTTCCCCCGCGTTCGCGGGGGAAGGCTCGGTAGTTGGCGCCGCAGTGGGGCCGAGCCCGGCGTTAGCGAGGAGGCTTGGGACAGCCGTTGCCCGATCGCGTCAGGCCATGCCGCCGTTGACGCCGATCACCTGGCCGTTGATGTAGCCGGCGGCATCCGAGCAGAGGAAGGCCACCAGCGCGGCGACCTCCTCCGGCTTGCCGGCACGCTGCGCCGGCACCATCTCGCGGAGGCGCTCGGGCGGGAACGCCTCGCCGATCATCCGCCCCTTGATCACGCCGGGCGCCACCACGTTGGCGGTGATGCCGCGCGAGGCCATCTCGCGCGCGAGCGACTTCACCGCGCCGTGCAGGCCCGCCTTGGCCGCGGCGTAGTTGGCCTGGCCGCGGTTGCCGGTCTGACCCGCCACCGAGCCCACGGCCACCACGCGGCCGAAGCGCGCACGCGCCATCGGCAGCAGCAGCGGCTGCACGACATGGAAGAAGCCGTTGAGCGAAATGTCGATGACCCGCTGCCACTGCTCGGCTCGCATGCCAGCCATCGGCGCATCGTCGTGCACGCCGGCGTTGCTGACCACGGCGTGGACCGGGCCGTCGGCCAGCAGTCCTTCCAGCGCGGCGTGCGTGGCGCCGCCGTCGGTCACATCGAAGGCGATCGCGCGGGCCTGGCCGCCTTGCTTCCGGATCGCCGCCGCCACCGCTTCGGCGCGAGCGGGCGAAGAGTTGGCGTGCACGATCACCTCGTAGCCGGCCGTCGCCAGCGCGCGGCAGATCGCGCCACCGAGGTCACCGCTTCCGCCGGTGACCAGGGCACGGCGGGCAGAGGGGGTCGCGTTCATGGCATCGGTCCTTCGGGATGGATCACCGCGGCGCGGCCGCTGGCCAGCAGCTGGCCACCCTGCTCGACGCGGAAGGTGTACTGCGCGCCGGCATCATCGGCGTAGAGGCACTGCGCCTGGACGTCCAGGCGTCCATCCGCGGAGACGTACTCGACGGCCAGCCGCACCTCGCGCAGACTCACCAGCATGCCCGGGCGCACCGTTTCGACGCCCTGCGCCCGCGCGCGCAAGGCGCCGTGCACGGCCATCGCCTGCGCGCCGTATTCGGCCAGGTGTACCGCGTGCAGGCCGGCCGGGCCGCGCAACGGGTGGTCGGCGCGCGCATGGCCCTGGCTGGTGGCGTGGATGGTGGCCGCGTCCCAGTCGAGCACCGTATCGAGCAGGCACATGCCGCCGGCATGCGGGATCAGGTGGGCCCAGTCACTCTTCGGCAGCATGTCCGGCCTGCGCGTGCGGCGCCATCAGGATGGAAAGGCAGAAATGGAAGGCCACGCCCAGGCTCACGGTGAGCCCGATCGCGCGCAGCACCGGGATCGTGGCCCAGGCCAGCATGCCGAAGACGAGCAGGGCGGACAGCACGCACACCAGCGTGGCGTGCAGCGTGCGCCGCTGCTCGGCCGCGTCGCCGGTGTCGCGCTCGAAGAACAGCGCATAGTGCAGCCCCAGTCCGCCGGCCAGGATCAGCGCGACCAGGTGGAACAGCGAGACCTGCACGCCGGCGACGCGCTCGACCGCCAGCACCAGGAACGTGGCCAGGGTCATCGGCGCCAGCACGTGCCAGGCGCGGCGGAAGCTGCGCAGGGCCAGGCTGATGGTCAGCACCAGCAGGATCGTGGCGACGAGCAAGGCCTGCAGGATGCGTGTGCGGTAGGCGACCACCAGCGATTCGGCGGCGCCCTTGAGGTCGAGCACGCGCACGGCGCCGCCGCTGCCTTGCGCCAATGTCGCCAGCGCGGCGGCGTCTTGCACGCCGCTGACCGTGCCCAGGCCCAGCCAGCGGCCGTCGCGCTCGACCAGCATCGCGGCCAGGCGCTGGCCCAGCGGGCTGGCCGCGAACGCCTGCGGCGTGAGCGGCGGCAGGCTGCGCGCGGTTTCCACGTCGGCCACGAACGGTGCGAACAGGTCGCGCCGGAACGGCAGGCCGTCGGTGGCCTGCGCGAGCGCCTGTTCCAGCGTCGCGCGGTCGGGCAGCTTCTGCTGGCGCGCGAGCTGGGTCGCCGCGCTGGGCAGGTAGCGCGAGGGCAGCTCGATGGCGTCCACCGCCTTCCCCGCGACCAGTGCGTCCACCTTCGGCTGGAGTTTCTCCGACAGCGCGAGCACGGCCTCGGGCGTGGACGCTTCCAGCAGCAGCAGATAGCGCACGTCCGGTGCACCCAGTGCCGCGCGCAGGCGCGCATCGCGCAGCAGCAGGTCGGTCGGCAGCGGGGTGAGCGCAGCCAGGTCGTTCTGCCAGAACGGCCCGCGCCCCAGCGCGAGCAGCGCGATGACCAGCACGGCCACCGCCCAGGGAATCCAGCGGGGCCGCGGCAGCGCGTCGACCGCCGTGCGCAGGCGCTTGAGCCAAGGCAGTGCGGCGACGTCGCGCACCCGCGCCGGCAGCAGGTACGGCAGCAGGTAGCGCGTGCTGAAGCCGGCGGCGAGCAGGCCGACGATGGTGAACACGGCCAGCTGCTTCAGGCCGTTGACACCCGACGCGTAGAAAGCGAGGTAGGCGATGCACGCCGAGGCGATCGCAGTGAGCAGCAACGGCCACAGGTCGCGCACGCTGGCCACCGCGTCCTCGCCGGCCCGGCGGTGGCTCAACACGCGGATCGGGTACTCCTGCGCCACGCCGAGCAGGGTGAAACCGAACGCCAGCGTGATGCCGTGCACCTGCGGGTAGATGACGGTCAACGCGGCGATGCCGGCCAGCGCGCCGCTGGCCACCGGCAGCGCGGCCAGCAGCAGCGAGCCCATGCTGCGGTAGGCGAGCAGCAGCAGGGCGATGAACCCGATCGTCGAGATGCGGCCGATCCAGTCGGCCTGCTCGCGGGTCTGCGTGCTGGCGACCACGCTGAAGTAGCCGGGGCCGGAGACGACCAGCTTCGCATCGCGGCCGTCCGGCAACCCATGCAGCGTTTGCTCGATGCCGGCGATGGCTGCCTGCTGGGCCTCCGGGTCGAAGCCGGGCGCGCGGGTCTGCACCAGCAGCAGCGCCTCGCCCTGTGGCGAGAACCACACGCCGTCGCGGATCTGCGGCGAGCGCGCCGGGGCCCAGCGCTGTGCGAGCTTGAGCACTTCCAGCGTGGGATCGCGCGGCAGCAGGCCCTTGAACAGGCTGGCCGCGGGCGAGCCGAGTTCGTCCAGCCGCTGTTGCAGTTCATCGCCCAGGAACGCTGCGTCCAGCGCGTGCGTGTCCAGCGTGGGCGAGAGCAGGTAGCGGTAGGGCAGCAGCTTCGGGTCGAGTGCTGTGAGATCGAAGCTGCCGTTGAGCACCTGTGCGTAGCGCGGATCGCCCTTGAGCCTGGTGGCGAGCGCCTGGCTCAGCTTCGCCAGCGTGGCGTCATCCTTGCCGGTGATCGCCAGCAGCAACAGGCGCGAGCCTGGACCCTCGCCGACCTGCTCCATCAGCAGGCGCTGGTCGGGCGTGGTTGGCGCAGGCATGAAGCTGCGCAGGTCGGAGCTGACCTGCAGGTGTCTGACCACCCACAGGCCGAGCAGGGCAAGGACCAGCAACCATCCGGCCAGCAGCGCGACGCGCGCGCGCAGGGGCATGTCAGGCGCCCTTGCAGAGCGCGGCAAGCGCCTCGCGGGTGGGCTCGGCCGGCATCTTCGTGGCCAGGCTGCCGAGCAGGTCGACCGCGACGTCGCCATCGGCTTCCTGCATCCACATGCAGCGCGCCTCCTTGCCCTCGCCCTCGATGCGGATGGTGGCTACGGTGCGCGCGACCTCCAGGTCGCGCGGCGTGAGCGTCAGCGTCCAGGCGCCCGTGGCATCGCCGCGGCGGGCAATCGCGAAGGCCTGGCGCAGACGGCGCGGATCGCCGCCGAGCAGCGCCACGAAGCTGTCCACCAGCACCTTCAGTTGCGGCGCGCGCTCCAGCGAGAAGCTGCGCTCGCCCTTGCCTTCGCGCTGCTGCGTGACCTTGCCGTCGGCGATGCGCGCGGTTTCCTCGTGTGGCTTGGTGACGTGGCGCTCGAGCGTATCGCCGCCCAGCCAGGCCAGCTCGCCGGAGACCACCAGCGGGCGGTCCAGCACCTGCATGAAACGCGCTTCGGCGAAGGCAGTGCGCGCGGGGGCGGGGCGGCCGAGCTGGCCGATCAGCGCGTCGGTGGCGTCAGGTGCCGAGGCGTTCGCCGAGCAGGCCAGGGTCAGGATGCACAGCGCCGCGCTGATCTTGCTGCCAGAAGTCATAGAAGTTGAACCAGTTGTAGGGGGCCACGTGGACGTAATGCTCCAGCCGCTGGGCATAACGGGCGATGAGCGCATCCAGCGCCGGGCCGCGGGCGTGGCGCGGGATGTCCACCTGGTCGGTCAGCGGCTCGAACACCAGGCGGTAACGACGTCCGCCCAGGTACAGCCCGAAGCACAGCACCACCGGCACCTTCAGCGAATGGGCCAGAAGCCAGGGGCCGACCGGAAACGGCGCGGGCTGGCCGAGGAACGGCGCGTGCCGCAGGGCCTCATGGCTGCGCCCGCGATCGGCCAGCAGCGCGACCAGCGCGCCCTGCTGGCAGGCCTCGGCGATCGCCAGGGTGATCGAGGTGCCGTCCTGCGAGGCATCGATCACGCAGGCGCCCACTTCCGGCGCCAGCGCTTCGAGCAGCTCGGTCATCGCCGGCGTCTTCTGCTTGTCCAGCAGCACGCGCAGCGGCATCCGCGGACGGCGCGCGCCGATCGCGCGCAGCGCCTCGAAGCTGCCCTGGTGCGAGCCGAACAGCAGCACGCCGCGCCCCTGCGCCAGGCGCTCGTCGAGCATCTCCAGCCCCACGGTTTCGATCTCGAACTTCTTCTCGCCGTGGGCGAGCAGGAAAATCCGGTCCATGATCGTGGCGGCGAAGCAGTGGATGTGCCGCATCACCTGCCAGGCCGACGCACGCCGGCCGAACACGCGCGAGAGATACGCGCGCGAGGCGGCGCGCTCGGGACCCCGGCGCAGGAAAAAGTACAGCGTGATCGGGTACAGGAACAGCCGGCCGAAGCGCCGCCCGCCGTACAGCGCGATGTTGCGGATCAGCCACAGCGCGAAGCGTCCGCCGCCTTCGGGCCGGCTTTGCCAGTGTTGGGTCATGCGTCCGTCGCTCCCTCGACCAGGCCGCGGGCCAGCAGGGTACCGTCGCGGCGCAGTTCGAAGCGTACCTGCGCGCCGGCCGGCGTCAATCGCAGTTCGGCAGGCTCGTCCGGCTGGAGCGGCGCGATGAATTTGGCCTCGCGCACGCAGGCCAGCCGCTGGCCGCGCCAGGCGCGCAGGGCTTCGGCCACCTTTTCGAGCAGCAGCACGCCGGCGACCAGCGGCCGCCCCGGAAAATGGCCCGGCAGGCTCGGATGGCCGGCCGTGAAGGAGAAGGTGGCGTGGTAGCTGTCGGTGCTCATGGCGCGCGGTTCCTGCCGCGGATCAGCTGGGGCCAGCGTAACGCCAGCCGGTGCAACAAATCATGCAGGCCCAGGTGCGGCAAGTGCCGCAGGTGCCAGCGACGGAACAGGTACTCCAGGGCGAACGCGACCGCCATCAGCAGGTAGGCGCCCAGGTGCACGTAACCCTGCACCCACGGCTGCGGTACCGGCCAGGGCGGGGGCACGCCCACCCGTTCGAGCAGCCCGCCGGGTACCTGGCAGAACAGCAACGTCCCCAGCAGCAGTGCCTGGGCGGTCAGAAACACGCTCCAGAAGGCGGTGAGCCGGCGCGCATACGACGCGATGCCCGGCAGAAGCAACCGCGGCGGCCCTTCGATCGCCTCGATGAACTGCGCCACCAGCGGCTGACGACCGGCGCGCAGGGTGCTTCCGAACACCCAGGCGAGCAGCAGGTTCAGCAGTACCGGCACGGCGTCCAGCAGCAGCGAGGCCAGCCCACGCGCGGCGAGCCAGGTCATCAGGCCGGACAGGCCCAGCCAGAGCAGCCAGGCGCCGGGGCGGCGTTCGCGCAGGGCCGGCCAGCACAGCAGGCCCAGCAGCAACGAGAGCGCCGCCAGCGACAGGAACTGCCTGTGCAGCAAGGCACCGGCGAGAGCGAGCCCCGGGTAGGCGAGCAACAGCGGCAACGGGCGCCCACCGGGGCGCCGGGCTTCGGACATGGCGTGCGCGTGCATCAGTGGTGGAGAGGTCGATGATCCGCGCGACGGGTGGGCGAGGGCGTCACGAGGACGCCTGCGCGCCGGCTCAGGCGGCGCGGTTCTGCTCGATGTGCGCCGAGAGCGTGGCCAGGCTGGTGAAGATGCGCCTGTTTTCCGGGTTGTCCGAACGCAGCTGGAAGCCGTAGCGCTTGGAGACCGCCAGCGCGATTTCCAGCGCATCGATCGAATCCAGCCCCAGGTCCCCGCCGAACAGCGGAGCGTCCGGGTCCATCTGCTCGGGCGCAACCGATTCCAGGTTGAGGCTCTGGACGATCAAGGTGGCCAGCTCGTGCTGGGCCGCAGTCTGTTCTGCCATGCTTTTTTCCGTACCCCATGCGTGCCTCCCCCCGGCGGCAACAGGCGCGGAGTGTAACATAGCGTCCCGGTTGCTCCTGGTTTGCAATGCATGATGCAGGGTTGTGAAAACGCACTGGCCGAACCGCTGCCGCGCCGCGCGCCGCGGGTCGCCTATCGCAGTGGGGACGTCGCCGCAGTGCTGGCCGAACAGGGCACGCTCGCGGTGTTCGGGTTCGGCAGTGGCGCACCGGCGAGCGAGGACCCGCGCTGGTTCCGCGTAGCGCTGGAAAGCTTCGATGCGCCCGCGTCGCTGGAGCTGTGGCAGGTCGACGCCGAGGTGAGCCACGGCCGCGACGGCGACGTGCGCTGGTCCGCCGGCGGTGGCTGGCTGTTCGCCGCGGTGGAACTGGACGAAGCCGCCCACGGCGGCCCCGGTCCCGCGGCGACCCATGCCTACCACGCGCTACGCCGGCTGGTCGAAGGCCGCGCCGAGCGCCACGTGCTGCGGATCTGGAATTATCTGGAGGCCATCAACCTGGGCGAGGGTGACGCCGAACGCTACAAGCTGTTCTGCGAGGGGCGGGCCACCGGCATGGGCACATTCTTCGCCGAGGGCTACCCGGCGGCCACCGCGATCGGCCACCACGGGCCCGGCGGCCGCCTGCAGGTGTACCTGCTGGCCTGCGACCAGCCGGGCGAGCGGATCGAGAATCCGCGCCAGGTCAGCGCATGGTGCTACCCGCGCCAGTACGGCCGCACGCCGCCGAGCTTCGCCCGCGCGATGCTGCTGCCGGCGCAGGACGCGCTGGCGATTTCCGGCACGGCGGCCGTGGTCGGCCATGCCTCGGCGCACCGGGACGATCTGCAGGCGCAGCTGGAAGAGACCTTCAACAACCTCGAGGCGCTGCTGGCCCGGGGTCGGCTGGCGCCGGGTTTCGACACGCACTCGCCGTTGAAGGCGTACGTACGCCACCCGGCCGATGCCGCGCAGGTGCGCGAATTCATCACCCGGCGACTGCCCGGCGTACCGGTACTGTTGCTGCACGGCGACATCTGCCGCAGCGAACTGTTGGTCGAGATCGACGGCTGGCGCTACGCCTGACGTACATCCGTGGAAGGTGGGTTTCGCAGTTGTCGAGGTGCAGCTGTGCGCGACTGGCCGCCGGTCGGGCATGGCGGTCGCGCGCAGGTGCGCTCCTACGGTTTCGGCTTCTTGGTGGGACGCTTGTAGCCGGGGATGGTTTGCTGTCGTCCGCGCCCTAGCGTGAGTTCGCCGTCGGGCGCGTCCTTGGTGATCACCGAGCCGGCGCCGATGGTGGCGTTGGCGCCAATCGTCACGGGTGCCACCAGCGCGCTGTTGGAGCCGATGAACGCGCCGTCCCCGATGCGCGTCAGGTGCTTGTTGGCGCCATCGTAGTTGCAGGTGATGGTGCCGGCGCCCACGTTGACGCCTGCGCCGATGCGCGCGTCGCCCAGGTAGGTGAGGTGGTTGGCCTTGCTGCCCTCGCCCAGGTGGGCCTGCTTGGTCTCCACGAAGTTGCCGATATGCACGCCGTGGGCGAGCTCGGTGCCCGGGCGCAGGCGCGCAAACGGGCCGATGGTGCACGGGCCGTGGGTGATGACGCCCTCCAGGTCGCAGTGCGCCAGCACGACGGTGCCGGTGGCCAGCTGCGCGTCCTTCAGGCGCACGAACGGGCCCACGCGCACGTCGTCGCCGAGCGCCACACGGCCTTCCAGGATCACGTCGATATCCAGTTCCACGTCCATGCCGGCCTGGACCTCGCCGCGCACGTCCAACCGCATCGGATCGGCCATGCGCACGCCCGCCAGCAGCAGCTCGCGCGTCGCGCGGCGGCGGTGGTGGTCTTCCAGTTCGGTCAGCTGCAGGGGATTGTTGGCTCCGGCCGCCTCGACCGGATCGGCGCACTCGATGCACTCGGCGGGCTGGCCTTCGGCGGCAGCCATGGCGAACACGTCGGTGAGGTAGTACTCGCCCTGTGCGTTGTTGCGCTCCAGCCGCGCGATCCAGCGCCGCAATGCCGCGGCCTCGCCGGCGAGGATGCCGGTGTTGACCAGGCGAATGGCACGCTGCGCGGCGTCGGCATCCTTTTCTTCGACCACACCGGCGACGCGACCCTCGGCATCGCGCTGGACGCGGCCGTAGCCATGGGGGTTGTCCAGCACGGTGGCCAGCAGCGCGAGGCGTCCGGCGGCCACCAGCGGCGCCACCGTCCCGGCGCGCAGCAGCGGCACGTCGCCGTAGAGGACCAGCACGCGCGCGCCGTCCGGAATATGCGCCAGCGCCTGCGCCACGGCATGGCCGGTGCCCAGGCGCTGGGCCTGTTCGACCCATTCGATGTCCGGCGCGACGGCAAAGGCGGCATGGACCTGCTCGCCGGCATGGCCATACACGACATGGATGGTGGTCGGCGAAAGCGCACGGGCGGTGTCCAGCACATGCGCCAGCAGCGGCCGTCCGGCCAGCGGCATGAGCACCTTCGGCTTGCGGGATTTCATGCGCTTGCCCTCGCCGGCGGCGAGGATCACGACGTGCAGGGGCGAAGCGGGCATGCGGGTACCGGGGAAGCTTTCGATGGCCGCCGAGGATAGCAGCGTGTCCGTGAAGCGGGCTGGTCAGTCCTTCTTTTCCGGCGCCGGTTCCAGGTCTTCAAGCTTGGGCGTGTAGGCCTGCACGAATGCGTTGTGCAGCACGTTGATCACCGCCTTCCAGGCGCCGACATCCTTGTTGTCGATGCGCCCACTGATCGGGACCTTGGTGGCGAACTGATCCTTGTCGTGGTTCTTGAACAGCCAGGTGATGCCGCTGGCGACCGCCTCCCAGGCGACCCGCAGCGGGTTCTCGTTGTCCTGCTCGACGTCCTGCTTCCAGCTGAACACCTTGACGTCGTGCAGCAGCGGCTTGGCATAACCGCTGAGCTCGCCGTTGCGCGCCTTCAGTTGCATCACGAAGGTGCCGCTGCCGCCGGCGAAATCGAGCTTGGCGTAGGCCCGCGCCAGGTCGTTGAGCCGCTTGAGCTCGATCTGCCTGATACGCAGGTCGAAGGTGAAATCCAGCAACTTCGGATCGAGCGGGTCGAAGCTGGCGTCGGCCATCAACGGCGCGTTGCCCAGTACGTTGGCAGTGGCATGGAAATCGGCCACGCGACTGCCCCCCCTGCGGTCGGCGTTGCTCAGGTTGACCGCGGTGGCTTCGACGTCGGTCATCTTCATGTCGACTTTCGGGTGCGACACGAAATTCTGGAACGTGACCTGGCTGTTGTGCACGGTGACCTCGTCCAGCCGGATCGGCACCAGCCCTTCCAGTTGCTGGCGCCAGTCGACGCCCGTGCCGGCCTGGCTGGGTGCCTTGTTGCCGCCGTCGACGAAGTTGAGGCTGGCGTGGTCGAACTCGACGCGGGCGCGAACGGTGCCGTGGGTGAGCGCGCGCCAGCTGATCGCGATGTCGGTGGTGGCCGCGGAGAAGAACGGCACCGGCACCTTGCCGTCCACCTTGTCGATGCGCAGGTCGCCCAGGCTGTAGGCGCCACGCCAGAGATGGATGTCCACGTCGGCGACGTGGCCGTGGTAGTCGCCCATGCGGTCCATCTTGCGGTTGAGGTAGTCCTTGACCACGTAGGGCAGGGCCAGCCGTGCCACCACCAGCAGCGCGACGATGACCAGCACGATGACCAGCGTGCGGCGGGCGACGTGTTTCATGCGCGGTCCTGACAGCCCAGTCCGGCGCGAGTCTAGGCGCGGACGTGTGGGCGCGGCGTTCAGATCAACGCGCTGTCGAGTCCGGCCCCGAAGAAACCGTGGTGCGGCCATGCTCGCAACGGAAGGTGAAGACGTAGTCAAGGCTGAAAGGCTTCGCTTCGGTGGCGACCGGATGACTGGTGCCGTCCGCGTCGGCCGCCCAGCGAGTGATGGTCAACGGCGTGTAGCGCCAGTTGCGCACGGCTTCGCGCACGGCGCTGGCGAAGGCCTGCTCCCCGACCGAGGGATGCATGCGCACGTCATCGACGTTGCCCCCGGTGCCGACGATCACGCGCGCCGGCAGCTCGATGCGTGCCGGGCAGGTGGCGAGCATGGTTTCGGGGTAAACGGGCGGCTGGTGCGCTTCGAGCGTGGCACCCATGGCGATCTGGCCCATCGCCAGGTTGTAGTGCGCCAGGCCGCTGTCCGCAGCAGCACGATAGCTCGCCGAGCCAACACCGGACGGGACAGGCTTGCGCACAGTGTGGGCGCAACCAGCGAGCAGAGCGATGGCGATGCACAGCGTGGCTGCTCGAGTCATGGTGAGCCCTTCCTGGAGGCCAGGAGACAGCCTAGCCGGGAGCGCCCTGTGCGCCAATCTGCCTGATGCGAGCCGGCAGCTGCCCCCGGAGGGAGCGGGAGCGGCCGCGAAAACGAAAACGCCGGCACGAGGCCGGCGTTTTGGCGTCGGGCTTCGCAGCCGGTCAGTGCTTGAGATTCCTGCGCAGGCGCTCGAGCGCCTGCAGCTGGGTCAGCGCGGCGACCAGCTTGGCCTGTGCCTCGGCCACGTCGATGGCGTCGGAGCGATTGGCCAGGGCGTCCTCGGCTTCCTTCTTGGCGGCCAGCGCGGCGGCCTCGTCGATTTCCTCGGAGCGCACTGCCGTGTCGGCCAGCACGGTGACGGCATGCGGCTGCACTTCCAGGATGCCGCCGCCGGTGATCGAGATGTCGACCTTCTCGCCGCCGGCCTCGGTCACGACGACCTTGCCCGGCTTCAGGCGGGTGATCAGCGGGGCGTGGCGCGGCGTGATGCCCAGCTCGCCCTGGTCGCCGGTGGCGACGACCATCGTGGCCTCGCCCGAGTAGATCGCGGCTTCGGCGCTGACGACTTCGACGCGGATGGTGGTTGCCATGGTGGTGTCTCGTTCTGCTCAGGGGAAGGCGGGCCGTCGGGCCCGCCCTTGGGGATCAGGCCGCCTTCTTGGCGGACATCTCCTCGCCCTTCTTGATCGCCTCGTCGATGCCGCCGACCATGTAGAACGCCTGCTCCGGCAGGTGGTCGACGTCGCCGTCCACGATCATCTTGAAGCCGCGGATGGTCTCGGCCAGCGACACGTACTTGCCCGGCGCGCCGGTGAACACCTCGGCCACGTGGAACGGCTGGCTGAAGAAGCGCTCGCACTTGCGCGCGCGCGACACCACCTGCTTGTCTTCCTCGGAGAGCTCGTCCATGCCCAGGATCGCAATGATGTCCTTGAGCTCCTTGTAGCGCTGCAGCGTGCCCTGCACGCGGCGGGCAACGTCGTAGTGCTCGACGCCGATCACGTTCGGATCGAGCTGGCGGCTGGTCGAGTCCAGCGGATCCACCGCCGGGTAGATGCCGAGCGCGGCGATGTTACGCGACAGCACCACGGTCGCATCCAAGTGCGCGAAGGTGGTCGCGGGCGACGGGTCGGTGAGGTCGTCCGCGGGCACGTACACGGCCTGGATCGAGGTGATCGAGCCGGTCTTGGTGGAGGTGATGCGTTCCTGCAGCACGCCCATTTCCTCGGCCAGGGTCGGCTGGTAGCCCACCGCCGACGGCATGCGGCCGAGCAGCGCGGACACCTCGGTACCGGCCAGGGTGTAGCGGTAGATGTTGTCGACGAACAGCAGCACGTCCTTGCCCTTGCCCGAGGCGTCCTTCTGGTCGCGGAAGTACTCGGCCATGGTCAGACCGGTCAGCGCGACGCGCAGGCGGTTACCCGGCGGCTCGTTCATCTGGCCGTAGACCATCGCCACCTTCGACTCGGGCAGGTTGTCGAGCTTGACCACGCCCGCATCCTGCATCTCGTGATAGAAGTCGTTGCCCTCGCGGGTGCGCTCACCCACGCCGGCGAACACCGACAGACCGGAGTGCTGGGTCGCGATGTTGTTGATCAGCTCGAGCATGTTGACGGTCTTGCCCACGCCGGCGCCGCCGAACAGGCCGACCTTGCCGCCCTTGGCGAACGGGCAGACCAGGTCGATCACCTTGATGCCGGTTTCCAGCAACTCGTTGGCGGCGGCCTGCTCGTCGTAGCTCGGCGCTTCGCGGTGGATGACCCAGTGGTCTTCGGCGTTGATCGGGCCGACCTCGTCGATAGGGTTGCCGAGCACGTCCATGATGCGGCCGAGCGTGGCGGCGCCGACCGGCACCTTGATGCCCTCGCCGGTGTTGTGCGCGACCAGGCCGCGACGCAGGCCTTCGGTGGAGCCCAGCGCGATGGTACGGACCACGCCGTCGCCCAGTACCTGCTGGACTTCCAGCGTGATGTCCATGCCGTCGATCTTCAGTGCGTCGTACACCTGCGGCACCTGATCGCGCGCGAACTCGACGTCGATGACCGCGCCGATGATCTGAACAACTTTGCCCTGGCTCATGGATGTGCTCCGGATGGATTTCTTAGGTTTCTTTAAAAAGCGCCACCGAAGCGTCGCTCTTGATCTACTGCAACCGCAAGGCGATCGCTCTTAGTTCAACAGTGCGGCCATGGATGGCCGCTTTTTGACCTGCTCTCGCAGGCATCGATGCCTGCACTCATACTGCCGCGGCACCACCAACAATCTCCGAGATTTCCTGGGTGATCGCCGCCTGGCGCGCCTTGTTGTAGCTCAGGGTCAGCTCGGCGATGACCTTGTTGGCATTGTCCGAGGCGCTCTTCATGGCAACCATGCGCGCGGCATGCTCGCTGGCGAGATTCTCCAGCACGCCCTGGTACACCACCGACTCGACGTAGCGGCCGAGCACGTGCTCGAGCACCGCGGCGGCGTCGGGTTCGTAGATGTAGTCCCAGTCGTGGGTCTGCTCGAGCGTGATGCCGGCGTAGGCGTTGTCGCCGGAGCCCTGCTGGGCTGCCAATTCGGCGGCGACCAGCGGCAGCGGCAGCAGCGCATCGACCATGGGCTTCTGCGTCATGGTGTTGACGAAGTCGTTGTAGGCCAGGAACACGCGATCCAGGCCATTGGCCGCATACGCGTCCAGCACGACCTTGATCACGCCGACCAGCTGCTCCAGCTTCGGCCGCTCGCCCAGGTGGCTGACGCTCCCGACCAGGTTGACGCCCTTGATGCGGCGGAAGAACTGATTGGCCTTCTGGCCGATGGCGACCACGTCGACCTGCACGCCCTTGTCCTGCCACTCGCGCACCGCCGGCAGCACGCGCCGGAACAGGTTCGAGTTCAGGCCGCCGCACAGGCCGCGGTCGGTGGAGATCACGATGAAGGCCACGCGCGCGACGTTCTCGCGCTCGATCAGGAACGGATGCTTGAAGTCCGTGTTGGCCTGCGCCACGTGGGCGATCACCCGACGCATCATCCGCGCGTACGGACGCGAGGCCTTCATCAGATCCTGCGCCTTGCGGATCTTCGAGGCCGAGACCATCTCGAGCGCGCGCGTCACCTTGCGCATGTTCTGCGTGCTCTTGATCTTGGTTTTGATTTCGCGTCCGCTTGCCATCTGTCTGCTCTTGGGTTCGACCTGCGTGGGGCGGACTCAAGGTCCGCCGTCAACGTGCACGGCGGGCCTCAAGGCCCACCGGCGGGGTTCACCAGGAACCGGTCTTCTTGTACTCGTCCAGGCCGCTCTTGAAGACGCCCTCGATCTCGCCGTTCCAGTCGCCTGTGGCGACGATCTTCTTCATCAGTTCCTCGTGGTTCTGATGGAAGAACGCGTGCAGGCCACGCTCGAAGTCGAGCACCTTGGCGACCGGCAGGTCGTCCAGGTAGCCCTTCTCGGCGGCGTACACCGACAGCGCGAGCTCGGCGATCGACAGCGGCGCGTACTGCTTCTGCTTCATCAGCTCGGTCACGCGCTGGCCGCGGTCGAGCTGGGCGCGGGTGGCCGGATCCAGGTCCGAGGCGAACTGCGCGAACGCAGCCAGCTCGCGGAACTGGGCCAGCGACAGCTTCACGCCGCCGGAGAGCTTCTTGACGATCTTGGTCTGCGCCGCGCCGCCCACACGCGACACCGAGATACCGGCGTTCACGGCCGGGCGGATGCCGGCGTTGAACAGGTCGGTTTCCAGGAAGATCTGGCCGTCGGTGATCGAGATCACGTTGGTCGGCACGAACGCCGAGACGTCGCCGGCCTGGGTCTCGATGATCGGCAGCGCGGTGAGCGAACCGGTCTTGCCCTTGACCTCGCCGTTGGTTTCCTTCTCGACGTAGGCCTCGTTGACGCGCGCGGCGCGCTCGAGCAGACGCGAATGGAGATAGAACACGTCGCCCGGGTAGGCTTCGCGGCCCGGCGGACGCTTGAGCAGCAGCGAGATCTGGCGGTAGGCCACGGCCTGCTTGGACAGGTCGTCGTAGACGATCAGCGCGTCTTCGCCGCGGTCGCGGAAATACTCGCCCATCGCACAGCCCGAATACGGCGCGATGTACTGCAGCGCGGCCGACTCGGAGGCCGAAGCGACGACCACGATGGTGTTGGCCAGCGCGCCGTTTTCTTCCAGCTTGCGCACCACGTTGGCGATCGACGAGCGCTTCTGGCCGATCGCGACGTAGATGCTGTAGATGCCCGAATCTTTCTGATTGATGATCGCGTCGATCGCCACGGCCGTCTTGCCGGTCTGGCGGTCGCCAATGATCAGCTCGCGCTGGCCGCGGCCGATCGGGATCATCGAGTCGATCGCCTTGTAGCCGGTCTGCACCGGCTGGTCGACCGACTTGCGCCACACCACGCCCGGCGCGACCTTCTCGATCGGGGAGGTTTTCTTCGCGTTGATCGGGCCCTTGCCGTCGATCGGGTTGCCCAGCGCGTCGACGACGCGGCCGAGCATTTCCGGGCCGACCGGCACTTCGAGGATGCGACCGGTGGTCTTGGCGGTGTCGCCTTCCTTCAGGTGCTGGAATTCACCCAGCACCACGGCGCCGACCGAGTCGCGCTCGAGGTTCAGCGCGAGCGCGAAGGCGTTGCCCGGCAGCTCGATCATTTCGCCCTGCATCACGTCGGCCAGGCCGTGGATGCGCACGATGCCGTCGGACACGCTGATGATGGTGCCTTCGTTGCGGGCCTCGGCACCGAGCTTGAACTGCTCGATGCGGCTCTTGATCAGTTCGCTGATCTCGGACGGGTTCAGAGTGGTGCTGGACATGATCGCTTTCCTGAATTTGGGAATGCTTTTTCAAGCGTCCGACCCCATGGCCGGCGTGCTCTTCGATGTTTACTCAGCGCCGGGTGACCGGCGCTGCCTCGCGGCCCGGAAGCCGCGCTTGAATCAACTTGCCAGCGCCGAGGCCAGGCGCTGCAGGCGACCGCGCGCGGAGCCGTCGATCACCTCGCTGCCGGTGTCGATCACCACGCCGCCGAGCAGCGCCGGATCGACCTTGGCTTCCAGCTCGATCTCGCGCTTGAAGCGACGCTTGAGCGAGGCCTTCAGCTGCTCGGCCTGGGCGGCATCCAGCGCCATCGCGCTGGTGACCTTGACCTTCAGCTGCGAACCCGCCTCGCGCTTGTGCTCCTCGTACAGATCCGCCACTTCCGGCAGCAGCGCCAGGCGGCGTTGTTCGGCCAGCGTCTGCAGGAACTGGGCGAATGCAGTGTCCGCACCCATGCCCTGCGGCAGGTGCAACGCCACCAGCTGCGCCGGCTGCACGCGAGGGTCGCCGACCAGCGCGGAAACGCGCGCGTCCTTCGCCACCGCCGCGGCGAAGGCGAACGCCTGCGACCATTCGCCGAGCGCGCCGGCCTCGTGCGCCAGCTCGAAGGCGGCGCGCGCGTACGGACGAGCGAGGGTGATTGCCTGGGCCATGGTCAGATCTCGGTGGCGAGCTGGTCGAGCAGCGCCTTGTGCGCGGACGGATCGATCTCGCGCTGCACGATCTTGGCGGCGCCCTGCACGGCAAGCGCGCCCACCTTCTCGCGCAGCTCCTCGCGGGCACGCTGGGCCATCGAGGCGATGTCGTCCTGCGCACTGGCCTTCAGCCGGTTGATCTCCGTGATCGCGTCGGCGCGGGCCTTGTCCAGGATCTGGTTGGCCTGCTGCTGGGCGCGATCGATGATTTCGGCGGCCTGCTGGCGCGCCACCTTGATCTCGGCGGCCACCTTGCTGTCGGCATCGCGCAGTTCGGCGCGGGCGCGCTCGGCGGCGTCGAGGCCTTCGGCGATCTTGAGCTGGCGCTCTTCGATGGCCTTGTTGATGTGCGGCCAGATGAACTGGACGGTGAACCAGATCAGGATCGCGAAGGCGATCATTTCGCCGATCAAGGTCGCGTTGAAATCCATCGCTGCGTTACCTGTAAATGCGGGGTGATACGGGTACGGGCGCCGCGATCGCGGGCGCCCGTAGGGGAGCGGCGCGCAAGCGCCGCGTCGGGCTTACTTCGACGTCAGGGCCGACAGCAGCGGGTTGGCCACCGCGAAGTACATCGCCAGCGCCACGCCGATCAGGAACGCCGCGTCGATCAGGCCGGCGAGCAGGAACATGCGGCCTTGCAGCAGCGGCACCAGCTCCGGCTGGCGGGCAGCCGCTTCCAGGAACTTCGAACCCATGACGCCGATACCGATACAGGCGCCGAGGGCGCCCAGGCCGATGATCAGGCCCAGCGCGATGGCGGTGAAACCCTGGATTTGCGCGATTTGAACGATAGCTTCCACGACGATCTCCTCAGAAAGAAAAGCTTATGTGTTTCGGTTGGACGTTGTTCTAAAAGACGGACGGCCGATCAGTGGTGATCGTGAGCCATCGAGATGTACACGACGGTCAGCACCATGAAGATGAAGGCCTGGATCGAAATGATCAGGATGTGGAAGATCCCCCACACGGTGTAGCCGATGATGCCCATGCCATAAAGCGCCCAGCTGCCGGCGGTGAACAGCCCGGCAATCAGCATGAACACGAGCTCGCCGGCGTACATGTTGCCGAACAGTCGCATCGCCAGGCTCACCGGCTTGGAGAGCAGCTCGACCAGATTCAGCGCGAAATTGGGAATCCACAGCAGCGGGTGCTTGCCGAACGGCGCGGTGAACATCTCATGCATGTAGCCGCTGAAGCCCTTGGCCTTGAAGCTGTAGAAGATGATCAGGATCAACACCGTCAGCGACATCGCGAAGGTCATGTTGATGTCGGCCGTGGGCACGGCGCGGAAATGGCCGATGCCGAATTTCTCGGTGATCCAGGGCAGCAGGTCGACCGGCAGAAGATCCATCGCGTTCATCAGGAACACCCAGACGAACACGGTCAGCGCCAGCGGGCCCAGCACGCGCCGGTCACCGTGGAACACGTCCTTGACCTGCCCATCGACGAACTCCAGCACGATCTCGACGAAGGCCTGGCCCTTGCCCGGCACGCCGGCCGTCGCCTTGCGCGCCTTCATCCAGAACCACAGGCAGAACAGCACGCCCAGTACCAGCGACACCGTGACCGAATCGATGTGCACCGCCCAGAAGCCTTCCGGACTCGTATGTGGAGTCAGGTGCTTGAGGTGGTGGGAGATGTATTCGGTAAGACCGCCCTGCGGCTCGCTTGCCATGTGTCAACCCTTGAATCGAAACGCCAGCAGATGAACCGCGTAAGCAGCCGCCAGCCCCGTAATGGCGGCCAGCGGCGGCAGTTTCAGTTTGATCAGGATCACGCCCATCCCTCCGATGACCGCGATCCACTTGAGGACCATGCCAAACAGCAGCCGGCCCAGCGCCATGCCCGCCCCGTGCATCCCGGCGAAGGCCCGCGCGCCAAGCAGCGCGTTGCCCAGCGCCACCACCAGGGCGCCTGCAAGGGCCGCCAAGGCTTCGCGGCGCCCCTGCATCAGGAAGACGAGGCCGACCAGCGCTGCCACGGCGACCTGCCACATCACGATGCGCAGGGCCAGGCGACGACCGGAGGCAAGACTGTTGAGCACGTGTGTTCCCGCGCGGCTTCGCACCAGGCGTCACCCTTGCAGCTACGGGCCACGATCCAATCCGCAAAAGTATATCAGCCGGCCTTTTGCAGGGACAAGCCGCGAGCCTGCGACATCTTGTCGTGCGGGCGCTGGCGTTCACTTTGCCGAGGACGCAAATTCCTGCAGAGGCCATAAAAAAGGCCGGACAGATGTCCGGCCCTGGGAATGCGTCCCGGCGGGGAGGATGGGGACGCGGGCAGAAGCCCTTACCGTGCAGCCGACTTGCGGCCGCCGGCAGCATTGGGGGCGGCCGCATCGTTCGCCGCCGCGAGCGGCTGCATCAGCGCGCCGAGCGACTCGGCAGTCTGGCGGCCGACGGCCACGAGGTTCTGGGTCAGCGCGACCGCCTGCTCGGCCTGCGCGCGACCCAGCGCTACGCCCTTGTCCCACAGGCCGCGCAGGGCCTCGGGGTCACGCGCCTCACCGGCAATGGAAAGGAAATCGGCAGCGGAGCGGGAATGCTGCTCCAGCGCGCCCAACTGGAGGCCGGCGGCCTGCTCCAGCCCCTTGAGCACCAGCACCTGCGCCTTGAAAGCGCTGTCGGCGAACTGCCGGGCGTAGGAGAAAACCTGGAAATCGAACGGCTTGGTCATGGCTTGTCCCTCGCGGGAGTTCTTGGGAGTGGAACAAGCCTAGCAGAGGTTTTTGTGCGCTGCAACATGCAGCGCACGAAGGTCATTCCGACAATCCTGAAAAAGACCTCCCGCGCTGCATCAAAAACTGCGGCGGCTGCAGCTCGCGCCCGATGTGCAGGTCTCGTGCACCACGACCTGGTCGAGTCCCGGCAACCGTGGCTCGATGCGCTGGAAGATCCAGCGCGCCAGCATCTCGCTGGTCGGGTTCTGCAGCCCTTCGATCTCGTTGAGATAGTGGTGGTCCAGCTGTTCGAACAGCGGAGCGAAGGCGGCCTTCACGTCGGCGAAGTCCATCACCCAGCCCAGTGCCGGGTCCGGCTCGCCCTCGACGTGGATCTCGATGCGAAAAGAATGTCCGTGCAGCCGCGCGCACTTGTGCCCGGCCGGCACGTTGGGCAGATGGTGGGCTGCCTCGATCTGGAAAACTTTATGGATATGCATGGCCGATATTGTAAGGCTTGCGAGCCCCCAGGCCTGCCCATGGGGGCGCCCTTCCGTGGGGGATGTGGCACAGGTGGCAGGCACTTGCCCCGGCCAGCCATGGCCAGGGAACCTTATCTGAGCTCGCGCGCCACAAACCTGTTCCACTGGTCGATGGCCTCTCCCGCTGCGGCGCGATGACGGCGGACCGCGTCGTTCTGTTCGTCGACGAAGTCCTCGATGCACTGCTTGTACGTTTCGACGTCGCGCTTGAAACTGCCCACTTCCCACTGGCTGGTGAATTCGTAGGGCTTGGTCGGCTCGGAGCAATCGGGCTCACCGATGTACTCGGCCCGCGCGCCGAACGAAACGGCGACGCCACAGAGCGCGACGAGAAGTGCGTTGGGAAATTTCATCGGTGGTTCCTCACAATGTGTGGTGCCATGTGAGTCCGCACTCAGGGCGAGACACAGGCATCCACATGGCGCCCATGGCGGGGCGGACACGGCGATGTCGGCAGGGCCGGAAAATACCTGAGGGGGAAATGGCTGCTGGAGGGCTCGCCCGCGCCAAGCCTCCATCGCATGGAGGCGGGGCAACCGCTGGAACTGGTGGTATGGGTGCACTCGAACAAGGTCTGCCAAACCCTTGTTCCATGCAGTTCTTGCAACTTGAGCCTTGGCACCTACCGACAAACTTACCGTCAGTTGACCCTCGTAGGCCCAGGGAAGTCTACCTTATCGTGAGCACAGACTCGCGATCCCCTACGGCCACGAGCCACTCGATCTCCGAAGAGCTCTGCTCATGGCACCAGCCCCACGACGCCGGGCTCACGCAGATACGCACCCACGAGGCTATGGGAAGAGCTCGCGAACAGTCGCCACCATCCTAGCAGCCGCGTCTTCGATATCCCCTGAAACATCCAGCCGATAATGATAAAAGCATGCACCCGTGGCAATTTTCCCAACGCGTTGAACGCCCGCGTTCTCAGCATCACCTGGCGAAATCCAGATACCAACGGGAGCTTTGGTCGCCACGACATGGCTAATCACCTGGTACCTATCTTCCTCTGAAACTTTCGGCTTGTACTTGACTTCGCCAATGCCAAGAAAATTGCCTTCGCGGCGAAACATTAGGTCGGGCTTGATCGAAAAGTCTTTGTTATCCTCGAATAGCTTGTGATTGTGATTCTTGTTGCCGTCGAGCACAGCGATCCCCGCAGAGGCGAGCGCTAACCGGAATGCATTCCGAACGTAGTTTTCGAAGATGCCGTCGAGCGAAAACAGGAAGGATGGCAGCTCGTTGGCTCGGCTGCCATACCCAAAGCCAATCTTCGTGTAGCCGAGAAGCATCGAATAGACAGCAAGCGCACCGATATAGCCGTCGCGCACCCAGATGGGCAAACTGCGAGCGAGATCTTGATCGTCGGCCCGTAAAGGCTGGGCAGCCACGGGATGAAAAGCATTTAGAGCATCAGCGAGCAGAACCCGCTCCTGCTTCCAATCATCGCTGTGGGGAAGAAGGCGCAGCACATGAATGCACGCCGCCTTCATGGCTCGATTGGCCTTGATATCTACCGAATAATTGAAGACATCCGACGATACGTTTACGTCATCACCACGCGAAAGAAATCTAGCCACGGTACGGCCGATATTGACCTTTGGCTTGAAGTAGCCATCGTGACTGTCCTGAAAATACCCGCGCGACAAGCCAAGTCTAAGAAGTGTCTTTAGGTAGTGACAGAAGGCCCGTGCAAGGAGCAAGTGTGGCGCATTTGTACTCGCGCTCTCGTAGGAACGAAGAACTGCCAGTACCCGGCCGTATGACTCCCCGCCCCCTTCAAGCATCTTCCAAAGGTTCGGAAGGGGAAACTTGGGCTGAACATTAAAAGCCAGAGACGTGGTGACGGGGAGGTAACCGATGAGCCCCTTAACCTTGACTTCAATGCCACCAGCGACGTCTAGTAAGTCCATCGCGGATAGAGCACGAGTTTCCGGAAGAATCAGGGATTGCCCCCCTGGAGAAATCAAGTCCTCTCTGGCAAATATTCTTGCCTCCCGCTCGCGGAGATCAACAACCTTCAGACCGTCCATTTGAGGAGCCCCAATCTACGCCTCGATGCTAACCGGCTGGCCTTCAGCTGGATCCGGCTCCTCCCGCGTCTTCAGTAGCTCCTCGATTTGACCAACCACCTTATCGAACGTTGCACGATCGTGGGTGAACGCTCTGCGCAACGTCATGCGAACTCGCGAGGTCCAGACACCCGCAAGATCTTCAACGGACCGGACACGTAGGAAGTTTGTGTGCCCAAACCCATGGGGGAGAACGCGGTTTAAAATCGTGAACATCTGAAGGGTTCTGTTAATAACCCCCTGGTCAACGCCCTCGCGCTGCAAATGTCCGCGCAAAAAGACACCATCCGGCTCGATCTCGATTACCCAGAAACGCCTTAGCAAAGCATCGTCCAGATCCGTTACCGACCTGTCGTACGGGTTTGCAGTAGCGATGATGATTAAGTTCCTGGGAAGCTGAGCGCGCTTTCCTGAGTACGGCAAGGTGAATTCTCGCTCGCGATAGTCCGTCTCGAGGTAAGTCAGCACTTCGCCAAATATCCTAGCCACATCTCCGCGGTTCAGTTCGTCAATAACAACTACGAATTTCTCGGCACTTGCCGCTGCGCGCTCAGCGAATTTCATGAACAGCCGAGTATCTAGGTCGTAGCGAACGCCTGACTCTCCACTCTCCGCTATGGGGCGGAAGCCCTCGATGAAGTCGTCGTAGCCAATTGAGGGGTGGAACTGAAGGAAAAGAGACCGCGCAGGATCGCTTTCGGTCAGAGCCATCGCTAGCTCGCGCGCGTAAGTGGTCTTCCCCGTGCCTGGCGGCCCTGCCAACAGGAACGTATAACTTTCGTGGGCCTGGATTGCTGCGTTGATAGCCCCAAGGACGGGATCGTCTGCTCCTAGCGTCGGCTCGTGCGTCTCCTCGTCCTCCAGATCCTCCTCATGAGGCTCCGGGGGATGTTGTAGGGAATTCCAGAGCTTCGGCGCTAGAGCCTCCAAGTAGTCTTCGTTAGAAGGGCGGGTATCGAGCATCTCGGGCCACGGTAGCGCGGGAGCTGACAGCCTAAAACGGCGCTGGTATGGCTCCTTAAATTGCGTAAGTTCCAGACTTTCCAACAGGTGGGACATCAACGCATCCCAGCTGTTTACATTGTCTGGGACTCCCTCAAATGCGAACAGCCAGACAAGGAAGTCTTCAAAGCGGAAGTCGTCACCAATCACCTCCTCGAACTTTGGCTGAAAGGAATCAGTCAGAATGACGTTCGCTTTCTCTCCATCAATATATCCAGAGAGCCGCATTTCTCGGTAGCCACGAGAAGAGAACAGGTTGCCCCACATTTTGGTGTCTTGCCGAACCATAAAGTCGCCGGCGAAATCCCCTCTATCCCAGGAGACACCTTTTAGACGGGGCCTAAGCAAGTTGTTCCCATTCGGGAGATCAGGCAGGTTGAGGCGCTTGCCATGGAAATATCGATCAAGAAATGTATCCGTACCGAGGTTCTTCGACATGTCGACGACCGCGTCCGTACCGACGTCATTCGCGGCAAAAACGAACGCTGGGAGCAACCAGTTCGCGCTGTAGTGTTCAAGGCGCTGGATTGCATTCTTGATCGTTTCTATCTTGAAGTACTTCATGACTACTCCGATCGAGTCTTGCCAGGCTTTCGGTAGTTGGTCTTGTTTCCGGCCCAGTCGTCCCAGGCTGCAGATGGCCGCGCTAGTCGCTGCATCAAGCGTTGCCAGGAAATGCTTTCATGACCATCGGCCTCGAGCTGCGAGCGGATGTAATCGATGTAGTTATCGCTCATGTCCACGCCTACAACGTTTCGGTCGTAAGCGAGAGCCGTAAAGATCGAGGTCCCGCTTCCCACAAACGGATCCAGGACGTGTCCGCCCACAGGGCTGCCAATCTCAATACAACGACGCACAAGCTCGGAAGGGAAAGCGGCGTTGTGCTTCGCACGCCTACTACGCTCAATAGGAATGTTCCAAACATCCTCCTCCCTGAGCATTGAACGATCAAAGCTGTAAAAACGGCTTTTAGTGAACATGAAGACATGTTCGTATTGCCGGTGAGGGCGATCCCGAGCTGTAGGCTCGACAAACGCGTTGCAACGATTCCAAATGATGGCACTCCTCAGTGTCCAGCCGCGATTCTGCATTTCAAACGCGACCTTCCATGGGATACCGATCATGCTCTTTTTTGGAATATCCCATCCACTTACGTCGACAGGCCGGACCTTGGTGCGAAAGAAATTCCGCGACGAACACTTTGGATCGCTTCCGTGCGGCTGACCATTGCCGGAATAATAGGTGTCACCGATGTTGAGAAAGAAAATTCCCTCCGGGTGAAGGGTACGCTTCACCTCGTCGAAGACTTCCATGAGCTTCTCAATGTACGCCTCAACCGACTCCTCGTGCCCCAACTGCCCGTCATAGCCGTAATCACGCACCCAGTAGTACGGGGGGGAGGTAACGGCCACGTTGAAGGTGTCGGACGGCAGCAGGCGTAGTGATGAGGCAGAGTCACCGTGGAGCAAACCGGCCATATGGCGGGTAGTTGTTGCGAAGCTCGAATGACCTACTCCTGTACCAGGGGCATCTTTCGGGTCAACAGAAGCGTTCTTGGCTGAGAGTAAATTTGGTGCCATTCGTCAAACCTTACTAAGAGTAGCGGGGAACCCGCGCATGACTTTAATGCGACAGATTCGCACAAACGGAGACTTGCCTGAGTGCTCACCTGGCTCTGGCTTCACCCCAGGGCATACCGGAGTCATCCTACGGCATTTGCCAACCCCACAAGGTTGAGCTAGGCGGTCAGCTTGGCTGCCTTGAGGCCAACCTCGTCGCGAACTTGCAGCCGGTCTTGGCCTCCACCTCTTCCAGCGACACTCCCTCGTTCAGCTCGACCAGCGTCAGGCCCCTGCTCTTCTCGACCTCGAACACCGCCAGATCGGTGATGATCAGGTCGACCACCTCCTTGCCCGTCAGCGGCAGATCGCACTGGATCTTGATCTTGGGCGAGCCGTCCTTCGCGGTCTGCTACATCAGCACCACCACGCGCTTGACGCCGCTGACCAGGTCCATCGCGCCGCCCGGGTCCTTGACCATCTTGCGCGGCACCATCCAGTTCGCCAGGTCGCCGGTGGCCGAAACTTCCAGGCCGCCCAGGATCGACAGGTCGATGTGCCCGCCGCGGATCATCGCGAACGAGTCGGCGCTGGAGAAGAAGCTCGAGCCGGGCAGGGTGGTGATGGTCTGCTTGCCGGCGTTGATCAGGTCCGGGTCGATCCGGTCCTCGGTGGGGAACGGGCCGATGCCGAGCAGGCCGTTCTCCGACTGCAGGATCACGTCCATGCCCTCGGGGATGTAGTTGGCCACCAGCGTCGGGATGCCGATGCCCAGATTCACGTGGAAGCCGTCGCGCAATTCCTTCGCGGCGCGCCGGGCCATGCCCGTGCGGGTCGGGTTTTCCTTGCCGGTGTTGGCGCCGGCGATGGTGCGGAATTCGATCCGCTTTTCGTACTTCTCGCGATGCGGTCGACATAGATGCCCGGCACGTGCACGTTGTTCGGATCGAGCTCGCCCACCTCGATCAGATGCTCCACCTCGGCCACGCAGACCTTGCCGCAGGTGGCGATCATCGGATTGAAGTTTCGCGCGGTCTCGCGGAGTACCAGGTTGCCCAGCCGGTCACCCTTCCACGCCTTGGCGATGGAAGCGTCCGCGTGGATGGCCTCCTTCAGCACGTATTCCTTGCCGTCGAACACCTTGGTTTCCTTGCCCTCGGCCATCTTGGTGCCGAACGCTGTGCGCGTGTAGAAACCGGGGATGCCGGCACCGCCGGCGCGCAGCTTTTCGGCCAGTGTGCCCTGCGGAGTGAGGTGCAGCTCGAGCTCGCCGGCTAGCACCTGGCGCTCGAATTCCTTGTTCTCGCCCACGTAGGAGGCGTACACGCGCTTGACTCGGCGGGTCTTGAGCAGCGGACCCATCCCGAAGTCGTCCACGCCGGCGTTGTTGCCGACGATGGTCAGCCCCTTCGTGCCCGCTTCCAGCTGCGCACCGATGAGGTTCTCGGGGGTGCCGCACAGGCCGAAACCGTCCGCGGCGATCGTCATGTCGTCGATCAGCAGGCCGTGCAGCGCGGCCCTGGCGTCGGGGTAAGCCTGGTCCATCGCTCTGCCTTGTTCAGAGATCAACTGGAGAGGATACCTCCCAGGCTGATCGCTGGGCGAAGGCCGTCCAGCTGGTGATCCACAGCGGGGCTGAGCGTGATTGGAGAGCGCGCCGCTGCGGTGTTGGCTGCCCACAGAAGCTCAAGCCAAAAAAATTTCAGACACATATCACCGCGTTGGACCCACAGCCAGCGGGTCTGCGCCAACGCTCCGCACCGTAGCGTCTTACATGAGAAGAAAAATGAACGGGAAACTTGAAACGGTCTGCTGCGTGCTAGCCGTGGCCACCGCTTTGCTTGTCGGCATTGTCAACGGCACAAGCTGCGACAGCTTCCGAGCACCCTGACTAAACGAACCGCTAGCTCAGTAGCCGTGGCTCGGACCCCTCCGAGCCACGGCTACTGCTTGAAAACGCTAACCGCGAGGTAACGGAATGCACCTTGTTGAAACGATGGCCTACGCCGGCGATGTCCCTTGGCACGGCTTGGGCAACAGACTTGCTCCGCAGCAATCCATTGATAGCTGGAAAAGGCAGGCTGGGATGGACTGGCGGATCGAAACATCAGAAGTCCAATACGTCTCCGGCAGCCGGCAATGCGGCAGCGACCACACGTTCCCGGGCCAGCGTGTGCTTTACCGATCTGATACCAAGGCACCACTGGCGGTCGTATCCAAGCGGTTTCACGTGGTGCAACCGGGTGAGATCCTTGAGTTTTATCGCGACCTCACTACTCAAAGCGGCTTCGAACTGGAGACGGCAGGGGTCCTGCGCGGGGGGCGTAAATTTTGGGCGCTGGCGAAAACCGGCCAGAGCGCGTTGCTCAAGAAGGAGGACCGCGTGGATGGCTACCTGCTGTTGGCTAAAGCATGCGATGGCACGCTAGCTACGACAGCCCAGTTCACCTCCGTGAGGGTGGTTTGCAACAACACCCTGTCCATCGCCCTCGGGGACAACCAAGGGGCGATCAAGGTTCCACATCGTAGTCACTTCGATGCTCTTGCAGTCAAGCGTCAGCTGGGTATCGCCACGTCTTCATGGGATGCGTTCGCCGCCCGTATGCGGGCCCTGGTAGAGCGGCCAGTTGATCCCGACACCGTAGAAGGCCTATTGCGCCGGGTGCTCACCTACCCAGCGCCCGAGGGTAAAGCTGCCGTGGTCAATGAGCAGGCCGTCTCGGCAGTCCGTTCTCTTTACGAGGGGGACGGTAGAGGCGCACTGATGGCATCCAGTCGCGGCACCGCCTGGGGTGTACTGAACAGCGTTACCGAGTTCATCGACCACCACCGCAGAGCACGTAGTGCGGATCATCGACGCGACGCAGCCTGGTTTGGCCATGGTGCGCAGATAAAACAGCGTGCCTGGAACGAGGCGCTCAGCCTGCTGGCGTGAGGGAGACTGCGATGGGATTGGATATGTATCTAGAAGCTCGACGGCACGTCCCCCTTCACGATCCGCACAAAGCTGCCACACGCAGCGCCCTTGCGGGGGCCATCGGCTATGTGCCACCCAAAGAAAAGCCAGGGCGAAGCGAGGACCTTCTGGAAGTCAGTGACGTAGTTGTCCGCGTTGGGTACTGGCGGAAGTTGCGAAGCTTGCACCAGTGGTTCGTGCACCACGTCCAAGGCGGCAGCGACGATTGCCGCCCCGCCTTCGTGGACAAGGAGTCTCTAGGAGCGCTGCAGGCGCTTTGCGAGCGCGCTACCGAGACCCCATGGCCGGCCCCAGAGCCGACCAACCCTTTCGGGGTCGGTTACCTGGACGCACAGGAAGTCCGCTACACCCTGGAGATCCTTGGGCATGCCATCAACATGACGGACCAAGGGTGGGATATCTACTACCGCGCCAGTTGGTGAAGCACTGAAGTGAGTCGCATGACACCCGGCCTCTGGCCGGGTTCTTTTTTTGCATCTACAGCGGCGGCACGCATCGGTCGCACCCGACGCTCGCATAACTTCTGCCCCCTGGACACGTCCGGCGCCTTGCGGCCATCGGCTCCGCCACGGGCAAGGTCACCGCGAAGTTAGTTCCTGTAGCAACCGGAGGAACTAACTTCCACGCCCGGTCAGGCCCCGCCAGGGGAAAGAAAGGTACTTCAAGTGGATCAAGTAATTTTTCCGCGCCGCGCAGCGCCCTACAGTCCGGGGACCTCGCAAGCAAAGGAGTAAGAAGAACATGCAGGTAGTCGAGACTACCGGCCCGCGCATTCTGAGGATCAAAGAGGTCCAAGGCCGCATCGGTTTCGGAAGGTCGACCATTTACAACCTTATCAATCCTCGATCGTCGCGTTTTGACCCGATGTTTCCCCTGCCCGTGAAGCTCGGAGCCACTTCTATTGGGTGGATTGAATCCGAAGTTTCCGATTGGATTCGCTCTCGCGCCAATGCTCGAGCTCGTCAACAGAAAGGCGACGCATAACACCAACTTTCCGCACTGGGAGGCGCTCCTTAAAACAATTCATGAACCCAAGGAGACGCGCAAGCCAGATGAAACGGCTTTTTCTTGAAGAGCTGGATTTGGGATCCTATATCTTCTGTTTTCTGTTTCTTTATGTTTCCCCATATTCCTCCTCTCTGCTGTCCTGGCTTATGTGCGTTCATCACCTAACCTAGACGAGGCAGTGCTAACCAATGGCAGTGCGTGCCTAGCCGCACGCACTGCCGAGGAAAAGCGGAGCAATGAAGGACAAGGACAGATTAATCGAGCGCCAATGGCGTGCTAGCACGGCATCCTGGCAAGATGGGATGCTTATCATCCACCACGAATACGACTACCCGAGAGAGATCATTGAAATTGACTCGCTGATGCGTGAAGTCGCTAAGTCAGACGAACAGTTCTTTTCCACGGAACTATGCAGATGGAGGAAGCGCTACATAGTCAAAGTGACGCCCATGGGGAGGCGACTTTTAACTTGCCTTACCTTTGACTTGCGCTCCATAGCAGCGCTGTTCAGCCAGAATAAGCTATCCCCGTACTTCACCCTGTTCTCGAACAAGGTCATCGATACTTCAATCTGTAAACAAGATCTCGCCGCAGACACCGTCGACGCCTTTAATTCTTGGATCCGCGATCTCCGCTACGCAGCACGGGAAAGCGGATTCCAAAAATCAATCGACGATCAAGAGCGAGCAGCACGCAAGAATGCCGCAAGCCTTCTGAAGTACATTCGGGAACTGCATGAGATGTTTGCAAAGCTGGTTGTTGTCAGACTCGACTTGGGCTACAGCAAGGAATATCGTGAGGAGCTGGAAGACAAGGAGCTTAACCCATCAACTGTCAAGAAGCATTTTAAGCAGCTCCTCAAGTATCTTCGGCGTAAATTTCCCACGTTGGTTGGGTACGTGTGGAAGCTCGAATACGGCACACTGAAGTCATATCACTACCACCTGATGCTTTTGTTCAACGGGCACGAGGTCCGGAAGGATGTCACGCTCGGCCAACTGGTAGGCGAGCATTGGGTGAATGTGGCTACTGAAGGTAGCGGCACGTATTGGAACTGTAACGCCAGGAAGGACACCTACTCGAAGCTTGGGTTACTTGGCATAGGGACGATCAGATACTCAGACACCGAACTCCGCGCAGGGCTAGAAAAGGCAGCCCTGTACCTGGCAAAGGTGGACTATTACGTGAAGTTGAACGCACCCGATGTGGGGCGAACATTCGGGAAAGGAGCTTTAATTCGCCGCACGGGAGCACGTAGAGGCAGACCACGCACTTTAGCTGCTGAGAGCCCAGCAAAGATCACCCTGACAGGCCCCACAGGCAGCTACAATGGAGATGCTCAGACCCTCACAGTTCGTGGCGCTTAGGCGCCACGGTTTTTTTTCGCCCTCTCCGAATGCCGCCTTCGACCACTCGTTCCACAGCGGCCCGAACATCTTCGTCCGTTCGGGTCCAGTCACGGATCAGCTTCGCGAAGTTCGTACTTCTGCCGTGCCCTTTCTTTCTATGGCTAACAGGAGACAGGAAAGCGGCTGTCTCCGCAAGGTCGGGCCTAAAGGAGTCAACCTTTGGCTTTAAATCCTTGATAACCTCGGCAACTGATGGAAAGCTGCTCTCTTGAAACTCTGATAGCCATTCAAGAACCTTGCTGCGCAAGGGTTTGAAAGCTCCCGCCTGTGTTTCACCGCCTTTCGAGGACCGCTCCGTTGCTGTCGCAGGGCCTGAGGCCATGCCAAAGTAGTAGTGGCAACGCAGTAGCGCCGCCCAGCTTCGAGCATCGTCCCGTAAGTGATCGTGCGCTACCGCGGCCTCGATCCAATATGCGACTGCTAACGAGAGCGAACCGAACGCCTCAGGCTCGTCAAGCGGCGGGATTTCAATGAGGGCCTCCAGCTTCGATGCGTTCCTCTTCTGGTCCTTACTGCCTAGCCAGTCGCATATGCCGTTCCAGAATTCCTCAAAGGACACACCACTACGGTGCTCAGCGCGCGTCCTGTACTGGCGCTGGATCCGCCACTGTGTCGCCTTGAGGCAATCGGCCAAGGAAGGAGTGGGACCGTCGCTGTAATAGAGTCCAGTCAAGAACACCGGTTTTCGCTCGATCGGATAGATAGCGGCGCGCCGACGGGCAGGCTGGGAACGCTAGCGTGCTTAGCTCAGCGGACCCGCTCACCCAGCAGGTTCTGTGGAAGCCTTCAACGTGTCTAAGTAATCAGCCCACTCCTGCATGATTTTCCGGCGCTCGGGCAGATGTTGCGCCTTATTGTAGACGCCTGAAACGCCGGGCTCCTTATGCGAGAGCTGACGCTCTAGAGCTTCGGGATTCCAGCCGCGCTCGCCCAGCAGAGTCCGAGCCATGTGGCGAAAACCGTGTCCGGTGATGACGCCCTTGTAGCCGATGCGCGCCAAGGCAGCAT
The DNA here is from genome assembly GCF_051900425.1 of Frateuria sp. GZRR33. Lineage (NCBI taxonomy): Bacteria > Pseudomonadati > Pseudomonadota > Gammaproteobacteria > Lysobacterales > Rhodanobacteraceae > Frateuria > Frateuria sp. GZRR33. Next base: position 86,460 of record NZ_JBHZGK010000005.1, read on the forward strand.
TCAGCGCACCATCCGACATATTGCGACCGACGCTGCGGGCTCCGGGGAACAAATATCGCCCGCGGCCTGTCACCTGGCGCAGCTCACGAAGGATCGCTATCGCCTGGGACGAGAGGGGGACGATATGGGGTGCCGTTTTGGGATTCTCTTTCTCAGCCTTACGGAGCTTCCGAATCCGCGGAGGTATGGCGTATGCCGGATGTTCCCCGTCCAAGTCGAAGTCAGCCCATTCCGCCTGACGAATCTCGCCAGGCCGGCAAAACCACAACGGGGCCAGTCTAAGGGCGCAGGATACGACAAAGGTGCCGGTGAAGGCGTCAATGGCTCGCATGAGCTCGCCGACTTGCCTAGGGTCAACGATCGTTGGGTAGTTTTGTGGCTGGCGGGCAGGCAACGTATCCCGAAGATCGGCAGCGGGGTCTCGGACCGCCCGCTCTGTGGCCACTGCGTACCTGAAGATACGGCTCAGTTGATGACGCAGTCGGTGAGCCTGCTCGACGTGGTTCCGCTTGATCAGGCGGGCTAGGAGCGGCCGAATCTCAGTGACCCCGACGCTTGCAACGGGCAGAGCTCCAATCCACGGAAACGCATGGTTCTCCAGGCGCCCTCGTTCCTTTTCGTACTGAGTAGTCGTCCATTCGCGCTGCCTAAGCGCCAGCCATTCGCGTGCCACCACCTCGAAGCTGTTCGCCGCACGGTCCACTCCGGCCGCTCTCTCAGCCTTACGGTGCTCGCCTGGATCGACGCCATTCGCAAGCAGCTTACGCGCAGCATCACGCCGCTCCCGAGCATCCTTCAACCCGGTATCCGGGTAGGTTCCCATGCTTAGGGTCTTGCGCTTGCCCGTGAACCGGTAGTCCAGGCGCCACCAGCGCGAGCCATTCGGGTTCAACAGAAGGTAGAGCCCGCCACCGTCTGCCATCTTCCGAGGCTTGGTAGTGGGCTTCGCGCTGCGTATAGAGATGTCGGTAAGGGGCATGACGGTAGCACCTACGGCAGTGGGGTAAGCTACCGCCGAATCTACCGTCGCCTTCCGCCCGATCACAATGGAAGAGAGCGGATGCCGCTGGACGCCCTAGAGGCCTTCAACCCTTGATATAACTGGGTTTCTTGGATGCCGACGGACGTCACTAGACTAGTTCGTGGTGGCTATGGGTGGACTCGAACCACCGACCCCAGCATTATGAGTGCTGTGCTCTAACCGGCTGAGCTACATAGCCATGGGGCGTCGTCGGCGCGGGGCGCCAACGGAGCCCGGCAGTGTAATTGGGGCACCCGGCCGGTTCAAGCCTCTTCGCTTTCCGACCTCACGCGCGCTATGGTTGGCCTCGAAGCTCCTGGCCGCTGCAAGCGCGGCACGCGGGCGCGAGGAGGCGTCATGATCGATGCGGATGGCTATCGCCCGAACGTAGGCATCGTGCTGCTGAATGCGGACGGCCGCCTGTTCTGGGCACGCCGCGTCAGCCACGACGGCTGGCAGTTCCCGCAGGGCGGCATGCGCAGCGACGAGACCCCGCTGGAGGCCATGTACCGCGAATTGGCCGAAGAGACCGGCCTGCTCCCCGAACATGTCGAAGTGGTCGCCAGCACCCGCGGCTGGCTGCGCTATCGGCTGCCCAACCGCTACGTGCGCCACCACCAGAGGCCCACCTGCATCGGCCAGAAACAGGTGTGGTTCCTGTTGCGCCTGGTCGGCGGCGAGGACGCGCTCAAGCTCGACGCCTGCGACAAGCCGGAATTCGACATCTGGCGCTGGGTCGACTTCTGGTACCCGGCGGTGCACGTAGTCAACTTCAAGCGCCAGGTCTACGAACGGGCGCTGCGCCATTTCGCGCCGCTGGTGGAGGAGCTGCTGAGCGTCCAGCTGGGCGCCCTGCCACGCGCCGCCGAGGGTCCTCGACCGGGCAGCCGTGCGGTCGCCTGAACGCGGCCGAGGAATCTAGTTGACAATCATTCGCATTCGCGCTGGAATGCGCGCCATGTACATCTGCCTCTGCAACGCCGTGACCGACGGCGACATTCGCCGCGCCGTCGCCGATGGCGTGCGCACCTTCGCCGAACTGCAGGCGCGTACCGGCTGCTCGGACTGCTGCGGCTGCTGCGAACCCGAAGCGCGCGCCACGCTGGACGCCGCGCTGGCGCAGGTGACGTTCCCGCTGCCGCTGGTCACCGCCTGATCCGCCGCGGGCGGACCCGAAACGCAACCATTCGCGTTTCTACCCGCGGGCGTCCAAGCCCGTATAGTCACCGGTCGACCCTGCACCGGAGACTTCCCCATGAAAGGCGACGCCAAGGTCATCGAGTACCTCAACAAGGTGCTGTACAACGAACTGACCGCGATCAACCAGTACTTCCTGCATTACCGCATGTTCAAGGACTGGGGCTACGGCGAGCTGGCCGGGCACGAGTACAAGGAATCGATCGAGGAGATGAAGCACGCCGATCACCTGATCGAGCGGATCCTGTTCCTCGACGGGCTGCCCAACCTGCAGCACCTGGGCAAGCTGCGCATCGGCGAGAACGTGCTGGAGTGCATCCAGGGCGACCTGGACCTGGAGCTGGCCGCCGCGATCGATCTTCGTGCCGCGATCGCGCACAGCGAAGGCATCGCCGACTACGTCAGCCGCGACCTGTTCAAGAACATCCTGCACGACGAGGAAGAGCACATCGACTGGCTCGAGACCCAGCTCAACCTGGTCAAGGACATCGGCGCCGAGCGCTACCTGCAGAGCAAGATGGGCGGCTGAGTCCGTCCGTTCCGGGCAGCATCGGTTGCGCAAAGCGTGCGGCCGTTCCTTGACGCTTTCGTCACGCTGCCGCTATACCGGTCGCCCCAGCAGTGCCGGACTTTCACATGGCTTCACGCCCGCCCCCCCGCTTCGTCGTGCGCCCGCACGATGAGGCGAGCCTGCGCCGCCGCCGGCTGTGGCTGGGCGTGGCCTGGCTCGTCAGCGTGCTGCTGACGGGCGGTGTGGTCGGCACGCTGGCATGGCGCACGACGCCCGCCGCGGTCGACCATCGCGAGGCCAGAAAGCTTTCCGCCGAGAACGAACAGCTCAAGCAGCAGATTGCCAATCTCAAGCGCGCGCAGCAGGTCACCGACATCGCGACCAAATCGCTGCGCGGCACGCTCACCGAGCGCGACGAGGAAATCAACGGCCTGCGCGCGGACCTCGGTTTCTATTCGCGCCTGGTCGGCGGCAACGCACAGCGTGAAGGCCTCAAGGTGCAGGAAGTGCAGCTGCGCCCGGTCAACGGCTCGCACGCCTGGAACCTCGCGCTCAGCCTGACCCAGAACGCCAAGCGCGGCAGCGACGTCAGCGGCACCGTGACACTCAGCGTCGAAGGGGTGCGCGGCGACAAGGTGGTGGCCCTGGGCTGGTCCCAGCTCGGCGACGCAGCGCAGCAGGACGGTCTGCCGTTCCGCTTCCGCTATTTCCAGCAGCTGCATGCCACGTTCATGTTGCCGGCCGACTTCAAGCCCACGCGGCTGCGCATCCACGTCAAACCCGAGGATGGCGACGCCGTCGACCGCGCCGTGGCGTGGAACGACGCGCTGTCGGGCAACCTCACCACGATCGAAAGGGGAAACTGACCATGTTCAACCGACGCCGCACCGACCGTCCCGACGGCAGCAACGACACCAGCCTGATCGCCCGCGGTACGGTGATCCGCGGCGACCTGCGCTTCAGCGGCGCATTGCACCTGGATGGCCGCATCGAGGGCACCGTGCTGGCCGACGGCGAGGATGCGGTGTTCACCGTGAGCGAGTATGGCCAGGTGCAAGGCGACATCCACGTGCCGCACGTGATCGTCAACGGCTCCGTGCAGGGCGACATCCACGCCGGCGAGCGGCTGGAACTCGCGCCGCTGGCGCGCATCACTGGCGACGTGCACTACCGCACGCTGGAAATGGCCGGCGGCGCGCAGGTGAACGGTCGCATGAGCCATCGCGTCGAGCCGGTCGCGCGCGAGCTGCCCTCGCCGGCACAGCCGGACGCGGAACTGGACGAGGCCGTGCCGGCCTGACACCCGGGGGGAAGCAGCGTCGCGAGCGCCCGCGGCCCGGCAGGCGTTATCCTTGAGATCGTGCCCCTGCAACCGCACATTCGCCCCATGGAAACCCTCGTCCCGATTCCCGACTACCGCCAGGCCAACGCACCGCTGGTGTTCACCGAGGCCGCCGCGCGCAAGGTGCACGAGCTGATCGTCGAGGAGGGCAATCCCGCGCTGAAGCTGCGCGTGTACATCTCCGGTGGCGGCTGCTCGGGCTTCCAGTACGGCTTCACCTTCGACGAAGCCCAGGCCGAGGACGACTTCGCGCTCGATCGCGAAGGCGTCACCCTGCTGGTCGACCCGCTCTCGCTGCAATACCTCACCGGCGCCGAGATCGACTACGCCGAAAGCCTGTCCGGCGCCCAGTTCGTGATCCGCAATCCGAACGCCAAGACCACCTGCGGCTGCGGCTCCTCGTTCTCCACCTGAGCCGCATGGCCGCGCCCGTCACCAACATCTTCGCCGGCCTGAGCCTGGTGCTCGACCGCATGGCCGAGCGCCGCGACCAGGACGCCTGGATCGCCGAACAATGCGGCTGCGGGCAGGCACGTTATCTGGTGCTGGATCCCTCCGGCGAAAGTTACCTCGTGCGCGAGGCAGAGCGCCTGCGCTGGCTGGGTGAAGCGGAGCGGCGCGAGCTGTTCGCCGACGTACCCGCCAGCCTGCTGGGCATCGCCGAAGGCTGCCCGCATTTCTTGCTCGCACTGGATGAGCCACGCCTGGCCGACGCCCTCGAGGACCGTCTGGCCGCCCGCCGTATCGGCCTGCGCGAGGCCGGCCTTCGCCTGCCCGCCGCCGAGGCGGGACTGTTCGCCTATGCCAAAGGCCTGGCGCACTGGCAGCGCGAGACGCGCTTCTGCAGCGGTTGCGGCGCGCCACTGGAGCGGGTAGCCGCGGGCCATCGCATGCGCTGCACCAACGCGGCGTGTGGCCGGCTCCACTTTCCGCGCACCGATGCGGCGATCATCACCATCGTCGAACACCAGGGCGCCTGTCTGCTCGGGCGCCAGGCGAGCTGGCCCAGGGCCCGCTGGTCGGCGCTGGCCGGCTTCGTCGAGCCGGGCGAATCGCTGGAAGACGCCGTGCGCCGCGAAGTGGCCGAGGAAGCGGGCGTGCGCGTCGGCGACGTGCACTACCACTCCTCGCAACCCTGGCCGCTACCCGCGTCGTTGATGGTTGGCTTCGTCGCCCAGGCGATCGACACGGCGATCGACCTGCGCGACGGCGAGCTGGAAGAGGCGCGCTGGTTCACGCCCGCGCAGATTGTCGACGGACTGGCCGACGGCAGCTTCGCCACGCCGTCGCGGTTGTCGGTCTCCTACCAGCTATTGGCGCACTGGTTGCGCGAACGCGCCGGGCTCGAGCTCGACGAGCTTACTGCCGACCCCCTGTAGGAACGCACCCGTGCGCGACCCGACGGCCGCGCCATGCCTGGCGGTCGCGCACAGGTGCGCTCCTGAAGGGCGAGCGCAACGCTTGCCCTAGAATGGTCGGGCGTACCAAGGAAACCTTCTGATGGCCCTCAGCCTGCTTGCCGCCCTCCTCGCCCTCGGCCTCCTGCACCTGCTGCCCCAGCTTGCACAGTGGCGCGGCGATGGCGTGTTCCGCGGCTGGGTCCGGCATCTGGACGACACCGCCGGGCGGGGGCGCGTGCTGCTGACGCTGGTGGTGCCGGCCGTGCTCTGCCTGCTGCTGGCCGAGCTGTTCGGCCGCCTGCCGCTCGGCGGCTTCCTGCAGTTGGCGTTCGCGGTCGTGGTGTTGCTCTACGGGCTGGGCCCGCACGCATTCGAGGCCGATCTGGAAGCGATCCTGCACGCGCCTGATCCGGTCGCCCGGCAGGTTGCCGCGCAGCGCCTGGCCGAGCCGGGCGCGCAGGTCGTGTGGAACGCGCACGCGCTGGGCGAGGCGGTGGCGCTCGCCGCGTTGCGGCGGCGCTTCGGGGTGCTGTTCTGGTTCTTCGTGCTGGGGCCGGCCGGCGCCTTGCTCTACCGGCTGGCGCAAACGCTGGGTCGTGACGACACACTGGCACTCGATGCCGCCAGCCGCAGCCACGCTCGCTACGTCGCCAACGCGCTGGACTGGCTGCCTGCGCAGCTGCTGGTGTTCACCCTGGCACTGGTCGGCCACTGGGATGCGGTGATGTCCGCCTGGCATCGCTGGCGACTGCACGCGGCACCGACCAGCTGGTACACCCACGGTCCGGATTTCCTGGCGGCCGCCGCCTGCGCCGACATCGAGGTGGAGATCGAGGCCGGCGACGGCTATGCCGAGGAACGCACCGATCCGCTGCTGGAACTGGCGCGCATGCGTGGCGCCTTCCTGCGGGCCCTGCTGGCGTGGCTGAGCGTGGTCGCGCTGATCGTCCTGGGTGGCTGGCTCACCTGACGCCGTGACGCTAGCGGCAGCCCCCATGCGGGCGATGCTTTGTGCCGTCCCACGCAGGAGCATCCACCACACGTAGGCGCCTGCGAAACAGGAACCTCAGGCCAGCGTGCCGCGCAGCTCGCGCACGCGCGCTTCCAGTACATCCAGCCGCAGCCGTTCGGGCAGCACCGGCGCATCCACCACCAGTTCCACCCGCGCGCGGAACCGCCGCGGCAGGCGCGCCCGTCCCAGCCGCGTGTCGCGGCGGCTCCACACGCTGCCCCACAATCCGCGCAGCGCCATCGGCACTACCGGCACCTGCCGCCGCTCGAGGATGCGCAACACGCCCGGGCGGAACGGTCCGATTTCGCCGTCGCGGGTGAGCCCGCCCTCGGGGAAGATGCACACCACTTCGCCGGCGGCGAGCGCCTGGTCGATCGCCTCGTAGGCCGCCGCCAGCACGGCCGGATCCTCCTTCTGGCCGGCGATCGGGATGGCCTTGGCCGTGCGGAAGATGAAGCGCAGCAGTGGGATGTTGAAGATCCGGTAGTACATGACGAAGCGCGCGGGGCGGCGCAGGTTAGCCATCAGCAGCAGCGGGTCCATGAAGCTGACGTGGTTGCACACCAGCAGCGCCGGCCCTTCCTCCGGCACGTGGCGCATGCCTTCCACGCGCACGCGGTAGAGCGTGTTGACCAGCACCCAGGTGATGAAGCGCATCGGGAACTCGGGCACCAGCGTGAAGATGTACGCCGCCACCGCCACATTGAGCAGCGCCGCGCCAAGGAAGGTCTCCACCGCATCGAAACCCAGGGCACCGAGGCCCAGCCCGAAACCCGCCGCCAGCACGATCAGCAGCGCGTTGACGATGTTGTTGCCCGCGATGACGCGCGAGAGCTGCTCGCGCGGCGCGCGCGCCTGCACGAAAGCAAACAGCGGCACCACGTAGAAGCCGGCGAACACGCCGATCAAGGTCAGGTCCAGCGCCACGCGCCAGCTGCCCGCGCCGCGCAGGAACGCCAGCCAGTCGAGCCCCTGCGCCAGCGCCGCGCCGTGCCGTGCGAAGTACAGGTCCACGCCGAACACGGTCAGGCCGAACGCGCCCAGCGGCACCAGGCCGATCTCCACGCGCCTGCCCGACATCCGTTCGCACAGCAGCGCACCGACGCCCGTGCCGATCGAGAACAACGTAAGCACCAGCGTATTGACCGAGCCGTCGCCGCCGAGCGTCTCGCGCGTGTAGTTGGGCAACTGCGCGATCAGCACCGTGCCGAAGAACCAGAACCAGGAGATGCCGAGCACAGCGTTGAACACCGCACGGTCGCGCCGCACGATGCCGAGTACACGCGCGGTCTCGCTGAGCGGATTCCAGTTGAACTTCAGTTCCGGCGCGGTGGCCGGCGCCGCCGGGATGCCCCGGCTGGCCAGATAACCGGCCACCGCCACGGCGATCGTGGCGGCCGAGGCCAGCCACGGCCCGATGCCGGCGACCAGCATCAGCGAGTTGCCGGCGATCATGCCCACCAGCATCGCCAGTTGCGTGCCCATCTCCACCAGCCCGTTGCCGCCGACCAGCTCGCCGGGCCTGAGCGCCTGCGGCAGGATCGCGTACTTGATAGGCCCGAAGGTGGTCGAGTGCAGACCCATCAGGAACAGCACCACCAGCAACAGCGCGGTGTCGTGCGTGTGGAAACCGATGGCCGCCAGCGCCATCGCGCCGATCTCGAACAGCTTCACCGCGCGGATGATGCGCGTCTTCTCGTACTTCTCCGCCAGTTGCCCGGCGGTGGCGGAGAACAGGAAGAAGGGCAGGATGAACAGCGCCGGCGCGAGGTTGGTGTAAAGCGACACGCTCCTGTCGTCCAGCCCCATCTGGAACGCCACCAGCATCACCAGCGCGTTGCGGAAGGCGTTGTCGTTGAACGCGCCCAGCGCCTGGGTCCAGAAGAACGGCGCGAAGCGGCGCTGGCCGAGCAGGTCGAATTGGCTCATGCGGGTCCGGGGCTGGAGGCTGGAGGCTGGAGGCTGGAGGCTGGCGCTAGCCTAGCTTGAAAGCCGGTTTCCGCCAGCCACCCGGGGTCGCGTTGCGAGGTGGCGCCAATGGGCATACCTTCGGCCGGGGAAGGTGCCGCCGGGGGGCGGATTCGCCGGATCACATGCCAGCGAAGCCTTCCGCGGCGCTCACGGCGCCCGCCTATCTGGCGCCTGCGTTTGGAGAGGGGAAAACGTGATGGACATGAGCCGGAGGTTTCTGGTCTGGGCGTTGTGCTATGCCGCCATCGGCATGGGGCTGGGCATCTACATGGCGGCCTCGCACAACCATGGGCAGCTGGTGACACACGCGCACGTGCTGCTGGTCGGCTTCGTGCTCTCGCTGGTGTACGGCATCATTCACCGGCTGTGGCTGGAAGCGCCACGCCGCGCCCTGGCCCTGACCCAGTTCGTGCTGCACCAGGTGGCGGCCATCGTGCTGCTGGCCGGCCTGTTCCTGCTCTACGGCGGCAAGGCCAGTGAACAGACGCTGGGGCCGCTGCTGGGCATCGGCTCGATCGGCGTGCTGCTGGGCATGCTGCTGATGCTCTACATGGTGGTGCGTCCGGGCACTGCCCTGGCAGTCGGACAATCACCGACGGACAAGGCGGCGATCTAGCGCCTCTTGCTATCCGACACAGGTGCCGGGGGGCTGACTGGGCCCTCAAGGCGCCAGGCCCCGTCGTCGTCGATCCTCAGGCACTGGCTGGCGGCGGCGGGGCATTGCCCGGCCAGGTGAATGCCGTCCACCGGAAGGTGCAGGCGCCAGGCCAGGCCATATTGGCCGACTGCGTAAAAGCGATGCGCATCGCGGACGGCCACCCACAGGGGCGGCTCGACTTTGCGTCGCTCCAGGTCCCGCAAGAGCCGCTCGCCCCAGCGGGCCCGCCCGATCAGGGCGGGATGATCCAGCTGCCGCGTCACCTCGACTGCCGACCACGAGGAGAGCGCCAGCAAGGAAAGGATGACCCACACGCGGGGTCCGGCAACCGAACAGTGCGCCAGCACGATGGCAGGCAAGATCGCGGCGATCGCCGCGTAATACGGATAGCTGTTCCACGCGAGCAGGAAATAGGGGCCGTATGCGATACCGGCAAAGAGCACGATGGAAAGCCACTGGCGCATGCGCAGCAGCGAACCACCCTGCCGACATGCGACCGTGGCCGCCACCAGCATCGGCAGGGCTGCCAGCGCGATCCACGCGAGGGCTCGCCAGCGGTCGCCAGTGGCGGCCATACGCACGGCCTCTCGCGGAACGCCCGCCATCCAGCCGGCGAACGCAACCGCGTTGCGAACCACGTTGCGACCGAAGGTCAGTTCGTAGGCTGCATCGACCTGCGTCGTGAAGTGCGCACGCAGCAGCAGCCAGATCGCTGTGACCGCCGTGCAGGCGAGTACCGCCACCACCTCGCCGGTGCGCACCCGCAGCTGCCCGGTGAACAGCCGCAGGACCGCCATCAGGACCACCGTCAACGCGGCAGACTCCTTGCTCAACAGCGCCAAGGCCAGCGTCAGGGGCATGCTCGCCAGCAACAGGAAGCGGCGCAGTCCCACCGCGCCGGACGCCCCCACCCAGGCGGCCAGGCAAAGGGTGGTGAACAACGTCAGGAGCGAATTGTTGGCGGCCGCGGCCCAGTGCACCGGAAGCAGGTGCATGCCCAGCCCGGCATAGATCACGCCCGCGAGCGCCGCCGTCGACCGGGCCATCGCCCACCTGCAGGCACGGGCGATGGCAAGGGCCAGCAGGAAGACACCCGCGCTGGCCAGCAGATGAAGAGCCAGGCTGACCATGTGGGTGGCAAGCGGGCTGTCGTGGAACACCCCGTCGATCAGGCGCCAGTAGCCTTCCTGGGAGAGCGGCCGCCAGAACCTGGGAAGCGCCGTCGGCGCGAAATCGGACCACCAGGGAGCCGGCGAGGCATTCGCCGCATGGGCCGCGTAGATGTAAAGGTAGTCATCCCCCCAGAAGGGCGTGCGCAAAGCCGGCAGCCACATGAGGAGCACGGAGGCGCCCAGCAGTGCGATGCCGATCCGGAGGGTCGAGCGCGGGTGGTCGAGCATTCCCTTTGTCGTCATCACGCCTGCCTCGTCGCTTCCTGCCGATCCGTAGGGGGTGGGCGACAAGCGCGCCGCCGCACGTACGCCACGCACGGCGGGCGTGTCTCGACCAACCCGTCAGTCCGCGCGCCGCAGCGCCCGGTGCGCGATATCGCGACGGCAGAACGCGCCGTTGAAATGGATCTTGGAAACCGCCTCGTAGGCGTGTTCACGCGCGGCGGCCAGGTCGTGGCCGAGCGCGCAAACGGTCAGCACGCGCCCGCCAGCGGTGGCCGGCCGGCCCTGCTCGTCCAGCTTCGTGCCGGCATGGAACACCTTCACGGTGGCATCGAACACGCCGTCGAGGCCGCCGATCGGATCACCGTTGCGCACGCGACCGGGGTAGCCCTCGGCCGCCACCACCACGCCGATGGACGGGCGGCTGTCCCACTGCGCGCGGGTGTGGTGCAGCTCGCCGTCCAGCGCGGCCTCGATCAGCTCGACCAGGTCGGACTTCAGGCGCAGCATGATCGGCTGCGTTTCCGGATCGCCGAAGCGCACGTTGAATTCGATCACCTTCGGCGCACCGCTCTTGTCGATCATCAGGCCGGCGTAGAGGAAACCGATGAACGGTGCGCCCTCGGCCGCCATGCCGCGCAGGGTCGGCTCGATCACTTCCTTGAGGATGCGCTGCTCGACCGCGGGCGTGACCACGGGCGCCGGCGAATACGCCCCCATGCCGCCGGTGTTGGGACCGAGATCGCCCTCGTCGCGGCGCTTGTGGTCCTGGCTGGACGCCATCGGCAGTGCGTGGCTGCCGTCGCTCATCACGATGTAGCTGGCTTCCTCGCCCTCGAGGAACTCCTCAATCACCACGCGTGCCGACGCGTTGCCGAACATGTGGCCTCCCAGCATGTCGTGCAGCGCCTGCTCGGCATCGGCCAGGGTCAGCGCCACCACCACACCCTTGCCGGCGGCCAGGCCGTCGGCCTTGATCACGATCGGCGCGCCGTTCTCGCGCACGTAGGCGAGCGCGGCGTTGAGTTCGTTGAACACCGCGTAGCGCGCGGTCGGGATGTTGTGGCGGAGCAGGAAATCCTTGGCGAAGGCCTTGGAGCCTTCCAGCTGCGCGGCGATCGCGCGCGGCCCGAAGATGCGCAGCCCTGCCGCGCGGAAGCGATCGACCACGCCGGCGACCAGTGGCACCTCGGGACCGACCACGGTGAGCTCGACTTTTTCGGCCTTGGCCAGCCGGAGCAGCCCGTCGAGGTCGTTCATCGCCACGTCGGCGTTGCGCAGGCCACGCTCGCGCGCGGTGCCCGCGTTGCCAGGCGCGACGATCACTTCGCTGACCCGCGGCGACTGCTTCAGCTTCCACGCCAGCGCGTGCTCGCGCCCACCGCTGCCGATCACCAGAACCTTCATGCGCTCTCCGAAGCCAGGTCGCGCGCCCCGCGGCGCAGGCGCGCATTGTAGCGGTGCGGGCGCGGTGCTTTGGAACGCGGGGTGGGCTTCAGCCCCGTCGCTCCGGTGCAGGATGCCGGGCTGAAGCCCTACGGGTGCGTGTGGTGGCGGGCGAGCAGTTCGAGCAAGGCGGCGCGCGGCAGCTTGCCGGTTTCGTTGCGCGGCAGCGCGGAAACCTTCAGCAGCGGGCGCGGCAGGAATACCGGATCGATTGCCCGGCGCAGCGTCTCCAGGATCGCGTGTTCGTCCAGCCCCGGGGCCACGGCCAGTGCGGCGATGCGATGCACGCCGAGCGTGTCGCCGCCATCGAGCTGGAAGACCACGCCGTCCTCGACACCGGGGATGGCCAGCAGGCGGCGGGTGAGGTCGCCCAGCGAGGCCCGCTTGCCGGCGATCTCCAGCATGTCGGCCTGGCGACCACGCAGGCGGAAGGCACGGCCGTCGGTGGACAGGCTGACGATGTCAGCCAGCAGCCGGGGCGCGTCCAGTTGCGGCGCGTCCACCTGGGTGCCGTCCGGTTGCGGATGCAGGTGCACGTCTGGATACAGCGTCCAGGCTTCCTCGCGCGTGGTGCGGCGGCTGGCGAACACGCAGGTTTCGGTCGAGCCGAACACTTCCAGCAGTGGCGCGCCGAAGCGCGCTTCGGCCGCCTGCGCCAGTTCGACCGGCATCGGCGCGGTGGCCGACACCATGGCCGCCAGCGGCGGCAGCGTGATGCCCGATTCGACCAGCGCGCGCAGGTGCACCGGAGTGGTCACCAGCACGCGCGGCTCCGGCACCTCGGCCAGCGCCGAGGCGACGTCGGCCGGAAAGAACGGCCGGCCCGCATGCACACCGACCCCGCCCAGGAGCGGCAACAGCACGCTCATTTCCATGCCGTACATGTGCTGGGACGGCACCGTGGCGACCGCGGCGAAGCGCGTGCCGACGGCCGCGCGCAGCATCGAGAGGTTGCCCGCATTGCTGGCGTGGAAGCTGCGCCAGGTCTTCACGTTGGCGCTGGGCACGCCAGTCGAGCCGGAGGTGTAGCCGATCGCCACGACCTGGTCTGCCGGGATCTGCGGCCAGCTCTCGACGGCCTCGTCCAGGGCGGCGGCAGACAACGCCGGCATGCGGTGGTAACCGGTGGGAGCCGGATCGAGCGCCTGCTCGCCCAGGGCATAGCAACCCGGATGCGCGGCCATCACCTCGTCGACCGCCTGCGGCGCGCGCGAGGAGGGCAGCAGGTTGGTCTGGCCGCGCAGCACGATGGCACAGAAGGCGACCAGGAAGGCGTAGCGGTCCTCGCACAGGTTCACCGCCGCGCCGGCAGTGGGCAGCGTAGCCGCCACCTGGCGCACATGGGCGAGGAACTGGGCGGCACTGACCGGCGCGCCGCCGCGCCAGGCCAGCACGCGCTCCGGCGTGTCCGCGTGCAGCAGCGCCAGGCGCTGCGGCGCCTCGCGCTGGAAGGTGTCGTAAACGATGGCCAAGCCGCTATCTCCCAGTTCGCCATGCGCCAGACGCACACAGCATGGCGACCGGCCGTTGCAAGCCGGCGTGAAGCGCGCGTGTGCTGCTGTCCCGCCGCTGGCCGTCCAACGGGCCCGCGGCGCCCCCTGGACGCTCAGGCGCGGATGATAGCGCCGGTGAGGGCATCACGGATCACCGTCGGGCGTCCCTGGCCGCCAAGCGGGGCATCGAGCACGCCGTCCAGCCTGTCGCCGAAATAATCGAGCACCTGCTGCGCACTGCGCGCCGGTGGCGAACCGTGCGGATTGGCGCTGGTCGACACCAGTGCGCCACCCCAGGCGCGGCACAGCGCGGCGGCCGGTTCATGGGCCGTGACCCGCAGCGCGATGCCCGCATGTGCGCCAGCGACCCAATCCGGCACTTCCGCCGTGCGCGGAAAGATCCAGGTGTTCGGCCCCGGCCAGCTCGCCTTGACCTGCACCAGCACCTCGGCGGGCACGCGGGCCAGATCGATGTAGCGCTCGACCTGGGCGAAGTCGGCCGCGATCAGCAGCACGCCCTGGGTGGGCGGGCGCTGCTTGAGCGCGAACAGGCGCCTGAAGGCGGCCTGGTCGCGCGGATCGCAACCCAGGCCGTAGACCGCTTCGGTCGGATAGGCCAGCACGCCGCCGCGGCGCATCAGTGCAGCGGCGGCCTCGCATTCGGCCAGGGTGAAGCGGTCGGTCACGATCAGGCGCCGGCGGTCTTCTTCGCGGCGGCCTTCTTGCTCGCGGCCTTCTTGGCAGCCGTCTTCTTGGCCGCCGTTTTCTTGGCCGCGGTCTTCTTCGCCGTTGCCTTCTTGGCCGCCGCTTTCTTCGGTGCCGCCTTCTTCGCAGCGGGTGCCTTCTTCGCCGCCGCCTGCTTGGTGGCGCCCTTGCGCGCGAAGCGGCCCTTCTTGGCCGGCGCCGCGGCCAGCAGCTCCAGACACTGCGCCTCGGTCAGGTCCTTCGGCTCGGTGTCCTTGGGGATGCGTGCATTCTTTTCCCCGTCGGTGATGTAGGCCCCGTAGCGGCCGTTGAGCACCTGCACCCCGTTGCCGAAGTCGGTGATCACGCGATTGGCGAGCATCTCCAGTTTCTCGCGCACGATTTGCAGCGCGCGCGGCAGCTCGATCGTATACGGGTCGTCCTCCGCCTTGAGCGAGGCGTAGGTGCTGCCCTGCTTGACGAAGGGGCCGAAGCGGCCGATGCCGACGCTCACGTCCTCGCCGGATTCGGACTGGCCGAGCTGGCGCGGCAGCTTGAACAGTTCCATCGCCTCCTCGAGGGTGATGGTGTGCATGCTCTGGCCGGGACGCAGCGACGCGAACTGCAGCTTCTCGTCGGTGTCCTTGTCGCCGATCTGCGCATACGGCCCATAACGGCCCAGCCGCACGGACACCGGCTTGCCACTCTTCGGATCGATGCCCAGCTCGCGCGCGCCGGTCGCCTCGCTGCGGTCGACCGACTCGGTCTTCTCCTCGACCTGGGTCTTGAACGGTTGCCAGAAGCGCTCCATCAACGGCACCCAGGCTTCCTCGCCACGGCTGACCGCGTCCAGCTCGTCCTCGAGCCTGGCGGTGAAGTCGTAATCGACGTACTGGTTGAAGTGCTGGGTGAGGAACTTGCCCACCGCGCGGCCGACGTCGGTCGGCTTGAAGCGGCGGCTCTCCAGGAACACGTATTCGCGGTTCTGCAGCACCTGGATGATGCTGGCGTAGGTGGACGGACGGCCGATGCCGTATTCCTCCAGCGCCTTGACCAGGCTGGCTTCGGAATAGCGCGGCGGCGGCTCGGTGAAGTGCTGGTCGGCGAGGATGTCGGCCAGGGCGACCTGCTCGCCCTTCTCCATGCGCGGCAGGCGGCGGCCTTCGTCGTCGTCCTCGGCGCTTTTCTGGTCGCGGCCTTCCTCGTACACGGCCAGGAAGCCCGGGTCGACCACGGTCGTGCCGGTGGCACGGAACGCGGCGGGACCGCCGGCGGCGTTGGGCAGGTCGAAGTCGACCGACACGGTATTGAGCGTGGCGTGGATCATCTGGCAGGCGACGGTGCGCTTCCAGATCAGCTCGTACAGCTTGCGCTGCTCGTCGTTGAGGAAGGCGGCCACCTGGCGCGGCGTGCGCATGGCCGAGGTCGGACGGATCGCCTCGTGCGCCTCCTGCGCGTTCTTGGACTTGGTGCGATACACCTGCACGCCGTCGGGCAGCGCGCCGCGGCCGAAGTCGCGGGCGATCAGCGCGCGCAGCTCGTCGGTCGCCTCGCTGGACAACGCAGTGGAGTCGGTACGCATGTAGGTGATCAGGCCGACGTTGCCTTCGCTGCCGAGGCCGACGCCTTCGTACAGGCCCTGGGCGACTTTCATCGTGCGGCTGGTGGAGAAGCCGAGCTTGCGCGCCGCCTCCTGCTGCAGGGTCGAGGTGGTGAACGGCGGCGCCGGCCGGCGCTTGCGTTCCTTGGACGTGACTTCGCTGACGGTCAGGCGACCATGCGCGGCGTCCTTCAGCGCGCCGCGCGCGGCCATCGCGTCGGCCTCGTTGGTGAGGTCGAACTGCTCGAACTTCTTGCCGTTGAGCCGGGTCAGGCGCGCGCCGAAGTCGCCGTCGCCGTGTTTGAGCTTCGCCTCGACGGTCCAGTATTCGCGGGCGACGAAGGCTTCGATCTCCTCCTCGCGCTCGACGATCATGCGCAGCGCCGGGCTCTGCACGCGGCCGGCGGAGAGGCCGCGCTGCACCTTGCGCCACAGCACCGGCGAGAGGTTGAAGCCGACCAGGTAATCCAGCGCGCGGCGCGCCTGCTGCGCGTCGACCATGTCGTGGGAAAGGTCGCGCGGCGAGGCGACCGCCGCCTTGATCGCCTTGGGCGTGATCTCGGAGAACACCACCCGGTGCATGCGCTTGCCCTCGGTCAGGCCGCGCTCCTTGAGGATCTCGCTGATGTGCCAGGAAATCGCCTCGCCCTCGCGGTCCAAGTCGGTCGCCAGATAGATGTCGTCGGCTGCCCTGGCTGCCTTGGCGATGGCGTCGACGTGCTTCTCGTTGCGCTCGATCACCTCGTACTTCATCGCGAAGCCGTTGTCCGGGTCGACCGCACCCTCCTTCGGCTTGAGGTCGCGCACATGGCCGTAGGAGGCGAGGACCTGGAAGTCGTTGCCGAGGTATTTGTTGATCGTCTTGGCCTTGGCGGGCGACTCGACGATGAGGAGGTTTTTGGCCATGGGGTCGGGGGGTTCCGGGGACGTCCGTGCCGCCGGTCTGGCGGGCACACTCTTTATTAGTTGAGCCATGCGCTCGCCGGGACTGTCAAGCCGGATCGCGTGAAACCGCGATGCGGTGCGGTTTTGGCCCGCACGCGGATCCGCGCGGGCAGCGCCTTCCGGTCTCAGGCCACGCACTGGTAGCGGTTGCCGGGCAGGCTTTCCACCTGCCCGTCCAGCTCCAGCATCAGCAACATGGAGGACAGCGTGGCCGGTGGCAGGCCGGTACGGGTCGCCAGCTCATCCAGCGTCGCCGGATCATGGCCCAGGGCCTCGCGCAGCCGGTGGTGTTCCGGACGCACCGGGGGCATGGCGAGGGTTTCCGGCGGCGCTGTTGCAGGCACCGGGGTGTCCGCCAGCCGCGCCGCCAGCTCCACGCCCAGCGCGCGCGCCGCTGGCGCCAGTGCCTCGATGAGCTCGGCCGGCTCCTCGACCAGCCGCACGCCCTCGCGGATCAGGCGGTGGCAGCCGCGCGCCAGCGGGTTGTCCACGGAGCCGGGCAGGGCGAAGACTTCGCGGCCCTGTTCGCCGGCCAGCCGCGCGGTGATCAGCGAACCGGACTTCAGCCCCGCCTCGATCACCAGCGTACCCAGCGCCAGTCCCGCGATCAGGCGGTTGCGGCGAGGGAAATGGTCCGCGCGCGGCGCAGTGCCCGGCGGGAACTCGCTGACCAGGGCGCCATGGCTGGCGATGGCCTGCGCCAGGGCCTGGTGCTTGCGCGGATAAACCCGGTCGGGGCCGGTGCCCACCACCGCAACGGTCGGCGCGTGGGCGGCCAGTGCGGCAGCGTGGGCGGCGCCATCCACACCGTCGGCCATGCCGCTGGTGACCACGAATCCGGCCCGTGCCAGCGCCGTGGCGAAGCGGCGCGCATGCGCGAGGCCGCCCGCGGTCGCGCCGCGCGCGCCGACGATGGCCACCTGCGGATGCAGCAGCAGGGCCGCATCGCCCGCCACGAACAGCGCCGCCGGGGGCTGCGGGATGTGCGCAAGCAACGGCGGAAAGTCCGCATCGGTGCAACACAGCAGGCGATGGCCGGGCCTGGCGAGCCAGGCCATTTCCGCGGCCAGGCGCGCCTCGTCGGGGCATGCAAGCCAAGCGGAGGCGGCACTGCCCAGGCGGGCCGGCGAGCGCCGCAACCCGGCCAGCACGGCCACGACGTCGCCGGCCGCCGCCGCCAGTTGCTCGCGCAGCGAGGCCAGGCCCAGGCCGGGGGTGCGCAGCAGGATCAACCAGGCGCGAAGTGCATCCGTGTCACTCATCCGGCCAGTGTAGGTGGGCCTTGACGCAAAACGGCGCGGCCAAGGCCGCGCCGTCGTGTCGGGTAACACCGAAGCGGTACTTACTCGGGCATAACCAGGCGGTCGCCGCGGTGCACCGGACGCAGGCCATCCATCACCAGGCCGTAGCTCACGCGGTCGAACGTGCGGAACACCATCACATGCCCGACGAACTCGTCCGGCAAGGTCACGTGCTCGCCGCTGCCGCGGCTCCAGCTGCTGCTGGCGACGTCGTCGTGGATGGTCGTGCCGGGCTGGAAGATGGCGAACGTCTGGCCGTTGTCCACGCCATCCTTCGCGCCGATCGACAGCGCCACCACCTGGCGCGGGCCGGCCGCGTCCATCGCATCGGCGAAGGCGATCACGCGGGCGTTGGCCGGGACCGAGCGCGGGGCGTGCGGGTAGTAGTAGGGGTCGTAGGTCGGGCCATCCAGGGGAAGGATGCGATCGCCGCTGCGGATTTCCTGGGTGGCGTCGAGCAACAGCAGGGTGGACGGATCGCCCCCGCGCAGCGTCTCGGCGGTGCCGATTACGCTGACCTCCACGCCCAGGTCCTCGCCGCGACCGTAGTGGCCGTCGTCACGGAAGTCCTCCTCCCACGGCGAGCTGACCATCGCGACATTGCTGTCGAGCGGGTGACCGACCACTTCGTTTTCGGCGTCGTTGGGATCGTCCTGCTCGAAGCCACGGAAAACGTGGCTGGGGCGCACGATCACCCAGCGCTGGCCCGGCTCGCCCTTCAGGCCGCGCACGTACAGGTTCTGGCCGACCGCGCCGCGCAACCGCGCTTCCTCGAAGCCGACCACGTAGGGCGCGGAGCTGACTTCGTTGGAGTCCATCACGCGCATGTCCTTGAGGAACAGGCGCAGCTGGTCCAGCGGGATCGCCGGGATGGCCTCGCCTTCGCGGTGCACGCTCGGCTCGAGCCTCAGCCGCGGTCCGTTGATGAAGGACAGGTTGAGCACGTCGCCCGGGTAGATCAGGTGCGGATTGCGCACCTGGGGGTTGGCCTGCCAGATCTCCGGCCAGAGCCAGGGCTTGGACAGGAACTTGGCCGAGATGTCCCACAGCGTGTCGCCGCGGCGCACGGTGTAGGTGTCGGGGTGATCGGCGCGCAACTGCGCCCCGGCGGCGTACACGGCCACGGTGACCAGCATGCCGGCCAGCAGCCCGATGGACTTCTTGATCATGTGCTCAGATTCCCCTACCCCGAGGCTCGGGCGAGTGTAACCGAATGGTGAAGGCCCGCAACCGGCAGCAGTTGGCAAAATCGCCTGCCGCACGGGAGCTTGCCGCCGTACAATGAGGCCCATTCTAGTTTGCGCCGGGGCTTTCGTTACGACGATTCGCCCGCATCTTCCAGGCGCTCCGAGGTATCGACCATGTCCGTGCTGACCATCCTTGAATTTCCCGATCCCCGCCTGCGTACGCAGGCCGCGCCGGTAACCGCGTTCGACGACGAGCTGAAGCGATTCGTCGCCGACATGTTCGAGACCATGTACGACGCCAACGGCGTCGGCCTGGCCGCGACCCAGGTCAACGTGCACCAGCGCGTGCTGGTGGCCGACATGAGCGAGGAGCGCAACCAGCCGCTGGCGCTGATCAACGCCGAGATCGTGGGTAGGGAAGGCACCCAGGTCTACCAGGAGGGCTGCCTGTCCTTCCCCGGCATCTATGCCGACGTCACCCGCGCGCTGAAGGTCACCGTCAAGGCGCAGGACGTCGAGGGCAAGGCCTTCACGGTGGAGGCCGAGGGCCCGCTGGCGGTGTGCATCCAGCACGAGCTGGACCACCTGGCAGGCAAGGTGTTCGTCGATTACCTCTCGCCGCTCAAGCGCAACATGCTGCTCAAGCGCATGGAAAAGCAGCGCAAGCAGGCGGCGAGCGCTTGAGGATCGTCTTCGCTGGTACGCCGGAGTTTTCCGTCCCCTGCCTGGAAGCCTGCCGCGCCAGCGGCGCGCAGGTGGTGGCCGTCTACACCCAGCCTGACCGCCCCGCCGGCCGCGGCCGCAAGCTTGCGCCCAGCCCGGTGAAGCAGGCGGCGCTGGACGCCGGCCTGCCTGTCGAACAGCCCGAGACGCTGAAATCGGCCGAGGCGCAGGCCACGCTGGCCGGCTACGTGCCGGACCTGATGGTGGTGGTCGCCTACGGCCTGATCCTGCCGCGCAAGGTGCTGGCGATCCCGCGCCTGGGCTGCTGGAACGTGCACGCCAGCCTGTTGCCGCGCTGGCGCGGGGCCGCGCCGATCCAGCGCGCCATTCTCGCCGGCGACGCCGAGAGCGGCGTCGACCTGATGCGCATGGAAGCGGGCCTGGATACCGGCCCGGTACTGCTGGAAAGGCGCACGCCGATCGGTCCGGACGACACCGGCGGCACGCTGCACGACCGCCTGTCGATGCTGGGCGCCGAAGTGCTCGCCGAAGGCCTGCGCCGCACGCTGGCCGGCGAGGCCCTGGTCGCCACGCCCCAGCCGGACGAAGGCGTGACCTACGCGCACAAGCTGGACAAGGCCGAGGCGAAGCTGGACTTCGCGCGGCCGGCGATCGAGCTGGAGCGGACCGTGCGCGCGTTTGACCCGTGGCCCGTGGCCGAGGGTCAGATCGCCGGGGAAAACGTCCGGATATGGAGCGCGCGGGCCGTCGATCGCCCGCACGGCGCGGAGCCGGGCACCCTGCTGGCGGCCAACCGCGACGGCTTCGAACTGGCCTGCGGCGAAGGCGTTCTGCGGGTGACCGCACTGCAGCGCCCGGGCGGCAAGCGCATCAGCGCCGCCGACTACCTCAATGCCCGCCCGGAGCTGCGCGGAGCCGCCAAGTGAATCCGATGCGGCTCCCTCTCCCCTCCGGCGAGAGGGTTGGGGCGAGGGGCCACGGCTTGCGGGGAGCCCGATCGGAGCCGGACCGCGCCTTCGCTCTTCGGATCGAGCGCGACCGTCGCACCGAAATTTCGCGCACGCCTCGCCCCCTCACCCCAACCCTCTCGCCGGAGTGGAGAGGGCGCGGGTGTCGGCCATGACCGACACCCGCGCCCTGGCCGCCACCGCACTCGCCGAGATCGCCCTGCGCGGCACCTCGCTGCGCGAGGCGATGGAGCGCCATGCCCCCAGGCTGGCCGACCCGCGGGACCGCGCCCTGCTGATGGCCCTGTTGAGCGAAGGCGCGCGCTGGTGGCTTCGCTTCGACCCGGCACTCGACCGCCTGCTCGAGCAGCCGCTCCGCCGCAAGGAGCCCCGGATCCACGCCTTGTTGGTGCTCGGTCTCGTGCAACTGGAGGTCCTCCACTTGCAGGACTACGCCGCGGTCGCCGCGACCGTGGAGGCCACCCGCGCGCTAAAGCGCCCGCGCCTGGCCGGGCTGGTCAATGCGGTGCTGCGGCGCTGGCAGCGCGAGCGCGTCGGCCTGCTGGCCGCACTCGACGCCACGCCGCCGACCCGCCACGCGCATCCGGTCTGGCTCGCCGCGGCGATCGCCCGTGACTGGCCGGACCAGGCCGACGCGGTGCTCGCTGCCGACAACCTCGAGCCGCCGCTGATGTTGCGCGCCAACCGTCGCCGCACCACGCGCGAGGCGCTGCTCGAACGCCTGCACGCGGACGGCCAGACGGCCACGCTCCATCCGTGGCTGGCCGATGCGATCGTGCTGCCGCACAGCGGCGACGTCACCCGCCTGCCCGGCTTTGCCGAGGGCCTGTTCGCGGTGCAGGACGGCGCCGCCCAGGCCGCCGCCGACCTGCTCGACGCCCGACCGGGCCAGCGCGTGCTCGATGCCTGCGCCGCGCCCGGCGGCAAGGCCTGCCACCTGCTCGAGCGCACCGATCTGGCGCTGACGGCGCTGGATTCGGACCCCGCCCGCCTGCGCCGGATCGGCCAGAATCTCACCCGCCTGGGCCTGCATGCGGACCTCCGCGCCGGCGACGCCGCGGTGCCGTCCGCCTGGTGGGACGGTCAGCCCTACGACCGCATCCTGATCGACGCGCCCTGCTCGGCGACCGGCGTCTTGCGGCGCCGGCCGGACGTGCGGCTGCACCGCCGGGAAGGCGACATCCCCACGCTGGCCGCGCTGCAGCAGCGCATCCTCGCCGCACTGTGGCCACTGCTGAGGCCGGGCGGCAAGCTGGTCTATGCAACGTGTTCGCTGCTGCGTGCGGAAAATGAAGCGGCGGTGCAGTCACTGCTCGCCGATACCCCCGACGCACGCCCGCTGTCCTTCACCCTGCCGGCAGGGCAGGCGGCGGCGGTCGGCTGGCAGATCCTGCCAGGCGATGGCGACCTGGACGGCATGTACTATGCCGTCCTCGCAAAGCAGTAGCGGCTCAGCACCCGGTAAGCCCAGCCCGGTTACAACGTCTGCTGTCCCGCACGGATCGCCCATGGCCCCTCCCCACGCCAGCCCGCACGACCGCCGCCGCTTCTGGCTGCTGATGCTGATCGCCCTGGTGGTGATCGGCGCCGGCATCGGCATGCGCGATCCATGGCCGTCGGACGAGCCGCGTTTCACGCTCGCGGCCAAGCAGATGGTGGAGGGCGGCGACTGGCTGTTCCCGCACCGCGGCAGCGAGCTTTATGCCGACAAGCCGCCGGTGCTGATGTGGACCGAGGCGGCCAGCTTCGAGATCGTGCGCAACTGGCGCATCGCCTTCCTGCTGCCCTCGCTGCTGGCCGCGCTCGGCGCGCTGGCGCTGGTCTATGACCTGGGTCGCCGGCTGTGGAACCGGCAGGTGGGCCTCTACGCGGCAGCGGGCCTGTTGCTGGCGTTCCAGTTCGTCTACCAGGTCAAGCGCGCGCAGATCGATCCGCTGGTGATGTTCCTGATCACCGCCGGCAACTGGGGCCTGCTGCGGCACATGCTGCTGGGTCCCCACTGGCGCGCGTACTGGCTGGGCTGCTTCTGCGCCGGGCTGGGCGTGATCACCAAGGGCGTGGGCTTCCTGCCGCTGCTGCTGCTGGTCCCTTACGCCTTCGCGGTGCGTCGCGGCTGGGACGGTGTGGTGCGAATGGGCCGCGGCCAGGCAATGCGCTGGTGGCTGGGCCTGCTCGCCGTGCTGGCAGCGATCGCGCTGTGGCTGGTGCCGATGCTGCTGGCGGCACGCGCGCATACCGAGAACCCGGCCTACGCCGCCTACGTTCGCGACATCCTGTTCCACCAGACGGCCGACCGCTACGCCAACTCGTGGGGTCACATCCACTCGCCGCTGTACTACCTGCCGATCGTGCTGTTCAGCTGGCTGCCGTTGTCGCTGACCTACCCGGGCACGCTGCCGCGCTGGTGGCGCGCGCTGAAGGCAAGGGACGCGCGGCTGATGCTGCCGCTGGCCTGGGTGGCGCTGGTGCTGGTGTTCTTCTCGATTCCGGCCGGCAAGCGCGACGTCTACATCCTGCCGGCATTGCCGATGGTCGCGCTGGCCAGCGCGCCGTTCATCGGCGAGCTGCTGCAGACGCGCTGGCTGCGGGCGGCGGGGCTGGCTTTCACTGCGCTGCTCGGCACGCTGCTGCTGGCGGCGGGCGCGTACACGCTCCTCGCGCATCCGCCGGCCGCCGCGCAGTGGGCGGCGCGCCGCGGCTTCGATGGCGGCGCCGAAGCCCTGTTCGGCTGGCTTGCAGCGATCGGCGCCGTTCAGTTGGCGCTGGCGGCGGCCATGCGCCTGCGCGGCGCGGCATGGGCGGTGTGCGGCGGCATGGCCGCGCTGTGGCTGGGCTGGAGCATCGGCATCGCACCGCAACTCAACGATTCGAGTTCCGCCGCGGGCCTGATGGCCAAGGTGCGCGCGCAGATGGCGCCGGGTGACGAGGTGGGCCTGGTCGCGTGGAAGGAACAGAACCTGCTCATGCTCGACCGTCCCGCGAAGGATTTCGGTTTCACCAAGCCGTGGACGCAGCAGTACGCCAGTGCGGTCGCCTGGCAGGCCGCCGATCCGGTGCACCGCTGGCTGTTCGTGCAGGAACCGGCGATGGGCGCGTGCGTGCGTCGCGACCACGCCATCGACCTGGGCCACGCCAACCGTCGCGAGTGGTGGCTGTTCAAGGCCGACGCGGTCATCCCCGGGTGCGTGCCGGATCCCTCCGCCGAGGCGGCCGATGCCGGGGTGCCCGAATGAGCGCGCACAGCCAGGACATGGCGGCGGTCCACCAGGAACGCGTGCGCGCCACATGGCAGGCCTGGCCGGCCTGGACGCTGTCGGCGCTGGTGGCGCTGATGCCGCTGTCCTTCTCGGTCGAGCCGAACATCAAGGCGTTGCCGGTGGCGTTGCTGTTCTTCTGCGGGCTGGGTCTGCTCTGGCGCGCGCCGACGCGCCAGGCCTACGGTGCCGCCGCGCCGGTCGTGCTTCCGTCGTTGCTGCTGATTGCGCTGGAGATCGCCAACGTGCTCTGGCACGGCCTTGGCTGGCGGCCGCTCGACCACACCGCGCACGTGATGCTGTACGTGGTGGTGGCGGCGGTGTTTGCGCGGCAGTTGTGCATGGCGCTGGTATGGTCGGGCTTCAGCCTCACCGCCATCACCCTGGGCGCGGTCTGCCTGGTGCAGCATTACTGGCTGGGCGTGGGCCGCGCCTACGGGCTCAACGGTGGCGGGTCGAGCGCGATCGAGTGCGCCACGCTGCTGCTCGGCCTGGCGTTGCTGGCGCTGGTGCAGTGGCTGCGCACGCGGCCGGGCAGCTGGCGCTGGTGGCTGCACGGCGCCGGCATGGCGTTCGGCATGTACGGCGCCCTGCTGACGCAGAGCCGTGGCCCCTTGCTGGCCTTCGTGCCGGCGTTCCTGCTGGTGCTCTTCGTGCAGGCCCGGCGCACCCGGCGCTGGCGCTGGAGCCTGGCGCTCGGTGCCGCGGTGTGCCTGGGCGGCGCGATCGCCACCGCCACGCTGCACGGCGCGATGGTGGGGCGCTTCACCACCATCCAGCAGGAAGTCACCGGTTTCGACCAGGGCGACCCGGACGGCTCGGTCGGCGAGCGCCTGGAAATGTGGCGCACCGCCTTGCGCGCCTTCGGCGAGCATCCGCTGGCCGGCATCGGGGTGGACCGGTACGGCGATTACGTGCAGGCCGAGATCGCCGCCGGCCGCAGCGACGCCGCCATCGCCCGCTACAACCAGCCGCACAACGAATACCTGCGTGCGCTGGCGACCGGCGGCCTGCCGCTGCTGGTGGCGGTGCTGCTGGTGTTCGCGCTGGCGCTGCGCTACTTCGCGCGCTGGGCGCGCGACGAGGACGACACGGTCGCGGCCACCGCCACGGCCGGACTGGCCATCGTCGTGCTTTACCTGCTCTGTGCGCTGGGCGAGAGCGTGTTCTACCGCGTGATGTCGCAGTCGTTCTTCTTCTTCCTGGCGCTCGGGCTGGCGCTACGGGTCGGTTACCTGACCCGCGTCAGGGGCGATAGCCCCGATCCAGCAACCACAGCTTGATCGCCTTGCGCCTGACGTACTCCACGCGCACCAGCGCGTAGAGCAGCCCGCGCCAGCCATCCAGGAAGCCGCCGCGCAACAGGTAGCCGCGCACGAAACGCCACCATGGATTGAGCAGGATGTGCCTCACCCTGGCGCGCTTGCCGCGCGCATGCTGGTACTCGGCCATCATCTGCGCATAGCGCTCCTGCTTGGCCAGCTGTTCGGAGAGCGAGCGGTAGGGGTGATGTTCGAGATTGCCGGCCAGCGTCCCGCGCGGCCCGTCGAGGCTGACCGCCTCGTGGATTTCCCGCTCGCCGCGCCAGCCGCCGCGGCGGCGGTCGAACAGGCGCAGCACACGATCCGGATAAGCGTTGCCGTGGCGCAGGAAGGCGCCGAAGTATTCGGACAAGCGCGCGAAGCGGTAGCCGGCCGCGTCGGGAAAGCCGCGATCGCGCGCGGCCTCGATGCTGGCGCGCAAGGCGGCGTCGACCCGCTCGTCCGCGTCCAGGCACAGCACCCAGTCGTGCTTCGCCTGCTCCACCGCAAACGCCTTCTGGCTGCGGAAACCGTCGAACGGCCGCTCCAGCACCCGCGCGCCATGCGCCTGGGCGCGTGCACGCGTGTCGTCGGTGGAACCGGAGTCGACCACCACGATCTCGTCGCAGAAGGCCAGCGACGCCAGGCAGTCGTCGATGCGATCGGCCTCGTTGAAGGTGATGATGCAGGCGGAGATCGGGGTGCGGCTCATCCGGAAACCGGCGCAGGGACGGTAGCGGCATAATGCCAGCTTGTGCCCGCCTGATGCCCGCCATGGATTCGTGCCTGCTGTTCGCCACCGAGCTTTACGCGCTGCCGATCCTGCGACCGCTGGCCGCGGCGGCGCAGCGCGCGGGGCAGCGGGTGGGCTGGGTGGTGCCCGAGGCCGTGGCCGGTTACCTCCACCCAGACGAGACGCGGCTGCGCTCGACGCGTGAGGTCCGTGCGCTCGCTCCGCAGGCGGTGTACTGCGCTGCCAACTGGGTGCCGCCGTCTTTTCCAGGCGCCAAGGTGCAAGTGTTCCATGGCTTCAACGCGGAAAAGCGCGAGCCCGGCCGCGGCCACTTTCGCCTGCGCGGCTTCTTCGACCTGTACTGCACGCAGGGTCCCTCGACCACCGCGCCGTTCGAGGCACTGGCGCGCGAACAGCGCTACTTCGCCGTGGCCGAAACCGGCTGGCCCAAGCTCGATCCGCTGTTCGCGCCGTCGTCGGCTGCGTCCTCGCTGCGTCCGGATGACGGCAAACCGGTGGCGATGTACGCGGCCACGTTCACCGAGTCGCTGAGTTCGGCGCGCGCCATGTTCGACACGCTCCGTGCGCTGACCGCGCGCGGCGACCGCCACTGGCTGCTGACCCTGCATCCGAAATGCGATCCCGAACTGATCGCCCGCTACCGCGGCCTGGAAGGCCCTTTCGCGCGCTTTTACGAATCGGACCGGCTGCTGGACATGCTGCGCGCCGCCGACGTGCTGGTCTGCGATACCTCGTCGGTCATCGACGAATTCACGGTGCAACTGAAGCCCGTCGTCACGCTGCGCAACCGGCGCCCCAAGCCGTACATGCTCGACGTCGCCGAGCCCTCGCAGGTGGATGCCGCGATCGGCACCGCGCTGTCCCACCCAACGGCGCTGATGCATGCGCTGGCCGCGCATGCCGCCGCCGTCCACCCCTATCGCGATGGCCATTCCAGCGAGCGCGTGCTGGCCGCCACCGACCGCCTGCTCGCCGGCGGCTACGGGCCGCTGGCGCGCAAGCCCTTGAATCTGTGGCGGCGCTGGCAGGCTTCACGCGACGTGCGCGCGCTGCTGCCCGGCTGAGGCGATTCACTCACCACGGGCGGCCACGGCGAACAGGCTAAACTCCGGTCCTTCCCCGCCAGCGACTGCCACCCGTGCCGCCCAACGCCTACAGCCGAACCGAACACCTGCGCGCCCTCTGGCCCTGGCTGCCGTTGTGGACGCTGGCCGCGTTGCTGGCGATCTTCTCGCACGGTCCGATGCCCCTGTACTCGACCCGCACCCTCGCGGTCGCCTGGGAGATGTGGAACCACGGCCACTGGCTGGTGCCCTACAACAACGGGGCGCCGTACAGCGAAAAGGCGCCGCTGTTGTTCTGGATGATCCACGCCGGCTGGTTCGCGTTCGGCGTCAGCGATGTGTGGCCGCGCGTGCTGGAAGTGATCTTCGGCGGGAGCCAGCTGGTGCTGCTATCAGCACTCGCACGACGGTTGTTCCCGACTCATCCGTGGGTGACCCGTGCGGCGCCGTGGATGCTGCTGGCGCTGAGTTTCGCCTTCCTGTTCGGCCTGCAGATCATGTACGACGTGCTGCTGGCGGTGTGGGCGCTGGCCGCGCTGCTGTGCCTGACTCCTACGCCGGCACGCAACGAGCCGCGCTGGTGGCTGTTCGGCTTCTGTCTAGGCCTTGGGCTGCTGACCAAGGGGCCGGTGATGGCGCTGCACGTGGTCTTCCCGTGGCTGCTCGGGCCGCTCTGGAACGACTGGGCCAACCAGCATCGCGCGCGCTGGTATGGGCGCGGCCTGCTCGCTTTCCTGCTTGGCTTCGCCATGCTGCTGGCATGGGCGCTGCCGGCCGGCTTCAGTGGCGGCGAGGCGTACCGGCAACGGCTGTTCTTTACCCAGACCGCCGGCCGCGTGGTGAACGCGTTCGACCATGCGCGCCCGGTGTGGTGGTACCTGATCGCGCTGCCGGTCCTGCTGTTTCCCTTCAGTGGTTGGCCCCGTGCCTACGTCGCCGTGGCGGCGAGCCTCTCCCAGGGGCCGTGGGGGCGCTGGTCCAGATGGGCGCTGTGGATTTCGCTGGCTTCGCTGCTGGTGTTGGCCGGGACCGCGTTCTTTGCCCAGGCAATCTGGCTGAACAAGATCCTGTTCTGCCTGTTTTCCCTGCCGCTGGCTGCCGTTCTTCTGAGCCGCCCGCTTGGCGGCGGCATGCGCTTCGCGCTGTGTTGGGTGGTGCCGGTGTTCGTCACCTTCTCGCTGATCAGTGGCAAGCAGCTCTACTACCCGCTGCCGGAATTCGCCGGTGCCGTACTGCTGCTGGCGGGCGCCATCGCATCGCTGCGCGAGCGGCGGCCCGAGCTGGCAACCAACCGCTGGCTTGGCACCTGGCCGCTGGCGGTGGGCGGCATTGTCTTCGGGGTGTTCCTGTTCGTCTTGCCGTGGCTGGTCGCAAGCGGGCGGCTGCACGGCGAGTGGTTCGACACCACCGCGGCGTACAGCCGCTTCTTCGCCGTGGTGTTCCTGCTGCTGGGCGCGCTGCTGCTGTTGCGCGGCCGCGGCGAGATGCGCCGGCTGGCGTTCGCCGGTCTGCTGGGCACGCTGGCGATCAATACGCTGTTCACGCTGACCCTGTGGCCGCGCTACGACCTGACGCCGGCGACACGGCTGCTGGGCGCGGCCGACGCGCAGAACCGCGCGATCGGGTTCACCGGAGTGTACGAAGGCCAGTTCCACTTCGCCGGGCGCCTGGACCACCCGATCGTCGAGCTGCACGGCGACGGCGCGGTGGCTGCCTTCGCCCGCGCGCACCCCAACGGCCTGATCGTGACCCATCCGGACAAGCTCGACGCCGCCGCGCTGCGCTATCCACTGCTTGCGCAGCCGTTCCGCTCCTCCTGGGTCGTGATCTGGCCGGCCACCTCCCTCGCCGATCTTCGTGCAGGCCATCGTCCGCCGGAACCGGCGCAGCCGCCGCGCATCTTCCCCAATTCGGACGCCCGCTCGCGGCAGTTGCCATGACCGCCCTGATCGCCGGCCTGCGTGCGCAGTGCGGCGGTCCGCGCGACGGCGCGCTGTTGCGCTTCTCGCTGGGCAACGCCCTGTTCGGCGAAGGCAAGACGGCCGAGGCCGCGGAGGAACTGCGCCGGGCGGTGGCTTTCGACCCGGCGTATTCGGCCGCCTGGAAGCTGCTCGGCAAGGCCTGCCTGGCGATGGACGACCGCGCCGCCGCCGCCGAGGCCTGGCGCCAGGGCATCGCCGCGGCCGGCCAGCGCGGCGACAAGCAGGCCGAAAAGGAAATGACCGTCTTCCTGCGCCGCCTCGCGTAAAGCGCCCAGCGCCCACCCTGCCGCGGCGCCGCACGCCCGAGCCTTCCCCCGCAAACGCGGGGGAAGGTGCCGACAGACGGATGGGCCGCCGTCGGGCGGGGTGGCGAGGGGCAAGTCTTTCGCAAGTCCTACCCCGTTCGCCCTCCCGGCACCTTCTCCCGTGAACGGGGAAGGACACGCCCAGCGCTGGAGCGGACTGCGAGCCCATGCCCGGACCAGCCCGGCGGCGAGCAGGCCGAGAAATGACCGCTCCTGCCCCGCCTCATGTCATGGGCCAACGCCCACGCGCTGCCATTCCACGTCCGAGCCTTCCCCCGGGAACGCGGCGGAAGGTGCCTACAGGCAGATGGGGGCGCCTTTGGGCGGGATGCAGAGGGGCGAGTCTTTCGCAAGCCCCCATCCGCGCTCCGGGCACCTTTCCCCGTGAACGGGGGAAGGACCGGGTTCAGCCGCGCTTGTACGGATTGGGCAGCCCATGCCCGGACCAGCGCCGGTAATGCCACTGGTACTGCACGAAGGCCTGCTCGACGCAGGCCTCCACGCCGCGGTTCAGCGCCGCGCAGGCACGTTGCGGGTCGGCATCGTCCAGCCCTTCGGGCGCCGGCAGCAGGTGGATGCGGAAGCCCTCCCCGCGCGGCAGCCGCTCGGCGAAGGCGAACAACACCGTCGCCCCGGTACGCGCCGCCAGCCGCGGCAGCAGCACCATGGTAAGCGCGTCGCGTCCGTAGAACGGCGCCGGCTCGCCCTCGCCGGCCCGCGGCTTCTGGTCGGGGAGGATGCCGATCGCACCGCCCGCGGCCAGGCGCTTGTACAGCGTGCGCACGCCCGCACCCTCGGCGCGCACCTGCTCGGGCGCCAGCGCGCCGCGCACCCGACGCAGCAAGGGCTCGATCGCGGCCAGCCGTGGCGGCCGGTACAGGATCGCCATCGGCATGCGGCTGCACAGCCAGTAATTGAGCAGTTCCCAGCAGCCCAGGTGGGGCGCGGCGATGATCACGCCCTTGCCCCTGGCCAATGCGGCATCCAGCAGCTCCGCGCCGCGCACCTCGCGCACCCGCCCGAGCATCCGCTCCGGTCCCGCCCCCCAGACCTTGACGATCTCGGTGATTGACTTGCCGCCCTCGGCCATCACCCGACGCAGCAGCGCGGCGTGCGCTGGCCGGTCCAGGCCCGGACGGGCGATCGACAGGTTGACCGTGGTGTCGTGCGCGGTGCGCCCGTGCAGCCACAACGACAACCGGCCCAGTCCCGCCCCCGCGGCGTGGATCAGGCGCAGCGGAAGCAGTCCGAACAGGCGCAGCAGGAGGTAGAGCAGGTAGATGTCGGGGCGCATGGAGTTGCCGCTGGGCGCGCCCTCGGGCGCAAGGTAAAGGGAACGCCGGCGCTGCCGTTAAGCGCAGGACGAACGCTCCCTTCGTTTTCGCCTATTCTTGCAGGGACGCCCTGCCGACGCCTGCCTCCCCCCCCAATGATCAGCCTCATCCAGCGCGTGCTTTCCGCCAGCGTCGCCGTCGACGGCGCCACCGTGGGTGCGATCGGCCCGGGCCTGCTGGCGCTGGTGGCGGTGCAACCGGACGACGGCGAGGCGCAGGCGAAGCGCATGCTCGAACGGCTGCTGGGCTACCGCGTGTTTGCCGACGAGGCCGGGCGGATGAACCGCTCGCTGGCCGACACCGGCGGCGGCCTGCTGCTGGTCAGCCAATTCACGCTCGCCGCGGACACGCGCTCGGGCATGCGCCCCAGCTTCACGAGCGCCGCCCCGCCCGGGCATGGCCGGCGCTGGTTCGAGCGGCTGGTGGAGCTGGCCCGTGCGACACACGCGGGAGGGGTGGAAATCGGGCGCTTCGGCGCCCACATGGAGGTCAGGCTGATCAACGACGGCCCGGTCACCTTCTGGCTCGAAGTGCCCTGACCGGAACCCCACCCACTCGATGGCCCAAGACACGCGAAGTCCCATGCAAACGCCGCTCTGGCGCGGTTTTTGCGTGTAGGCCACGCGAAATTTTTCCCTTGGAAACTGGTCAAAAAAGCGCCATATCGCTATACTGATCGGTTCCTGCATCTGCGGCGGTAGGTATGAACAACAAAGCTCCCGAGCAACAGTCCGAAATCAAGGCGCTCATTTCCAAGGGCCTGGAACAGGGCTACCTGACTTACGCGGAGATCAACGACCACCTGCCCGATGACATCGTCGATCCGGAGCAGATCGAAGACATCATGGCGGTGCTCAAGGGCGTCGGCATCGAAGTGCACGACGCCGCGCCGGACGCCGACCCGCTGGCCGACAACGCCCCCGGTTCGGGCAACGACGACGAGGCCGCCGCCGAGGAGGCTGTCGCCCTGCTCTCGGCCGTCGACGCCGAGGTGGGCCGCACCACCGACCCGGTGCGCATGTACATGCGCGAGATGGGCACGGTCGAGCTGCTCACCCGCGAGGGCGAGATCGCCATCGCCAAGCGCATCGAGGAAGGTCTCTCCCAGGTGCAGACCGCGCTGGCGAGCTTCCCGCTGACCATCGAGCTCCTGCTGGAGGAATACGACCAGCACCTGGACGGCAAGCGCCGCCTGTCCGAGATCCTGGCCGGCTTCGCCGACCTCGAGCAGCTGGCCGACGAAGCGCGCGCCGAGGCCGAGGAAGCGGCCGCCAACGGCGAAATCGTCGAGTCCGACGAGGACGAGGACGAGGACGGAGATGACAGCTCCGAAGAGGAAGAGGCCGGCCCGACCGGTCCGGACCCGGAAGAAGTCAAGCGCCGCATGGAACTGCTGCGCGACTACTACGCCAAGTTCCAGAAGGCCGCCCCCAAGGCGACCGGCATCACCGACAAGAAGATCGTCAAGCTGCGCGACCAGATGGCCGAGGAATTCCTCAAGCTCAAGCTGCCGTCCGCGCTGATCGACAGCTTCGTGCGCAAGCTGCGCGAGGTGGTGGGCGACATTCGCCACCACGAGCGCGTGCTGATGGACATCTTCGTCAAGCAGGTGAAGATGCCCAAGGCCGAGTTCCTCAAGACCTTCCCGAGCAACGAAGGCAACGTCGAGTGGGCCGCCGAGCTGTCGCGCAAGCGCCAGAAGTGGTCGCCCAACATCAAGAACCACCGCGAGGCGATCGACGCCGAGCAGGACAAGCTCGCCGCGATCGAGAAGAAGCTGTTCCTGCCGCTGACCGACATCAAGGAAATCAACCGCGCCATGTCGATCGGCGAGGCCAAGGCCCGTCGCGCGAAGAAGGAGATGGTCGAGGCGAACCTGCGCCTGGTGATCTCCATCGCCAAGAAGTACACCAACCGCGGCCTGCAGTTCCTGGACCTGATCCAGGAGGGCAACATCGGCCTGATGAAGGCGGTGGACAAGTTCGAATACCGCCGCGGCTACAAGTTCTCGACCTACGCCACCTGGTGGATCCGCCAGGCGATCACCCGCTCGATCGCCGACCAGGCCCGCACCATCCGCATCCCGGTGCACATGATCGAGACGATCAACAAGTTGAACCGCATCTCCCGCCAGATGCTCCAGCAGTTCGGCCGCGAGCCGACGCCGGAGGAGCTGGCCAAAGAGATGGAGATGCCCGAGGACAAGATCCGCAAGGTGCTCAAGATCGCCAAGGAGCCCATCTCGATGGAGACCCCGATCGGTGACGACGAGGACTCGCATCTGGGCGACTTCATCGAGGACACCAACGCCTCCTCGCCGATCGAGTCGGCGACCGAGACGGGCCTGATGGAAACCGTGCGCGACGTGCTCGCCGGCCTCACCCCGCGCGAGGCCAAGGTGCTGCGCATGCGCTTCGGCATCGACATGAACACCGACCACACCCTCGAGGAAGTCGGCAAGCAGTTCGACGTCACCCGCGAGCGCATCCGCCAGATCGAAGCCAAGGCCCTGCGCAAGCTGCGCCACCCGAGCCGCTCGGAGCAGCTGCGCTCGTTCCTCGATCTCGAGTAGGCACCAAGCCTCACGCACCAACACGACGCCCGCCTCGCGCGGGCGTCGTCGTTCCAGTGCCACTGGCTTCAAGTAGGAGCCGGCGTGCAGGCGATGCTCTCTCGCACGACCGCCCAAGGGCGTCGTCCACAAGTGGGTTCCTGCAAGGCGTCGGCAGCGGCGTGGCACCTACCCACACGACCCCACCCCAAGTACCATCGCCACTCAAGGGCCTATAGCTCAACGGTTAGAGCAGGGGACTCATCGAAAGGTGCCGCCGCGCCGTAAGGCGCGGACGGGAACGGGATGAATTCAGGGAAACCTCAGCGGCGCGAAAATGTGGCCGGTGGCAACCCTGAGCCAAGCCGGCGGTACACCGCCGGAAGGTGCAGAGACTACCTGGGGGCTGAAGTGCCCTTGATAACAGGCTAGAGCGTCCCGCGCCCCACCTATTCCACGCCATCGGCTGGACGGAGGGCGAAGAGATAGTCCGCGCCGGGGGGAAACTTCCGGAACACGCGAATCCCTTGGTTCCAGGTTCGAATCCTGGTGGGCCCACCAATCAAGTCCGTGACGTCGGCAAAAAGATCGCTGCGACGACCGCGACGGGGTCTGCCGGCGCGTCAGCGGAATGTTTGCCGGCTCGTGCCGGCTGCGCTCGGATCAACCACCACGAAGCGCACACTTGCCCACGAACCCAACGGTGACAAGGCCGTGAGCGCGTGGTGGCCCGGGCCGGCCAAGTTCAGGGTGATGTTGCTTTCGCCCAGCGTGCTGCCCTGCAGGCGGCCGTCGAGCAGCCATTGCACGGTGCCCTGGGCGCCGAGGGCACGTACCGAGAGGCGCAATGGCGCGGCACTGTTGGGTGCCTGGCGCAGGAGACTGCCTTCGCGCAGGCCGCTGATGCGGATGGGCACGGCGGCGGCGAGGGAGTCCGGTGGGCAGCCGGGTGCCAGCGCGGGCAGGGCGGAGGCCGTTCGGTCGGCGGCGTCGAGCCAGGGTGTGGCGAGGGCGGGCCAGCGGGCGAGGGTTAGGCTGCGTTCGTGCGGGGCGTGGCAGCCGGCGCTCAGGCGGCGGCCCTTCGCGTCCACGCGCAGCTCGACGCGGCCGCTCATCCAGGCACCGGGATCGCGTTCGGCGAAGGTAGGTGGCAGCGCGCCGTCGAGACTCCACGCGCTGCGGCGCTGACGGCAGAGGCTGGTGTCGGTGGTCGCGGCGGGTTGGCCGAGAGGCCAGCAGATGTCGATGGCGCGCACGCTGGCCGGGCGCGGCGCGTGCACGCCACCGCGGGCGGGCAGCATGTCGCTGAGCTGGAACAGCAGCGGGAGCGCGGTGACGGCGCCGTACTGGCCGGGCGAGGGAGTGCCGTCCGGTCGGCCGATCCACACCCCGATCGTCCAGCGGTCGGTCACCCCGATCGCCCAGGCGTCGCGGTAGCCGTAGCTGGTGCCGGTCTTCCAGGCGACCGCGGCGTGGCGGTCGATGGTGCCTTCGAGCGGTGCGCCTTCGACGTCGGCGGGGTTGCTGGCGAGGATGTCGCGGATGATCCAGGCGGCGCCCGGCGAGAGCAGGCGCCGCGGGCGGACGGGTTGGTCCGGCGTGTAGCGCGGGGCGCCGGCGATGCCGCCGTTGGCGAGCGCGCTGTAGCCCCCGACGAGGTCTTCGAGCTTCGCCGCCGTGCCGCCGAGGATGATCGACAGGTTCGGTCGCGCGCCCTCGGGCAGCTGCAGGTCGACGCCGCCGCTTGCCAGGCGCGCGACGAAGCGGTTGGGTCCGACGCGGTCGAGCACGTCCACCGCCGGCACGTTGAGCGAGCGCTGCAGCGCCTGGCTCACGCTCACCGGGCCGCTGAAGGCCTCGTCGAAGTTGCCCGGGTGGTAGCCGCCGAAGTCCTGCGGCGCGTCGACCAGCAGGCTCTCGGAAGTGACCAGCCCGTCGTCCAGCGCCAGCCCGTAGAGGAACGGCTTGAGCGTGGAGCCGGGCGAGCGCGGCGCGCGCACCATGTCGACGTGGCCGGCGCGTTCGGGATCAGCGAACTCGCCGGTGCCGATGTAGATGCGCGCCTCGAGCGTGGCGTTGTCCACCGCGAGCACCGCGACCGAACTTCGTGGGGGCAGCCGGGCAAGGTAGCCGGCGACGTGATCCTCCGCGGCGCGCTGCAGGTTGGCGTCGATGGTGGTGACGATGCGCCGCGCGCGCGGCTGCTGCCGGTGCAGGCGTTCGGCCAGCAGCGCGGCGGCGAGCGGCGCGCGCAGCGAGCGCGCGACCACCGGCTCGATCGCCGCGTCACTGACCTGTTCGGACGTCCAGACGCCTTCGTCGCGCAACCGGCGCAGCACCTTGTCCCGCGCAGCGCGGGCCGCCTCCGGGTGGCGGTCGGGCCGCAGCCGGCTGGGCGCCTGCGGCAGCACCGCGAGCAGGGCCGCCTCGGCGCGCGACAGGCGGCTCGCGCTCTTGCCGAGGTACGCCCACGAGGCGGCCTCGACGCCTTCGATGGTGCCGCCGAAGGGTGCGTGGTCGAGGTAGAGGTCGAGGATCTGGGTCTTGTCGAGATGCGCTTCGAGCTGCAGCGCGCGGAAGATCTGGCGCAGCTTGCCGCCAAAACTGTGCGGGATCGGCTCGATGATGCGCGCCACCTGCATGGTCAGGGTGGAGCCGCCGGAGACGACGTGACCGTGGAGCGCGCCCTGCAGCGCGCCGCGCAGCAAGGCGTACGGGTTCACGCCGGGGTGGCGGTAGTACCAGCGGTCCTCGTAGGCGAGCAGCGCCTGGCGATAGAGCGGCGAGACCTTGGCCGTGGTCGTGGGATAGCGCCACACGCCGTCGCTGTCGGCGAAGGCGCGCAGCGGCGTGCCGTCGCGGGCGAGCACCACGGTGCTGCCGGTGTCGGGGGCCGGCAAGGGGAGCGGGAACAGGCGATCGAGGATGACGGCCACGAGCAGGAGCGCGACCAATGTGACTGCCGTAGCGCGCAGCCAACGTTGCATCTTGGGCCGACGCGGCGCTGAAACGCTGTCACTCATGCAGACTGCCCTTCGACTTCGGCCTGCGGCCTACGCTCGCGGCGAACGATTCCTGGTGAGACCGTTCATGCCGCGAGTGCTCCGCGCAAGCGGGCGAAGTCGAAGCATTCGCTCCGCTCCGACTTCGCCCTGTGTGGGCCTCGCTTCCGCCGAAAGCAAAGCCGTCCGACGTGATGGTTCCAGGGATCAGGGCTCGACCACCGTCATCTTCGCCGGCACCGACTTGCCGATGCCCCGCAGAGCCGGCCGATACATGTCCTCCACCAGCGGCGGCGGGACCGTGTACGCGCCGGGCGTGACCGCGCGGACCAGGTAGAACACGTGGGCGGCGTCGCCGCGGCGCAGGTGGAGGGCGGCGGCGTAGCGGTCGTCGCGGTACTCCTCGTGCACCAGGTCGGCGGCGCCGGTGTGCTGCTGCATGTCGATGCCATCGATGACGATGCCTTCCCACTGCTGCGCGCCGCCCAGGTTGAGGTTCTCCACTTCCAGGCCGCCGGGCAGCAGGTCGGTGACCAGGGCGTCGGGCATGTCGGTGCGCGCTTCCAGGGTAAGTTCGGCGATGAGCGTGTCGCCTTCCTTCAGCGTGTCGCCGGTCCACGGCTGGCCGTCGGTGGTGAAGTAGCTGCGGCGCACGTCGACCTGGCGGTCCTCCGCGGCGGGCGGCTGCTGCGGGATGCCGGCGACGTCCAGCGTGGCGAACACGGTGGCCGTGCCGGCCGGCTGCACGCTGATGCCTTCCTTCAATTGGGCCAGCGTGAGTTCGCGCGTCCACAGGCGCTTGTCGGCAGGCGCGGCCTCGCTCTTGCCGCCGATGGCGAGGGTGACCGCGAGCGGCGCGCCGCCGCCGGCGTCGAAGGCGCGAGCCACGCGGGCGATCGCCACCTGCTCCTGGGTGGAGAGGTAGGACCACGACCAGTGGTAGTACGGCACCTCCTGCTTGTTGGCGTGGTCGCGCGCGGTGGCGTTGCGCGCCCAGTCGATCAGCTTGGCGTCGTAGGCGGGCCTGGCCAGGCCGTAGCGGTGGGTGAGCGCGACCATCAGCGCCAGGTCGCGCAGGTCCGAGCCGTAGTCGCCGACGTACCAGGGACGCTCCTTGTCCCAGGCGAAGGCTTCGTCGACCGCCTTCTGCGCGCGCCCGGTGTCGCCCATCAGCTTGAGCGCCAACCCCAGGTGCACCAGCGGCAGCGGGCCGACCAGCTTGTCGCGGTCGTGGTCGAAGATCGCGCGCAGCGTGCCCAGCGGCGCGCGGTTGACGCGGGCCAGCACGTAGCCGGAATAGGCCTCATCGGCGATGCGCAGGTGGTCGTGGTGCTCGTAGCTGTAATAGGCGTGACCGCCGCCGAGCAGGTCGTCGCTGAGGCGCTGCAGCGATTTCTGCAACACCTCCTGCGGCACGGCGAAGCCTTCCTCGCGCGCGTCGAGCATGAAGTCGACCACGTACGGCGTCATGAAGGTTTCGATCGGGCTGGTGCCACCCCAGAAGCTGAAGTGGCCGTTGCCCGCCTGGAACGAGGCAATGCGTGCCAGGGCGCTGTCGACGGCGGCGCGACGAGCCGCCTCGCTGGTGGATAGTCCCAGTGCCGTGGCGGTGGCCGGGTCGAGCACCAGCGCGGCGTAGCCCTTGCTGGTGGTCTGTTCGATGCAGCCGTAGGGATAGCGCAGCAGGTCGCGCAGCGCGGAGCCGTAAGGCAGCGGCGGCAGCGTGCTCAGGGTGAGTTGCGCGCGCACGGTCGGCGCGAGCAATCCGCCGGCTGCGCCGGCATCCAGGTGCGCGGGCTTGCCCGGCTCGATCGCCAGCGGCACGGTCGTCTGTAGTTCGGGCCAGGCCGGACGCACGGCGAACTCGAAGTGGCGGTCGACCGTGAAGTCGCCGAGCGTGGCGTGGATGTCGAGCTTGGCCACGGCCGCGCCTGCGCTCGCCGTGACCGGCATGCTGAGCGTGGTGCCGGCGCCGTCCTTGAGCGCCACCTCGCGGCTGGCGTTGGCGATGGTGATCGGGCCGCTAACCTTGACCACGACCTTCGCCGTGCCGTCATGCCCAGAAAGGTTCTTCAGGTCCAGGCTGACGCGCGCCTTGTCGCCGGCGGCCATCACCCGCGGCGTGCTCGGCTCGACCACCAGCGGTGCGCGCACGATGACGGCGCCCTCGGCGTTGCCGAAACGGTCGGCGCTCCAGGCCATTGCGGCCAGGCGCAGGCTGCCGTTGAAGTCGGGCACCTGCACGCGCAACGTGGCCTTGCCCTGCGCGTCGAACGCGACCGGCGCGGCGAACAGGTCGACGATCTGCACCTTGGGGTTGAGGCGTGCCGCGTGCGGCAGCGCCGGGCCGCTCATGTCGCCGCCGTAACGCAGCTTCGCCTCCGCGCCATCCATCGCCTCGATGATGCGGCTGTAGAGATCGTAGGCGTCCACGCTCAAGGCACGCTTGGCGAACATCCAGGCCCAGGCGTCGGGCACCGGGTAGTTGGTAATGTTGATGACGCCCTGGTCGACCGCCGCCAGGGTGACGTAGGCGCGCGTGTTGGCCAGACCCTTGGCCTGCACGGTCACCTCGAGCGGGTTGCCCGGGCGCATCAGCGACGGCGCGCTCAGCGTGAGCGGGATGCGCCGGTCGTTGCGCTCCATCGCGACATGCTCGACGCCGAGTGCGCGGGCCGGCGTGGTGTGCTCCTGCGCCTCGCCACCGCGGAACACCAGTGCGGAGACGTAGACGTCGTGGCGCTCCCAATCCTTGGTGACCGGGATCTCGAAGGTGCTGCCAGCCTTGGCGTCGATGTCGCGCGCGTAGAGCAGGTGATCGGACTCGACCAGCAGCAGGCCGGGGCCGTCGTGCGGCGGCGTCACCGTCACTTTCATGGTGTCGCCGGCACGGTAGCGCGCCTTGTCCAGCTGCAGCTTGACCTTGTCCGGACGCGCCTCCTTGCCGAGGTTCTCGTCCTCCCAGCTCCAGCCGGCGAAGAACGGGAATACCGTGGTGAGCTTCGTTTCCGGATCGTAGACCTCCAGCCGGTAGCCGCCCCACTCGACCGGGAAGTCGACGTGCACGCGCTGGCCCGGGGCCAGGTCGACGTCCTTCTCCTCGATCAGCTGCAGCTGCTGGTGCGCGTCGGATTTCCAGCCGTCGCCGTGCTCGTACAGCCAGTAGAAGTCGCGCAGCTCGCGCTGCAGCCGCACCTTCAGGTGATGGCCAGCGACCAGCTTGCCGTCGACGTCGGCGCGCAGGATCTCGAAACCCGCCTGGCCTTCGCTCTCGGCGCCCTGCTTGGGATCGAACAGCGGGCGCACGCCGACCAGTTGCGGGGCCGGCCAGTACACGCGCTTGAGCAGGCGGGTGACGGCGCGGCCGCCGGTCTCGTAGACGCTGCCGGAAAGCGTGACGGCGAGTGGCGCGACCGGCTTGACGTCATCCGGCAGCGCGATCGGCTGGGCGAGCTTGCCCTGCGCGTCAAGCCTGGCGTCGAGCACGTCGTCGGCGCTTCGAGGCAGATCCAGCGTGGGGTCGCCGAAGAAGGTGTCCTTGAGGTTTTCCAGCGGATGCACTTCCGGCGCCAGCAGCAGCTTGGCGGTGACGCGGTTCCCATCGGCGGGAGCGCCGTAGAGATAGCTGGACGCGACCTCGAGCTTGAGCGGCTCGTCCGGTACCAGCCGCGCCTGCGGGCTGTCCAGGCTGAGCTTCAGGCGCTCGGGCAGGAACTCCTCGACGTGGAACGGGAAGGCGTCGACCGCTTCCCTGGCTGCCGGGTCGAGGCGGAATTCCAGTTGCCACAACCCGGTGGGCGCGTCCGCGGGAATCGCCTGGGACAGCGCGTAATAGTTGAGGTCCGAGGGCGCCAGTTGCTGGTCGGCCAGCGTGCGGCCGTCGGGCTGCTTCAGGCGAACGAACAGCGGCTGCGCCTTCATCGGCTTGCCGTCATCGTCGCGCAGCAGCGCCGACACGCGCAGCGTCTCGCCCGGCCGGTAGAGGTCGCGGCCGGACCAGGCGTAGACCTCGAACGGTGCCTGCCTGCGGCCGGTCACGTCGAAGTTGGAAATGTCCAGCGCGGGACGGTTGAACGGCAACACCGAGACGTCATCACCGTGGCGCGCGATCAGTACGTCGGACGGATCGAGCTTGTAGGCGATCAGCGCGTTGCCGTCGCCGTCGGTAGTCGCCCTGAGCTTGGCAGAACCGTCCGGCCCGTCGATCTCCACCGCCACGCCTTCCAAGGGCGAGCCGTCGCGCAGCGAGGCCACGTGCAGCAGCGCGTTGTCGCGGTACATGCGCAGGTGCAATCCAAGGTCGCTGACGAAGAAGATCGCGCTGTCGTAGCTGCCCTTGAAGGTGCCGCCCTGCTTGACCACCGCCATGTATACGCCCGGCCGCTGCAGTTCGCGCACGCGCTGCACCGGCAGGTAGGTCACGGTGCGTTCGTTGTCGTCGCCGCCCAGCGTGTAGTGGTTGGCGTAGACCGAATCGGCCATGTCGGTGATCGGCCGCTTGACGCGGTCGCCGTGCTCGCACACGTCCCAGCGGTTGATCTCGTGGTCGAGCTCGTAGCTGTCGCGGTGCTTGTTCGATGGATAGGCGCAGTAGAGATCCGACAGCGCATCGTCGTGCACGCGGAAGAACTCCACGTCCGCGTCGTGCACGTTGACCGATACCAGCGGCAGACCGCGGCTGCCGCGCGCTGGCAGCACGCTGCCGTGCGAGGCGAACCCGACCGCCGGCGGCACGCTGCCGGAGTAGACGTCGCGCTTGAGCTCGCGCCCCAGCGTGCGGCCGTCGGCGGCGAGCAGGCCGGCGTGCAGCCGCACGGCGTAGTGGGTGTTGGGCTGCACGAAGGGGAAGCGCAGCGTCTTGCCGTCGTCGTCCAGGCTCCAGCTGCCGCTGACCGGCTCGCCGTTGCCGCCGGTGACCGCCAGCTCGCGGTCGAACGGCTGCGCCGCCGCCAACGGCACGTTGAAGCGCAGCACCAGCGCGGTACGTGTGTCGCGCAGGTCGGCGCCGGCCGAGGCGAGTGCGAACGCCGCCTTGCCCGCGGGCGCGTGCGCGGTGGCGCTATCGGCGGGCGCGCCCTGCAGCGCGGGCTTGTCCTGCGAGGAACGGTTGCAGCCGGCCAGCAGCACCAGCCCCAGCAAACCCAGACACAACCCGACCTGGCGCGACCAGCGCGCCACCGACACGTGCCACATGACGATCCCCTTTCCTTGAGGTGCGGGCGCATTATCGCCGGGTTTTGTGGCGCGCCGGGGGCGGCCGGGCGACGGCGGCGGGGCGCCTTGCGTCGTCCGCGGCCGGTACACTTCAATCGACCCATGCGTGTTGCGGTGCCAGTCCCCACGCCAGTGCGCGCTTCTCATAGGCGCACACGATCACGCGGCTTGACCATGAACTGATCAGCCGCGGTGGTGTGCTCGCGTCGATGCGCCAAGTCGTCGCCGCCGTGGGTGAGCCGCGACGGACGGCTGACGCTTCGACAGGACCTGCAGGAGAGCCTGCGCGCTACCTACGAAGCGCGCGACCGTCCGCGCTTGGCGTCCAGCATCAGCAGATCCGCCTCACGGTAGGCCTCGCCCAGGTCCCGGTCGGGGCCGCGCCAGCTGTAGCCCAGGGTGGCGGCGACGCCGGCGGCGCGCAGGGCCTGTTCGATGCGGGCGGCCTGACGGGCCAGTTCGATCGGCCCGACGTCCAGTACCAGCACGACGAATTCGTCGCCGCCCAGGCGCGCGACCACGTCCACCGCCCGCACGGCGCGCGTGATCTCTTTCGCCGCGCGCTGGATGAGCTCGTCGCCGGCGGCGTGGCCCTGG
The DNA here is from genome assembly GCF_051900425.1 of Frateuria sp. GZRR33. Lineage (NCBI taxonomy): Bacteria > Pseudomonadati > Pseudomonadota > Gammaproteobacteria > Lysobacterales > Rhodanobacteraceae > Frateuria > Frateuria sp. GZRR33. The sequence goes on from NZ_JBHZGK010000005.1 coordinate 128,632, forward strand.
GTGTCATTGGTCTGCTTGAGGCGGTCCAGGTCGACCACCACCACGCCGGCGGTGGTGTGCTCGTCGCGGCAACGCTGCTCCTCCAGCGAGAGCAGTTCGCGCCAGCCGCGGCGGTTGAAGATGCCGGTCATCGGGTCGGTCATTGCCTCCAGCTCGGCGCGTTCGGCGCGGCGCCGGGTTTCCTTGAGGTCGACGTCGTGGCGCCACAGCGTGGCGAGCATCTGCGCGCACAGCTGCACGATCGGCAGCCAGCGCTCCAGGTCGACCGCCACCGGCTGCGGGTCGATCCCGCACAGCGTACCTACCGCGCCGTGGTCGAGCCGCACCGGCACGCCCAGGTACGCGCCGATGCCGCGCTGGACGATGGGCGCGGCGGCATACGGCGCGTGGGTGCTGACGTCGGCCACCACGCACGGGCCGCCGCGGACCATACGCGAGCAGATCGAATCGGCCCAGCGCAGGGCGTCCCCGTTGCGCACGCCGAAACGCTCGTCGGCGGCCACCAGCACCAGCCAGTCCTCACCGTCGACGCGGGTGAAATACCAGGCGCCGAGGCCGGTGCGTTGGCGCAGCATGTCCAGGCAGGCCTGAGCGGCTTCCCGGAAGCCGGCGAAAGCCGGCGACGGCGTGGCGAAAGTGATTTCCAATGGCGAACTCATGAGCGGGACGGGCGCTATCGACGTGAGGGTTTCCGCACGGCTAGCGAGGATCGTGCCAGCATGCTGATGAACCCACAGCGCACATGCACGGGTTCCTCGCCGCCGCTCCGGCCGCCGCTTCGTCCTCGGCCAGGCCGAGTGAGCGTGCCCGCCATGGACGCTCGGCACGGCGCCCCGGATGCCAGCCGTCAACTCTTTGGAATTTTTCCAGTTGACACTCGCGCAAGCCTAACCCTAGCTTGAAAAAGGGAACGGAGGGGGCTTTGTTCACGAGCGCAGGACGCCGCATGGTTGTCCGCACGACGCGCCCGTTACATGCAACGCAACGCCACCACCAGATCCGTCAAGAGCGGCGCCCCGGCGTCCGGTCGTGGGTTCGACCGCTGGAAAGACATGGAGTCGGCAGTTCGATGGTTGGCAAAGCTGATATCGCTGTGGGTTCGGATGTGCTCGTCGTGGAAGGGCTTGGCCGGAACCTCGGCGGGTGCACCATCCTGGATAGCCTGGATTTCCGGATGCCCGCGCGGAGTGTCTTCGCCTTGCTGGGCCCCAATGGAGCGGGCAAGACGACCACGCTGAACATCGTCGCCGGGTTGGATGCTCCCGACGCCGGCGCGGTGCGCATCTGCGGGTACGACGTGCAACGCCAGCCGATCCGGGCCAGGCAGTCCATGGCGTACGTGCCGGACGAACCGGCGCTGTACGACGTGTTGAGCGTGATCGAATACGTCGAGTTCGTCGGCGCCTTGTGGGGAATGGAAGCCGCTGACGCCTTGATGCGCGCCGAGGCGCTGCTGGTCGAACTGGGCCTGGCCAAAAACCGCGACGCGCGACTCGGTACGCTGTCGCGTGGTACCCGGCAGAAGGTGGCCCTGGCCGGTGCCCTGGTCCACGAACCTTCGCTGCTCGTCATGGATGAGCCATTCACCGGGCTCGACCCCATCGCGGCGCGACAGATCCGGCAGGTGCTTCTGCGCGTTGTGCAGGCCGGCGCGTCCGTGCTGATGTCCACCCACATGATGGACACGGCCCAGCAGTTGGCAACGCACGTCGGCCTCCTCATGGGCGGCCGCCTGGTGGCCGTGGGCGAAACCGCCCAGGTGATGGGGCTGGCCAGGGAAGGGGCGAAGACCCTCGAAGAAGCCTACGTGTCGCTGGTGGGCGGCCGATGAACCGCACCGTGACGGACTGGCGCTGGTGGGTCGCGCACGAGTTCCGCCTGGCGGCGCGGGAAACGCAGCTGGACTTCGGTCCCATCGCGGCCTTCCTCGGAGCCGGCGCGCTCCTGGGCGGCTACCTCATGCTGCACGTGGTCGCCTACGTTTTCCTGCAATACCTGAGCGGCAGCATGCGCGCGGCACCGGGGCGGCTGGAAGGCCTGTTGCTGGCCCTCCTGTTCGGAGCGACTTGGATCCGAGGCATCGGCCTCGCCCAGCGCATGCTCTACGGACGGCACGACGCCACGCTGCTCGTCGGCTCGCCGGTGCGCATCGCGGACGTTCTGCGTGCGCGCGCGATCGTGCTGGCCACTGCCAGCGTGGCCTTTCCGCTGTTGCTGCTTTCGCCCGTGGCGAACGTCTCGATCCTGCTCGGCCGCTACGGCATGCTCGCGTTCTACCCCATGGCGCTGTCGCTCGCCGTGACCGCCGCGCTGCTTGCCGTGGCGGTTGCCGCATGCAGCAGGCGTTGGCTTGGCAAGATCGGCGCGCAGGCGGTGGCCAGGGGCGGCATGACCTTGATACTGCTGCTTGCGTCGGCCTCCAGGTTGCCGGCGCTGAAAGCGCCGATGGCGCTGGCTGCCGCTCGTCTGGAGAGCGGCGCAACGTGGCTCGGTATGGCGTTGGCCGGGAACGCCCTCCCCTTGTGGACGAGCCTGCTTGCGAGCGTGCTCGCCGCCGGCCTGCTGCCGCGCCTGCTGGCGGCGGTTTATCTTTCCGGCATGCGCCAAGGCCCCTCCGCCAACCGGCGCCCCGTCGTCCACAGACGTCGGACTCCGCTCGCGACCGGCCGGCTGGCCCGGTTGCTGGGGACGGGTTGCCGGCTCGCCTGGCGCCATCCCGAGCGGCTGTGGCAGGCCGGAGTGAGCGCCGTGGTGATGGCGGTCGTGGTGGTTGTCGTGGGGCACCGGCAGTCGCTTGCGGTCGGGCCACTGTCGGACGCGGCCCTGGTTTGCGCCCTGGGCGCATTCGGCGCGGAAGTCGGCTGGCTCATGACCAGTGGCGAGCAGATGCCCTGGCTGCTCGCCTGCGCACCGCTGCCGCGCGGCACCTGGTGGATGGTGCGCTATCTGTCCGCACAGGTGTTCGCCATGCCGGTGCTGCTGGTCGTCGCCGTCGGGTTGGCATTTTACCGGCCGGCAGAGCTGCTGACGGTGCTCGTCTTCGGGTCCGGCGCGCTGGGCACGTCGCTGTTGCTTGCGACCAGCAGGGCTCCCGCCATCGCTTCGGGCGGCGGCCACCGCAATCGTCGCAACGGGCTGCTGTCTGGCTGCGCCATGGTCTGTTACGGCGGCTGGGCGGCTGCCTCGGCAATCCTGCATGCCACCGTGGCGGGGAGTGCCCTCCTTGCGCTGGGTGCAACGTTGACGGCGGTCGCCGCGTCGCTGGGGTTCCATCACGTCGGCGCGCATGGCCGGTAGCGGGAATTCGGCGCAGGAGGCGCCGCAAAGGGGCAGGCATGGCCTGCGGGGGCATGGTGGGTCGGGAGGATCCGCCTTGGCCGAGCTCTCCAACGGGGAGCGTCAACGATAAGGAGTAGCAAATGGAAAAGCTGAGTCAGGAAGAGATGCTGGTCGCCCAGGGCGGCAGTTTCTGGACGGGCGTGGGCTGTGGTGCGGGCATCGCCGGCATCATGCTCACCGAGGGTGGGATTCTCGCGGTCGACCCGGCCGTCGGCGTTGCGACGGTCGCGGCCTGTGCCGATGCCCTTGGCTTCTAACTTTCAAGGAAACAGACATGCAGAAGCTTGATGAGCAGTCCCAGCTGAACATTCGTGGCGGCTTGAGCAGCGCGTGCGGTATCGCCGTCGGCATTGCTGCCGTGCTGGCGCTTTCGGGTCCGGAGGGCTGGCTGTTGCTGGCCGAAGCGGCCGAAGCCGGTGGTACCCAGGCCGCGATCGCGGCCTGCGCCGGTGGTTAAGCGGTAACGCGCTCGGATGCCTGCCGCCGCTTCGGCGGCAGGCACTGGAAGGGGGAAAGCATCCATGTCACGTCGATGGTGGGGCGTTGTCCTCGTCCTCACGCTTTTTGCCGTCCTGGCCTCGTCGCTGGCGTGGCTGGCAATCGCAGCGCCGACTGGCGAGCTGCCGCCCTTGGGCAGCGCGGTGCCGGCCATTGCCTACCGGACGCCTGAAGGCGCGGTGGCAAGGCTGGACGGGCAGCAGGCACCGCTGGCGGTGATGATCTTCAGGGAGAGTTGCCCGCACTGCCGGCAGCAGATCCAGGCGTTGCTCGCACACTGGCCGGAGTTCCACCTCGATCGTCTGGTCATGCTCACCTACGAGCGCGAAGACCTCGCCAAGCCGAGCCGCGACCTGCAGGCGATGGGGCGATTGCCCGGGGTGACCCTGGGCTATCTGGACCCGCGGGAGGTCGCCGGGTCATTCGGCGGACTGGCCACGCCGGCGCTGTTCGTGTACGGCGCGGACCGCCGCCTGGTCCGCGTTTTCATCGGTGAGTTCCAGGCAAGCAGGGTCGCGGCGACGCATTCGTCGAGCCACCTGGCGGCCCGGTAAGGAGCGAGCGTAGTCATGGAGATGTCGCAGTCCGGTTTTGCAGGGCAGGGCACGGTCGCCAGGAGCGGGCTTTGGAAAGTCTTCCTCGCCTCCTGCCTGCTGTTGGTCCTGTACATACTGTTGTTCAACACGCTGGTGCTCGGTGGTGGCCCTGCCATGGACACCCGGGACTATGCCCTGCACGCGTTCGACGCCACCGGCCTGCTGGCCGCGTCGGCGGTGCAGCCGGTGGCGCTGCTGGTGCGCACGCTGTTACTTGCGCTGGTGCTGCAACTGTTTTCGGTTGCCGCCAGCGAGAGCATCCGCTTCAGGGACGCCTTTGCGGCCGCATTGTTCGGCTCCCTTATAGGGGCGCTGCAGCTTCTGGTGATGCTCGCGTTCGTAGCAGGCCACCACAGCATCGATTACTTGAGCCATCCGCCTGGCTCCCTGGCCGCGCTGTTGCCCGGCCTGGCCTCCTCGCCGCTCTGGGGCGGCGCGCTGCGACAGTTGAGCATCTTCGAGTTGCTTTGGTGCGCGATCGTGGCCCGGACGCTCCACGCGCGCACCTCGCTCGGCCCCCGCTCGCTCGTCTGGATCGTGGGCGGGGCCTGGCTGCTGGTATTCCTGACGCATTGCGCGGTGGGGCTGATCCCCCACCTGCTCGGCCTGTCCTCGCAGGTCCAGCCGTGAAACCAGGCCGTCTGCTCGCACACGTGCCTTGGCTCCGCCGGCGGCGGATCGCCCTGCAACACGACATGTCCGATTGCGGACCGGCGGCGCTCCTGACCGTGCTGCGCATGCACGGCCAGGACTGTTCCATGGAGTACCTGCGAGAGCAAGCGGGCACCGATGCTTCCGGCACCTCCGCCTATGGGCTGGTGCGGGCGGCCAGATCGCTGGGCATGCAGGCCGAAGCGGTGCGCGGTGGCATCGCGGACCTGCCGGCCTGCGATTTCCCGCTGATCGCCCATGTGGTGACGCGCGAGGGATTGCTCCATTTCGTCGTCGTCGAGGGCATCCGCCGGGGCCGGGTGCACGTGGTCGACCCGGCGACCGGGCACTACCGGATGACCCTGGATGCGTTCGCCGCACTGTGGAAGACGGGCGTGGCGATTCTCGTCTCGGCTCCGACGGCCGTCGCCCCCGAACCACCCAGCCCGTGGCGATGGCTGGTCGAGCACCTGTTCGCCAACAACATCTGGATCACGCAGTCGGTGTTCCTCGGCACCGTCTATGCGGGCCTGGGGATCGCTTCGGCCCTCCTGCTCCAGGTGATGGTGGACAAGGCGATTCCGCTTCATGACGTCAGGCAGGCGCTGGTCGTGGCGCTCGTGTTCGTGGCGCTGGGGCTGGTCAGGGGTGCGGTGGGCTGGCTGCGCCAGCTTTTCGGGGCCAGGCTTTTCCTGGATTCGGGACGCAACGTCTCCCGCTCTTTCCTGGGGCGTATCCTCTTCGCGCATCCGTGGTACTTCCGCTCGCGGCGCGACGGCGACGTGGCATCGCGCCTGAACGACCTGGTCGCGGTCAACAACACGCTCATCGCCAACATCGGGGGCATGATCATCGATGTGTTGATGACGGTGTCGTGCCTGGCCGCCATGGTGATGATGTCGCGGCTGGTGGGCTTGGCGGCGATCGGCGAGGTGTGCCTGCTTTTCGCCGTCTACATGCGCTCATTCGCGGGCATCAGCCGCATGCAGCGGCGCGCCGCCGCGGCTTTCGCGCGCACCGAGTCGAGCTTCCTCGACAGCATCCGCGGCATCAGCGAGATCAAGACCTATTCGCTGGAGGCCCTTCGCGCGAAGCACGTACAGGCAAGCATGGACCAGTACCTCGCCGAGGCCTACGGCATCCGCAGGAAGTCTGGCGACCTGGCGCTCTTCGTCGAACTGGCCAGTGCCGGACTTCTTGGTTTCGCGCTGTATTACCTGGGCAACGAGGCGATCGCCGGACACGGCGGCGCCGGCACGCTGATCGCGATGTACGCCATCCTCGGCTACGCGCTGCCATCGGTCATGCGGCTGGCCCAGTCGGTGATCGTGTGCCAGCAGGCGTGGATCTCCGCCTGCCGCATCGTCGAGGCGCTGGGCGCGAAACGGGAGGACCTGGCAACCGGGTTGCAACCGGCGGGTTTCTCGATGCTCGAGTTGCGCGATGCCGTGGTCCGGTATGCGGACGGACGCCCCCTGCTGTCCGTTCCGCACTTCGTCGCCCGGCGTGGCGAGCTGATCCGGCTCCAGGGCGGCAACGGTTCGGGCAAAAGCACGCTGGCGCGCGTGCTGCAGCAGACCTGGGCCCACGATGCGGGGGCATACACGATCGACGGCGTCCCGGTCGAGCGGCTCGCACCGGCCTGGTTGCGAAGCCAGGTGGTGGTCGTCCCCAAGCAGTCGCATCTGTTCTCGGGCACGGTGCTGGACAACATCCTCTGCGGGCTCGACGCCGAACCGGCCACGGCGCGACTGGAGATGCTCGAGCGATCGGGCGGCTTGCGCCTGCTCGCGTCACTGGGCCTGGGCCTGGACGCCATGGTCGGCGAGGGGGGGCGCGCGCTTTCCTCGGGCGAGCAGCAGATGGTGGCGCTGGTCCGGAGCCTGGTGCGTGCCCCGGCCGTGCTCGTCATGGACGAGGCGCTCAGCGCGATGGACACCACGCACCGCGCATTGGCCTCGGCGCTGGTCAGCCGATACGCGCGCGACCACGTAGTGATCGTGATCGAGCACGAAGAGCACACCGGATTGGCGTGTCACCGCCGGTACCGGCTCGTCGATGACCCACAGGCGCGCATGACGTTGCGCTGCGAAGACTCCGCCCCCGTGGCGGACACGATGTTGGAGTGTGTCTGAATGAACAGGCTTCTTGCCGTAACCCAGGCCGGCGTGGACGTATTGTCCAGCCCCGCGCCCGGCTTCGAATCGATCAAGCGTACCCCCCGGTCCTGGTGGGTTCCCATGGTTCTGGTGATCGTCGCGTCGCTGGTCTACTGGTCGGCCTATTTCGAAACGGTGGACATGGACTGGCTCTCCCACAAGGCCCTGGAGGCGCTGCAGGGCAAGCTCGATCCCCATGCACTGGAGCGGATGAGCCAGGCCATCACCCCTCGTGTCCTGATCGTCGAGGCCCTCGCCGGCAAGGTGCTGGGGCTGTCCCTCACGGTGGCGGTGATCGCGGCCTACCTGCGCGTGGTGTCGCAGTGGCAGGTGCGTGAGACGCCCACGCCGCTGCAGTGGCTCGCACTGGCCGCCTGGTCGCGGCTGCCGGAACTTGCCGGATACGTCGGCAGCGGGCTGCGCATGGCCATCGGCCCTCACCAGCGACTGGCGGCCGAGCAGCTTTCCATCACCAGCGCGGCAGGATTCCTGTCCTCCGCTCCGGTCGGCGGCATCGCCGGGTTCCTTGCCAACTACGACGTGCTCTGCCTGTGGGAACTGGCGCTGCTGGTGATCGGCTATGCGGTCTATACCGGCGTCTCACGACGCCGCGCGATGGTCACCGTCCTGTCGCCGTGGCTGCTGCTCACGAGCGCCCACCTTCTGTACCTGGGGTGGAAATGAACGCGCGCCTCTCGCCTGCCCCGGTGACGGCAACCGACGGCGCCGAGCGGCACCCGGCGGGCACGAGCCGCCGGCTGGTCTTCGGTGCGCTCGCCTTCGCGATCATCGCGCTGGTCGTGCTTTCGCGGCTGGCCCAGCACCACGAAGGCGAACGCGTAGTGGTCATGCCGGTGCACGCGGCCGACCTGCGAAGTTCCATCCTCGCCTCGGGCAACCTGGCCTTCAGGGAAAGCGTGGAGTTGCGCCCGCAGGTGATCGGGCAGGTGGTGCAGACCACCGTCGAGGAAGGCGACCACGTGACCCGCGGCCAGGTGGTCGTGCGGCTGGACCCCAGCGTCTACGAGGCCGCCGTGACCCAGCGGGAGGCCGCCGTTTCGCAGCAGAAGAGCGCGATCGCGGCGCAACGGGTGACCGTCGCCACCCTGGAGCGCAACCTCGCCCGCAACAAGGACCTCTTCGCGCAGCACATGGTCAGCGCGGACGCGTTCGACCGGCTGCGCAGCGACCTGCAGGTGGCCCGCCTGACCCTGCGATCGCAGGAAAGCGCGCTGGCCCAGGCCGAGGCCGAACTCAACCAGGCACGCGAGAACCAGGACAAGACGGTCATCCGCGCGCCGATCGACGGCCTGGTCACCCGGCTTTCCGCACGCGTGGGCGAGACGGTCGTGGCCGGCACGAACATCCCGGGCTCCTCGCTGATGCAGATTGCGGACCCCTCGGAGGTACTGGCGGAAGTGGACGTGGACGAGGCGGACATCAGCCACGTGCACGTCGGACAGAATGCCGAAGTGCACGCGCTCGCCGTACCCGGCCGCGTTCTCGAGGGCAAGGTGCGATTCATCCGCTCGTCGGCCGATACCGACGCCGGGCATCAGGGGCACATGTTCACCACCCGCATCGCGCTGTCCATCGGCAAGGACCTGCCGGTGCGCCCGGGCATGTCCTGCCGCGCGGAAATATTTACTGACCAGCGCAAGGGCGCGCTGGTCGTTCCGGTGGGGGCGGTCCTGTACGAACGGGACCAGGCCGGCAAAAGCGAAGCGGACGCCCAGGGCGAACGCCCCTATGTCATGGTCGACGACCAGGGCATGGCCAGGAAGCGCTACGTGACGACCGGCATTTCCGACGATACCAGCATCGAGCTGGTGTCCGGCCTGAAGCCTGCCGAGCAGGTCATTACGGGCCCCTACCTGACCTTGCACCACCTTCGGGACGGCGACCCCGTCTTTGCCGACGCCGGCGCCGCCCGGGCTGGCACGACCGGTGGCGAGCAGGACAACGCCGCCGATGATTGAACTTAAAGGCATCAGCAAGCGGTTCCTCATGGGCGACGCCACGGTGGTGGCACTGGACCAGGTCGACCTGCACGTGGAGCTTGGCGATTACGTGGCTTTCACTGGCGCGTCCGGCTCGGGCAAGTCGACGCTGATGAACATCCTCGGCTGCCTGGACGTGCCCACCGCCGGGCGCTACCTGCTCGACGGTGTGGACGTCGGCGGACGCAGCGAACGGGAACTGGCGCAACTGCGCAACCGGCGGATCGGGTTCGTGTTCCAGGGGTTCAATCTGCTGCCGCGCATGGACGCACTGCACAACGTCATGCAGCCGCTGGTCTACCGCGGCATCGCCCCTCGCCAGCGCCGGCGGATGGCCGCCGAGGCGCTGGCCCAGGTCGGCCTGGCCGACCGCATGGAGCACCTGCCCAACCAGCTTTCGGGTGGCCAGCGCCAACGCGTGGCCATCGCCCGCGCGCTGGTGGGCCAGCCGTCGATCATCCTGGCCGACGAGCCGACCGGGAACCTCGACTCGCGTACCACGGAAGAAGTCCTGGGGATTTTCGACGCCCTGAACCGGGCCGGGCAGACCATCCTGATGGTCACGCACGAACGGGAGATCGCGCTGCGCTGCCGGCGCCGGGTGGGCCTGTCGGATGGAAAGGTGGTGTTCGATGGCGTCGATGCACGTTGAGCGGGCGCCACGGCGAGCGCTCGAAGGCGCATGGGCGGCCGTAACGGCGCTGCGTTCGCACGCGCTGCGTGCGGCCTTGACCGCTTTCGGCGTGATGATCGGCGTGGCGTCGGTCATTGCGGTGGTCAGCCTGATCGAGGGCTTCGGCGACTCCGTGTCGGCGCAGTTCAAGGGCCTGGGAACCAACTCCATCGTGCTGTATGCCAACCCCTCGACCAAGCAGCGGATCCAGGGCAGTTACCGCAAGATCACCGAGGCGGATCTGCAGGCCATCGAGCACGACGTGCCCCATCTGTCGCACGTAACGCCGGTGCTCTCGCTCGGCCAATTCTCCGAGCAAGTGCGCTATCGCGGCGGCATGAGCAGCACGACGTTGTACGGAACCACGCCCGGGTTTGCCGAGTCGGGGCAGTACTATCCGGTGGTCGGGCGCTTCATCAGCCACCTGGACGAGGTGTCCCACCGCCGGGTCTGCGTCATCGGCGACTCGGTGGCAGAGGACCTCGGGCTGCCGCCGATGCCCGTTGGACAGTTCATCCGGCTCCGGGACGAGGACTTCCGCATCGTGGGCGTGCTCAACAAGCGCGGCAACCTGGCGGGACTCGACCAGGACAACCTCGTGGTCATTCCCTTCGGTACCGCGCACAGCATCATCGGCGCCGCCACCGAACCGAACATCCAGATACGCATGACCGTCGACGACGTGTCCCAGGTAGCGGCAACCGCCGACCTGATCACTCGTTTGATGCGCGCGCGGCACCGTCTGGCGCCCGGCGAAAGGGACGACTTCAAGGTACAGACCGCCTCGCAACTGGCGTCATCGATCACGCACCTGTTCGACGAAGTCAGCCTGATCCTGGCGGCGATCGTCGGCATCTCGCTGTTCGTGGCCGGCGTGGGCATCATGAACATCATGCTCGTGTCGGTCACCGAGCGGACGCGCGAGATCGGCATCTGCAAGAGCCTGGGCGCCGAGCGGACCGACATCCTGCTGCAGTTTCTCACCGAATCGGTCCTTATCTGCCTGATGGGATGCGCCGTCGGGGTACTGGTTGGCTACGCCGCCGCCCACGTCATCGCCCTCTCCGTACCGGCGTTCTCGGCGGTCCACATGCCGTTGTGGGCGGTGCTGATCTCGGTCGGGTCCTCGACTGCTACCGGCGTGGTGTTCGGCATCGCGCCCGCCGTGAGGGCCGCGTCGCTGGATCCGATCGAGGCGCTGCGCTTCGAATAGGTCCCACACCCGCATTCCGCAGCTCGCCCGGTGCGCGATTCACCAGGGCGGCAGCAGCGGCGTGCGGGTCAGCACGTCCGCCAGCCCCAGCGCGATCATCACCGCCAGCCAGGCAAAGCCCGCGCCGGCCACGATCCGCAGCAGCGCATTGTCGGTCTTCAGGCGCATGAAGATGGTCAGCACCAGCAGCGCCTTGATCACCGCGATACCCAGGTTGGCCACCGTGTTGAACGGCCCGAGCTTGAGCAGCGCGCTGCCCGCGCTCAGGCCCAGCAGCACCAGCAGGGCGAGGAGCGTCCACAGGTTGCTGCCCAGCGACGGCGGCCGCGGGCCGCTGCGGTGGCTGCGTTGCGGACGGGCGTTCATCCGGCCCTCCCGACCAGGTAGATCACCGGGTAGACGAAGATCCACACGATGTCGACCAGGTGCCAGTACAGCGCGGTCAGCTCCAGCGGCGTGTGGTAGTCCTGGTCGAAGGCGCCTTGCCAGGTGCGCCAGCCCATCACCGCCATCAGCACGACGCCGATGGTCACGTGGAGGCTGTGGAAGCCGGTGATGAAGTAGTACAGGCAATAGAAGATCGCCATGCCATGCGCGTACACGCCCTGCTGGGTGTAATGGATCGATGGGATCAGCCCCTCCTGGTACTCGGCGTAGTACTCGAAGCCGTGCATCACCAGGAAGCTGACGCCGAGCAGCGCGGTGACGCCCAGCAACGCGGTGGCTAGCCGCCGGCCGCCGAGCTGCACCTCGCGCACCGACAGCGCCACCGCGCAGCTGCTGGTCAGCAGCACGGCCGTTTCGATCGTGCCCAGCAGCATGTCGGTGTGCCGGCTGGCTTCGGCGAAGGCCTCGGGGAAGCGCACGCGGCACAACGTGTAGCCGGCGAACAGCACGCCGAAGAACAGGATCTCGGTAGCCAGGAACGCCCACATGCCCAGCGTCGCGGCCTCGCGCTGCTGCAAGGGGTCGTCGAACTGTTCGGGCACGGAATGGGTTCGGGCGTTCATCGGCGGTAGGCGTAGGGGCCTTCGGTGACGGTCGGCGTGACATCGAAGTTGTGCGGCGGCGGCGGCGAGGGGGTCTGCCATTCCAGGCCGGTCGCGTCCCACGGGTTGGGGCCGGCGCGTGCGCCGTGGCGCAGCGACCAGGCGAGGTAGAAGAGCGGCAGCAGATAGGCCACGCCCAGGATCGTCGCGCCGGCGGAGGACAGCACGTTCCACACCTGGAACTGCGGCAGGTACTCGTGATAGCGCCGCGGCATGCCCTCGACGCCCAGGATGTACTGCGGGAAGAAGGTCAGGTTGAAGCCGAAGAACATCAGGATCGCCGCGAAGCGCGCCCAGGCCTCGGAATACATCCGTCCGGTGATCTTGGGCCACCAGTAGTGGATGCCGCCCAGATAGGCCATCACCGCGCCGCCGACCATGATGTAGTGGAAGTGTGCCACCACGAAGTAGGTGTCGGTGAGGTTCACGTCCAGCGCGGTGGCGGCCAGGAACAGGCCGGTGAGGCCGCCGAGCATGAACAGCCCGACGAAGCCGAGCGCGTAGAGCATCGGCGCATCAAAGACGATGTCGCCCTTGTACAGCGTGGCGGTCCAGTTGAAGACCTTGATCGCCGAAGGCACCGCGATGATGAACGACAGGATCGAGAACACGATGCTCGCGTACATCGACTGCCCCGCCACGAACATGTGGTGGCCCCACACAAGGAAGCCGACCACCGCGATGCCGACGATCGCGTAGACCATGAACTTGTAGCCGAAGATGCGCCGGCGCGCGCCGTTGGTGATCAGCTCGCTGACCAGTCCCATCGCCGGCAGGATCATGATGTACACGGCCGGGTGCGAGTAGAACCAGAAGAAGTGCTGGAACAGCACCGGATCGCCGCCCAGCGCCGGGTCGAAGATGCCCACGCCGAACAGCCGCTCCAGGCCGATCAGCGCCAGCGTCATCGCCAGCACCGGCGTGGCCAGGATCATCACCAGCGCCACCGCGTACATCGCCCACACGAACAGCGGCAGGCGCATCCAGGTCATGCCCGGCGCGCGCATGGTGTGGATGGTGACGATGAAGTTGAGGCCGGTGAAGATCGACGAGAAGCCCACGATGAACACGCCGACCACCGCCATCATCACGTGCGAGTTGGAGAACATCGTCGAGAACGGCGTGTAGAAGGTCCAGCCGGTGTCCACGCCGCCCAGCAGCAGACAGGCCAGCGTGAAGATGCCGCCCGCCATGTACAGGTACCAGCTGAACAGGTTGAGGCGCGGAAAGGCGACGTCGCGCGCGCCGATCATCAGCGGCAGCAGAAAATTGCCCAGCGTGGCGGGGATCGAGGGGATCAGGAAGAACCACACCATCACCACGCCGTGGAAGGTGAAGGCCTTGTTGTAGGTCTCCGCGCTCAGCAGGTCGCCGGCAGGCGTGACCAGCTCCCAGCGGATCAGTGCGGCAGCCAGCCCGCCGAGGAAGAAGAAGAAGGTGATGCCCAGGCCGTACAGCACGCCGATGCGCTTGTGGTCGTGGGTCACCAGCCACGAGCGCAGGCCGAAGCCTTCCTCCAGGTAACTGCGTGGCCGCGGAAGCTCAACGGTGCTCATCGGTGTCCTCCGCCGCGTGGGTGCGGGTCTTCAGGTACGCCACCAGGGCCAGCACGTCCTCCTCGCCGATGCGGCCCTCGAAGCTGGGCATGATCGGCGCGTAACCGGCGGCGATCTGCTTCTTCGGCAGCAGGATCGAATCGTGCAGGTAGCGTTCGTCGGCCAGCACCTGCGAGCCGTCGGCCAGCGGCACGGTGCGGCCGTAGAGGTCGTAGAGGTCGGGCGCGTGCACGCCCGAGCGCGGATCGTGGCAGCCGCTGCAGCCGAGCTGGCGGAACAGGGCCGCGCCCTGCGCTGCCAGGCCGGTGCCCTGGTGCGCGTGCAGCCAGCGCGCGTAGTCGGCCGGCGGCATCACCACCACCCGCCCACGCATGCGCGAGTGGTCGGTGCCGCAGAACTCGGCGCAGAACAGGTCGTAGGTGCCCGCTTTGGTCGCGGTGAACCACAGTTGCGTGTAGCGGTCCGGCAGCACGTCCTGCTTCACGCGGAAGGCCGGCACGTAGAAGCTGTGGATCACGTCCTGCGAGGTCATCACCAGCCGGATCGGCAGGCCTACCGGCACATGCAGCTGGTCGATCTCGCGCTGGCCGCCCGGGTGCTGCACCTTCCACATCCATTGCTTGGCCACCACGTAGATCGGCTGGGCGTCCGCAGGCGGCGTGCGCAGCTTGATCCACAGGTGCACGCTCCAGCCGAAGATGCCCATGAACAGGACGAACGGCACCAGCGTCCAGGTCAGCTCCACGCCCAGGTGCGAGTGCGCCGGCGTGCGTTCGGCAGCCGTGCCGCGGCGGTACTTGACGCAGAACACGATCATCACCGTGAACACGCCGACGACCACCAGCGTGCACAGCGCCAGCAGCGTGTCGAACAGATGGTCGACGTTCGGCGCGACGGAGGAAGCCTGCGGCAGCATCATGCGCGCGCCCTCACCTTCAGCCAGGCCAGCCAGCCGACCAGCGCCAGCACGAAGGCCACGCCCATCACCTGCATGGTGCGGCCGATCGCCAGGCTGTAGCGGCCGGTGGTGGGGTCATAGCCGCAGCACAGCAGTACCAGGCGGTCGATCACGCTGCCGAGCTCGCCCTGCGAGGCATGCACCAGCGCCAGCCGCAGCGAGGCCGGCGGCCAGGACACGCCGAAAAAGTACTGTGCGACCTTGCCGTCCGGGGTGATCGCCACCAGGCCGGCGGCGTGCGCGTACTGGTGCAGCTTTTCGTCGTAGAAGTAGCGGAAGCCCACGGCCTTGGCCAAGGCGCCGATTGAGGCCGGATCGCCGCTGAGGAAATGCCAGCGCGGCACGCGGGCCTTCGGGTGCATGCGCGCGAGCATGCCCTGCGTGTGGCGCGCGTCCGCCGGCGTCTCGGCCGGGTCGATGCTGACGAAGGCCACTTCGAAGCCGCGTCCGGGCTGGAGGTCGAGTCCTTCCAGGGTATGCGCCATGCCGTTGAGCACCACGTCGCAGAGGTTGGGGCAGCGGTAGTAGCCCAGCGCGAGCAGCAATGGCTTGCCATCGGCCAGGGTGCGCAGGTCGGTGGGCTGGCCATTGGCGTCCAGGAAGCGCGCGTCGCGCGGGACGAGCGCGCCGAGGCGCTGGTCGAAGCCGGCGCGCTGGGTAAGGTCGGCAGGCGGTGGCGGTGCGTGCGTGGCCCATGCCACCGGCATCCACACGAAGAACAGCCATGCCACCTGCAGGAGCGCACCCTGTGCGCCGCCGCCATGCACGACCGGGCTGCGCGGTCGCGCGCAGGGTGCGCTCCTGCAGCGGAAGGCCCTCATCGCGGCCGCTCCGCGGACGAGGCCGATGCTGGCGCGCCCTGCCCCGCGGCGACCAGCGCCATCGCTCGCGTGATCGGAATCCGCGCCACCGTATGCGCCGGGTCGATCCATTGGTAAGCGTCCAGACGCGAACGCTGCAGCGCACGCTCCGCGGCGATGTCGGTCGCCGGATCGGGCTGCAGCCGCGGTTGCGGCGGGATCGGCCGCGTCGGTTGCCCGCCCCCGGTCAGTACCGGCCGCGCCCATACGTACACCAGCAGCACGATCGCCAGCAGGCTGAGCGCCAGGATGGCCGCGGCCCAGTGCAACACGCCGGCAGCCACCGCGTAGGACTCATGCGAATCGGGTTGCCGACTCATGGTTCGACCTCCAGCGCCGCGCGCCGCTGCGCGCCGTAGCCCAGCCACCACAGCCCACCGATGCCGACCCACGCCAGCGGGTCGCTCCAGGCCAGGGCGTGCCCGCGCAGGCCCGGCAGCACCAGCCAGGCGACATAACCGATCTGCGCGACGAACAGCCACAGCGCCACGCCGGCCAGCCAGGCGACGTGCTGCTTGGCCTGGCGCGACAGCAGCACGGCGAACGGCAGCGCCAGGTGGAAGAGCACCAGGAACGCGCCGAGCCAGCGCCACGGTGTCTTCACCCGCGGCAGGTACCACACCGTCTCGGAGGGCAGGTCGGCGATCCATACGGTCAGGTAGTCCATGAAGGCGAGGTAGCCCCAGGCGAGCACCAGCACCATCAGGATGCTGCCCAGGTCGTTCAGCCGCCTGGGCGTCCAGAGCGCCGATGCATCATCGCGGCGCGTGACGCTGACCCACACGGCCAGCCCCGCGGCCGCCAGCAATTGCGCCGTGCCGACCAGGATGCCGAGCGTCGTGGAGTGCCAACGCGGCACCAGCGAGGCGACCCAGTCGATCGCGGCCACCGACACGGTGAGCGTGTAGAGGATCAGGCCGCCCGCGGCGAAGCGCCCGGCGGCGGGCGTGGCCAGCCGGCGACGGAGGCCGTGCGCCAGCCACAGCCACAGCGCGAACACGATCACCGCGCGCACGAGGAAGAACGGCAGGTTGAGCCACCAGCGCTGGTGCGCGAGGTTGGGGTCGGCCGCCTGCGCGTCCGCCCAGGGAAACAGCACCGCCACGCCGATCAGCACCGGCAGCAGCAACACGGCCATCAGCGGCAGGCGTCGGCAGGCGGCCAGCAGCGCGGGACGCAGGGCGAAGCCCCAGTCGCCGCCGGTCAGCGCGTGGACCAGCAACAGGCCCACGCTGCCCAGCGCCGGCGCCAGCCAGAACAGCCAGGCAAACAGGTAGGACAGGAGCACCGTGCGCGGGGCGTGCAGTCCGAGCAGCAGGCAGCCGGCCAGCGCAAGCACGCCGATCACGGCGGCGATGCCTTCGGCGCGCGACACCCGGGGCCAGCGCCGGTTCATCGACGTACCTCTGCCGGCAGCCGTGCCAGGTCCTGCGGCGTCAGCCGGTCGCGTGGCGCGTGCTGGGAGAGCTGCAGCGCGCGGATGTAGGCCACGATGGCCCAGCGGTCGTGCGGGCTGACACGATCGGAGTACGGGTACATCACCCCGTAGCCGTCGCTGATCACCTGGTAGAAGTGGCTGTCAGGCGCGTTGCGCAGGCGGTCGGTGTGGTAGCTCGGCGGCGCCGGAAAACCGCGCCGGGCGATCATGCCGTCGCCGTTGCCGGCGAGGCCGTGGCAAGGCGCGCAGTAGATGTCGAAGCGCTGCTGTCCGCGCCGGAGCAGCGCCATGGTCACCGGCAGCGGATTGGCATAGCGTCGCTCGCCGACGTCGGCCTGGGCGAGGCTGCGGCCCTGCGCATCCAGCGGCAGCGCCGGGCCGGGATCCGGCGGCAACGTCATCTGCCCGCGGCGGCCGCTGGCCGTGTCGGCCGCGGCGCCCTGCGCCATCGGCACGCTGCCCGGCGGCGGCGTGCGCGCGCTGTTGCCGTCGGCGAACAGCGGGCTGGGTTCGAGCGGCTTGTACTTGGGCTGGGAGTACATGTCGTGCATGGCCTGCTCGCAGCCGGTGAGGAGCAGGGTGGCGAGCAGGAGCACGACCTTCCCTGTAGGAGCGCCCTTGGGCGCGACCGGGAGGCCGCGGTCGCGCCCAAGGGCGCTCCTACAGGGAGCGAGCAGGCGCTTCATGGCCCCACCCGATCGATCGCCAGCGGAGCCAGCCGCGCGAGGTCGTCGTGGGCCAGCGCAACATCGAAGCAGGGGTCGTCCGCGCGCAGCCACAGGAAGAAGCCATCGCGGCTCGCGGCATCGAAACACGGCACGTCGAACAGCGGATGGTTCAGCCGCGGCAGGCCGTTGGCGAAGAACATGCCGACGATGCCGAACAGCGCGGCGAACAGGATGGTCATCTCCAGCGCCGCCGGGATGAACGCCGGCCAGCTCGCGTTCGGCCGGCCGCCGACGTTGATCGGGTAATCGATCACCGAGGCGTACCACTGAAGGAACAGCGTGCCGAAGCCGCCGGCCAGGCCGCCCAGCAGCACCAGCAGCGGGATGCGGTTGCGCATGGGCCCCAGCGCCTGGGCCAGGCCCTCGACTGGATAGGGCGTGTAGGCCTCCAGTTGCGTATAGCCGCGACCGCGCAGTTCGCGCACCGCCATCAGCAGCGCGCCGGCATCCTCGAAGCGCGCCAGCCAGCCCTGCTCGTGCAGCGCGCTCATGCGCCCTCCCTTTCGAGCCTTGCGCGCAGCTTGCGCAGCTCGAACATCGGCAGCAGCGGCAGCAGCCGCACGAACAGCAGGAACAACAGGAAGAACAGCCCGATCGAGCCGGCCAGGAAGCCGATGTCCCAGAACGTCGGATAGAACATGCCCCAGCTCGAGGGCAGGAAGTCGTGGTACAGGCTGCTGACGATCAGCTCGAAGCGCTCGAACCACATGCCGACCAGCACCAGCAGCGCGATCACGAACAGCGCCGCGTGGCTTTGCCGCACGCGCTCGAACCAGATCGCCTGGATCGCCACCACGTTGCAGCCGATGATGGTCCAGTACACCCAGGCGTAGGCGCCGGTCAGCTCGGCCATGGCGTGCGCGACCTCGTAGCGGTCGCCGCTGTAGAAGGCGTTGAACAGTTCCGACGCATAGCTGTAGTCGACGAACAGGCCGGCGGCGAGCATCAGTTTGGCGAGGTTGGCGATGTGCCGCTCGGTGATGAAGTCGCCCAGCCCGAAGAAGCGCCGCAGGGGAATGCCCAGCACCAGCACCATGCCGAAACCGGAAAACAGCGCGCCGGCGACGAAGAACGGCGGGAAGATGGTCGAGTGCCAACCCGGCAGCAGGCCTTCGGAAAAATCCAGCGCCACCATCGAGTGCACCGAGAACACCAGCGGCACGGCCATCGCGGCGAGCAGCAGGTTGAGCGTCTCGAAGCGCTGCCAATGGCGCGCCTCGCCGCGCCAGCCGGCCGCGAGCAGGCCGTAGAACACCTGCTTGCCGCGGGTGGTGGCGCGGTCGCGCAGGGAAGCGAGGTCGGGGATCAGGCCGACGTAGAAGTACAGTACCGAGACGATCAGGTAGGCGACGATCGCGGAGAAGTCCCAGAACAGCGAGCTTTTCCACTGCGGCCACACGCCCATGCGGTCCGGGTAGGGAGCGAGCCAGTAGAAGAACCACGGCCGTCCCAGGTGCAGGATGGGGAAGATGCCCGAGACCGATACGGCGAACACGGTCATCGCCTCGGCGTAGCGGTTGAGCGCGTTGCGCCAGCCCTGCCGCGCCAGATACAGCCCGCCGGAGATGAAGGTGCCCGCCATGCCGATGGCGATCCACCAGACGTAGTCCGCGATTGCGAAGGCCCACGCCACCGGGATGTCCAGGCCCCAGATGCCCACGCCCCTGGCCAGCAGCCACACGATGCCGGCGCCCAGCCAGGCGGTGAGCACGAAGGAGAGCGCGAAGGCGACCATCCACAGACGACCGGTGGGCCGCTCGAGCACGATGGCGCTCACCTTGTCGGTGATCGACGCATTGGTTTCGCGCGGGGCGAGCAACGGGGCGGTCATGCCGATGCCTCCCGGCTTGCCGACACAGCCCCCTCTCCCCCGTCGCTTATCAAGGATGGGGGAGAGGGCTGGGGTGAGGGGTCAAGGCTTGCGGGGAGGTCGACCCGAAGCCAGGCGCCCGAAAGAAAGCCACGCAGGAAATAGACGTTCCGGGCGAGCCCCGACCCCTCACCCCAACCCTCTCCCCGGAGGGGAGAGGGGGCGGGTCTGGCGCACGCGTGCGCCAGGTGGGCAATCCGGAAGGCGGAAGCAGGCGCGAAACACGGGGACGGCCTCTTCGACACCCGATCCACCGATACGGATCCCTCTCCCCCGTCGCTTATCAAGGATGGGGGAGAGGGCTGGGGTGAGGGGCCAAGGCTTGCGGGGAGGTCGACCCGAAGCCAGGCGCCCGAAAGAAAGCCACGCAGGAAATGGACGTTCCGGGCGAGCCCCGGCCCCTCACCCCAACCCTCTCCCCGGAAGGGAGAGGGCGCCTGATCATGGCGAGCATGAAGGAACGCGCTCATGCGTCGTCCTCCAGCGCCGGGTGCGGGTTGCGGATGGCGGCGAGATACGTCGTGCGCGGACGGGTGTTGAGTTCCTCCAGCAAGGTGTAGTGGCGCGGCGAGGCCTTCTGGCGGCTGACCGCGCTGGCCGGGTCCTGCTGGTCGCCGAAGACGATCGCCTGGGTCGGGCATACCGCCTGGCAGGCGGTCAGCACCTCGCCGTCGGCGATGCGCCGGCCTTCGCGGTCGGCGGCGATGTGCGCGGTCTCGATGCGCTGGATGCAGTAGGTGCATTTCTCCATGACGCCGCGGTTGCGCACGGACACGTCCGGGTTGCGCTGCGCCTTGAGTGTTTCGGTATGCAGGTCGCTGTACTGCAGGAAGTTGAAGCGGCGCACCTTGTACGGGCAGTTGTTGGAGCAGAAGCGCGTGCCCACGCAGCGGTTGTAGACCTGCACGTTGAGCCCCTCGGCATCGTGCACGGTGGCGCCCACCGGGCAGACCACCTCGCAGGGCGCGTGCTCGCAGTGCATGCACGGCACCGGCTGGTGGTGGATGCGCGGGGCGCGTGCGTCGCCCTCGTAGTAGCGGTCGATGCGGATCCAGTGCATCTCGCGGCCGCGCTCGACCTCCTCGGCGCCCACCACGGGGATGTTGTTCTCCGCCTGGCAGGCGATGGTGCAGGCGCCGCAGCCGATGCAGGCGTTGAGATCCACACTCATGCCCCAGGCGTATTCGCCGTGCAGGCGGTCGGGGTAGAGGCTCGGCGGCGGCTGCGCGTGCTCCTGCGCGAAGGTGGGATCGGCGCGGAAGGCCTCGAGGGTGCTGGCGCGTACCGGCTCGCGGCCCTCCATGGTGTGGTGGCGCTGGGTGGTGGCCAGCGCATGGTGCGCGCCGGTGCGGTTGATGCGCAGGCCGTCGCTGCGCCAGGGCGCGTCCATGCTGCGCAGCGCGTAGGCGTCGTAGCCCAGGTGTCCGCCCACGCGCCCTGCATGGCGACGACCGTAGCCGAGGCAGACGGTGACGCTGCGCGCGGCCTGCCCCGGCATCACCCACACCGGCGCCTGGGTGTGGCGGCCGTCGATGCGCAGCTCCAGTGCGTCGCCATTCTTCAGGTCGTGGGCGAGCGCGAGCTCGGGGCTGACCAGCGCCACGTTGCTCCAGGTCAGCGTGGTCAGTGGCTTGGGCAGTTCCTGCAGCCAGCCGTTGTTGGCGTAGCGGCCGTCCCACACGGTCGGATCGGGGGCGATGAGCAGCTCCAGACCGGGTGCGTCTTCCGGCGCGGTCACCTGCGCGAGGAAACCGCGGTCCACGCGCGGCTGTTGCGTCGGCGGTGCGCTGTGCGGGATCACGCCGCTCTGCAGGATCGCGCGCCAGGCCGCCTCGTCGGCCTGCCAGGTGCCCTGCACGCGCGCACGCGGGCTTTGCAGGTCACCCAGGAACAGCGCCAGCAGTTCATGCGCGCTGCGGCTGTCGTACAGCGGCGCGATCACCGGCTGCACCGCGCTGGCGGTGCCGTCGGCCGCGCGCAGGTCCGACCAGGCTTCCAGCGCGTGCGTGCGCGGCAGATGCCACTGGCAGGCGCGTGCGGTCTCGTCGCGGTACAGGCCGAGGTGGATCCGGTGGGGCACTTTCGCCAGGTGCGCGGCGAACTGCGCGTCGAACGGCGTGGCGTAGACGGGATTGCCGTCGAGGATCAGCAGCGTGTCGACCTGGCCGCCGGCCATCGCCGCGGTGAGTTCGCGCAGGCCCTGCGTCGAAGACTCCCACGGCTCGGGCGGCGCGTAGTACTCGACCGTGTGGCCGACGTTGCCCAGTGCCTCGTTGAGCAGGTGCGCGAGTGCGTGCACCCATGGCGGCTGCGTGCGTCCGGCGAGCACCAGCGAGCTGCCGTGCTGCGCGTCCAGGTCCTGCGCCAGTGCACGCAGGCGGCGGGTCGACAGGCCGCTGGACTGGGTCGCATGCACGCCGGGGACGCCGAGCAGCTCGCCCAGCTCCAGCGCCGCCATGCCGATGTGGGCCGAACCCAGCGCCCAGCGGTGGTCGGCCTTGGCACCGGTAAGCGAGGGCGAGGCCTCCATCACGTACAGGCGGCTGAACGCCTCGGCCTGCGGTTCGCGGCCACCGATGAAGTCCCGGCCGTGACGCAGCGTACCCGGCATGGCGCCGAGGAAGTCAGCCTCGAGCGCGAGAATCGTTTGCGCGCGGTCGAAGTGGTAACGCGTGCGCAGCGGCTCGCCGAACGCCAGCCGGGCACCGGCCAGCGCGTTGTCCTCGTCGACCGCTTCGTACGCGTGCCAGTGCGAGCCGGGGAAGCGCTTGAGCCATGCCTCGCGCTGGGCCGCCAGCGTGGGCGAGTCGAGCCGGCCGCTGAGGACGTGCAGGCCGCGGCCGTCGCGGGCGAAGCGCGTCGCGAGCGTGCGTACCTCGTCGCCGAACGCGTCCCAGCTCGACGCTACGCCCTCGTGCACCGGCGCCTGCGAGCGGTCGGGATCCCACAGCTCCAGCACCGCGGCCTGCATCGCGGGCGTGGTGGCCCCCAGGCTCGTCGGGTGCGCGGGATTGCCTTCGATCTTGGTCGGCCGGCCCTGGTGGGTTTCCACCAGCACGCCCGCCACGTCGCCCGCGCAGGACAGCGTGCTGGCATAGAAGCGCGGCAGTGCCGGCGGCAACTGGTCGGGACGGCGCACCCACGGCACGATCTCTTCCTGCGGCGGGCGGTTGCAGGCGCCCAGCCCGGCCAGCGCGAGCGAGGCGCCGAGCAGTTTGAGGAAGCCGCGGCGGCCCAGTTGCGGTTCGAACTGGGAGAGCTGCGGGAAGGCTTCGCTCAGGCGGGCGCGCCAGGCCGGTTGCTCGACCAGCTCCTCCAGCGCGCGCCAGTAGTGCGGGCCGCGGGCGTCGGCCAGGCGGGTGCGCAGGGCGTCCAGCGGACTGCTCATGCCGTCCCTCCCACGGTACTGGTCTTGGCGCTCAGCGGTGGCATACCGAGCAATCCGTAAGCCGACGGGTGTCGATGTGGTAGCGCTTGATCAGCGCCAGGCCGAGTTTTTCCTGGTCGTCGGCCTGCCAGCCCATGGCGAATTCCTGCTCGCGCGGGCGCAGGTATTTCTGTGGCGCGCGATGGCAGTCCAGGCACCATTCCATCGACAGTGACTTGGTGCGCATGGTCAGCGGCATGCGGTCGACGCGCCCGTGGCAGCTTTCGCAGCCGACGCCCTTGGCCACGTGGATCGAGTGGTTGAAGTAGACGAAGTCGGGCAACTGGTGGACACGCTGCCAGTGCAGCGCTACGCCGCGCTGCCAGCTTTCGACCACGGGCTTCAGCACGGCCTGGTCGGTGTAGAGCTGCGAGTGGCAGGTCATGCAGGTGGAGATCGGCGGGATGCCGGCGAAGGCGGAGGTCTCGACCGTGTCGTGGCAGTAGCGGCAGTCGATGCCGTCGTCGCCGACGTGGTGCTTGTGACTGAAGGGGACGGGTTGTTCCACGGCCTCGCCGATGCGGTGCGGTTCGTTGGTCAGGCCGCGCCAGGCCAGCACCGCGGCGCTCGCGAGCACCAGCACGGCCAGCAGGGCGAGCTTGACGAACAGGCCGAAGCGCGGATGGAAGATCTGGGTCATCGCCCTCTCGTGTGGGTCCTTTCAGGCGAGCGTTCGACGCCAACCATCGCAGGGGCGGCGTGAAGCCCGGTTTTATTTGGCGTTGCGCGCGAAGGGCCACCTTCGCTTCCTCTCCCCTCCGGGGAGGGATTGAGGTGAGGGGTCGCGCTTGCGGAGAACCCCAAAGGAAACCTCCCCGCAAGCCCCGGCCCCTCACCCCAGCCCTCTCCCCGGAGGGGAGAGGGAGCAGAGCGATCGACCTTCCCCGCGAGCCCCGGCCCCTCACCCCAGCCCTCTCCCCGGAGGGGAGAGGGAGCAGAGCGATCGACCTTGCCGCGAGCCCCGGCTCCTCACCCCGGCCCTCTCCCCGGCGCAGAACGTCAGGGCGACTTGCGCAGCGTTTCGCGCAGGTCTGCCACGTGGTCGGCATCCACCGCCTCCGCGTGGTTGCCCCAGGCGTTGCGGATATAGGTGGTCAGGTCGGCGATCTGCGCATCGCTCAGGTGATCGGCAAACCCCTGCATCGCCAGTCCCGTCGGTTCGGCGGTGGTTTTGGGAATGCGCGCGCCGTCGAGGATCACGCCGATCAGCGTGTCGGCGCTGTTCGCCTGCACGGCGGAACTCTGCCGCAGCGGCGGGAACGCGCCGATCTCGCCCTGGCCCTGCTTCAGGTGGCAGGCCTCGCAGTTGTCCACGTAGAGCGCAGCGCCGCGATCAAGGGTGTCCCTGTCGACCGTGGCCACCGACGCGTCCTTCGGCGCCGGCAGGCTCTTGAGGTAGACGGCGATGGCTTCCAGGTCCGGCTTGCTCAGGTACTGGGTCGACTGCTCGACGACCTCGGCCATCGGCCCGGCCGCGGAGGTGCGGCTGTTACGGCCGGTGCCCAGGTACTGCACGATGTCCTGCTCGGTCCAGCTGCCGAGGCCGTCGCGGACGCCGCCTGCCAGGCTTGGCGCGTAGGCGTTTTCGGCGTAGCCGCCGGTGGGCGGCTCGTCCATGTCGGTGGCGCCGGCGAAGTTCTTGTCGCCGTGGCAGGCGCTGCAGTGGCCCAGGCCCTTGACCAGGTAGGCGCCGCGGTTCCACTGCGCCGAGCGCTTAGGATCCGGCTGGTAGGTACCGTCCTGGAAATACATGCCGTCCCACATCGCCATCAGGCCGCGCTGGTCGAGCGGCCAGGGCAGCTCGTTGTGGCGGTGTACCTGGCGCACGGGCGTGAGCGTGTCGAGGTAGGCCTTGATCGACAGCACGTCGTCGCGACTGAGCTTCGTGTACCAGGGGTAGGGGAAGGCGGGGTAGAGATGGTCGCCCTCGCGGTCGATGCCCTCGTGCATGGCGCGGTAGAAGTCCTCATCGGTCCAGTTGCCGATGCCGGTTTCCGGGTCCGGCGTGATGTTGCTCGAATAGATCGTGCCGAACGGCGTGGGGATGGCGCGGTCGCCGGCAAACGGCGCGCCGTTGGGCGCGGTGTGGCAGGCCTCGCAGTCGCCCGCGCGCACCAGGTAGCGGCCACGCGAGATCTGTCCCCACGGGCCCGGGCTCATGCGCTCGCCCAGCTTGACGGCCGAGGGCGCGGCCGGGTTGCGATCGTGGCTGCAGGCGGTGCAGAGCATGGCGAGCAGGAGCAGGGACGCGAGGGCCAGACCTTTGCGCAAGGTGACCCCCATCCTCCTGTCGGCACCTTCCCCCGTCGAACGGGCGAAGGCTCGGTGGGCCACATCTCGAATCCTTCCCCCGTCCCGCGGGGGAAGGTGCCCGGAGGGCGGATGGGGAAAGCCTTGCGGGGAACGGGCAAACGGCGCGCTCATGTCGTCACCAGCGGGCCGGGGTTCTTCAGATACCGCTTCATCGCCTCGGCCGACCAGTAGGTCAGCGCGCCGACCGTGCCGGTCGGGTTGTAGCCGGCGTTCTGCGGGAACACGCTCGCGCCCATCACCCACAGGTTGGGCACGTCCCAGCTCTGCAGGTAGCGGTTGACCACCGAGGTCTTCGGATCGTCGCCCATCACCGCACCGCCGGTGTTGTGGGTGGTCTGGTAGGGCACGATCGAGTACGGGCCCTGGCGCTTCTTCTCGTGGATGCTGGCGCCGGGTATCGCGCGGCCGATCTGCGCGGCCTTGTCGGTGAGGAAGCCGGACATCTTCAGCTCGTTCGGCTGGAAGTCGAAGGTCAGCCTCAGCAGCGGGTTGCCGTAGACGTCGCGCCAGGTCGGGTCCAGGTCCAGGTAGCTGTTGCGATAGCTCATCACGCTGCCGTGGGTGGCGATCGAGCAGGCGGTGAGGTAGTTCTCGTGCATCGCCTTCTTCCAGCCGGCACCCCACTTGGGTGCGTGCTCCGGCAGGTAGTGCTGCAGGATCGGCCGCCCGCCGGTGTTCCACAGCGCGATGTAGCCCCCGCCGACGAAGCCGTGCGGACCATGGTCGAAGTTGTCGCCGTTGAACTCGTCGATCGCCTGGCCGAGCGCGCCGGCGCCCATGAACGGGTTCAGCCGCTCCTTCTGGAAGACGTCGACGGAGGAGGTGATCTGGTAGGCGTAATTGCGCCCGACCACGCCGGTGTTGGACACCGGGTCGTACGGCTGGCCGATCTTCGAAAGCAGCAGCAGGTGCACGTTGTGCTGGGCGAAGGCGCACAGCACCACCATCTGCGCCGGCTGCTCGATCTGGTTGCCCTCGACGTCGACATAGGTGACGCCGGTGGCGCGCTTGCCGGTCGAATCGGTGTTGACGCGGGTGACGTTGCAGTGCGTGCGGAAGCGGAAGTTGTCCTTGCGCAGCAGCACTGGAAGGATGGTCGTCTGGGGGCTGGCCTTGGAGTAGTTGCCGCAGCCGAACCACTCGCAGTAGCCGCAGTAGGTGCACTGGCCCATCTGCACGCCCAACGGATTGCGGTACGGCCGCGAGGCGTTGGCCGCCGGGCACGGGAACGGCTTGAAGCCCACCTCGCGCGCGGCCTTGTCGAACAGCACGGTGGAGGCGCTGCGCTCCAGCGGCGGCAGCGGATAGCCGCGCTTGCGCGGGCCTTCGAACGGATTGCCGCCGGCGACCATCTGGCCGTTGACGTTGCCGGCCTGGCCGGAGATGCCGCAGAGGTATTCGAAGCGGTCGTAGTGCGGCTCCAGCTCCTCGTAGGTGACGCCCCAGTCCTGCAGGTTCATGTCGGCGGGAATGAAGCCCTTGCCGTAGCGCTGCTCGGTATGCGAGCGGATCACGAAATCCTGCGGCAGGAAGCGCCAGCACTGCCCGTTCCAGTGCACGCCAGCGCCACCCACGCCCGCTGCCGGCATGAAGGAACCCAGGTGGCGCATCGGCAGTGCGGTCTGGCTGGCGTTGTTGCGGAAGGTCAGCGTCTCGCGCTCGGGCGATTCGAAGATCTGCTTGCGCACCGCGTAGCGCAGCTCGTCCTGGATATGGTCGGTGGCGAAGTCGGGGACGGTGTCGCGCCAGGCGCCGCGCTCCAGCGCCAGCACCTGCACGCCGGCATCGGTCAGCTCCTGCGCGATGATCGAGGCGGTCCAGCCGAAGCCGACCAGCACCACGTCCACGGGCGGCATCCGCCGCGCCATCAGGAAGCCTCCCCGGCATGCGCGAGCGCTGTGCCAGGCGCGCGGCCGATCAGGCTGACGTAGGGCTGCTGGTAGGGCTTGCCGTATTCGCCGATCTCGCGCACGTAGTTGTAGCGGGGGCCGGGGAAGCCGATCAGCTTCCAGCCGGCGAAGTCGCGGTTGCCCCCGTAGGCGGGGTCGGCGAGGAAACCCTCCTGGGTGTTCTGCCAGAGCAGGTTGAAGAAGGTCCCGGAAGGCACGTCGCCCAGGTCGACCTTGCCGCCTTCGAGCGCGTGCAGCACCTCGTCCTGCTGGTCGCCGGTGAGCCTGGCGAAGGGCTGCTGGTACTTCCCGCGGCAGTGCTTGTCGATGCCGGCGATCGCCTGGCGATAGAGCTGGGCGGGCGTGAAGCGCAACTGGTAGCCCTGGCCGTCGATGCCGGTGGGCCATGGGCCCTGCATGTACCAGCGTTCGGCGCGGCCGTAGGGGCCGGCGAGCTGCAGGTCGAGGAAGGTGGGAATGCCGGCCTTGTCGCCCCCCGGGCCGAGCGCGTCGGTGGGAATCAGCCGCGCGGTGGCGGCCTGGATGAAATCCATCTCCCCGGGCGCGAAGAAGGCATTGGCGGTGCCGCCATGCGCGTCGGCGCCGCTGCCGCCGCAGGCGCACAACACCATGCCGGCCGGCACCGTCACGCCGACGAGCCTGAGGAAGTCCCGGCGTGCCGGATCATGGTTCACGTTGCCGCTCCTTTCCTCCACTGGAAAAAGAGAGCCTAGGCAGGCGACGGTGAAGAGCCGGCGTCATCGGGGTGAAGATCAGGTCGTGTTCATCGCAAGATTTTACGTTCGCCTTCAATGGCTTGCGGCTTCGCGATTTTATCCAGGAGCCCGTTGATCCGAGGCCGACGAGCGGTTAACGGGAAGCCAGCAGCCTCGTCTGCCGCGACCGTTGCGCAGGCGATGGTCATGTGGAACCGCGACCGAAGTAATTTCGCTTAATGCTTGACGCAGCAACACTTTGGCCTGCACGCTTCCATCACTTCTGTATGGTCAGGATTCACGGTTCGGGCCGCGTGTGCGTGTGGTGGGAGGTGTCATGGCGAAGGACAACCTTGTGTTGCTGGTGGAAGACGACTCGGACACGCGCGAGGTCATGGCGCTGCTGCTCGACGCCGCCGGCTACCAGGTGCTCTCCGCCCGTGATGCCAGTACCGGCATCCGCCTGATGGACGAGCAACCCGGCATCGACGTGATCGTGACCGACGTCAACATCGGCGGCGGCCAGGACGGCATCAGCATGGCCGAGGAGCTGCGCCGGCGCGGATCGAACGCGGCCGTCGTGGTGATTTCCGGCGATCCGGAGGCGTCCAGCGAACGGCTGGGCCCGACCGCCACCTTCCTGCCCAAGCCGTACGACCGCAAGGCGCTGCTGGCGGCGATCGCCGATGCGCGCGCCAAGAACGCCCGCGCCTGCGCGGTGGCGGACGCCGGGCGGCCGCCCTATCCCGGTTTATCCCGTTGACCAGTTGAGGTAGCTTCGGTTGAGGCCGGCCAACCGGAACGCGGTCGCGCTGCGACTGCTACCCTCTTGCCCGGGGAACGAATGCCGATGACACCGTCATGGACGGCCGTGGCGCGGTGCTTGCTGTGCAAGGACGGTGGCGTGGATACGAGCGGTCCCAATTCCTACCAGTTGCTGGTGCAGTCCATTCAGGACTACGCCATCTTCATGGTCGATCCGCAGGGCCGCATCCGCAGCTGGAATGCCGGCGCCGAGCAGATCCACGGCCATCGCGCAGCCGACATCATCGGGCGTCCCTTCGCCCTGCTGCATACCGAAGCGGAGCGCGCCGGCGGACGCCCGGAACTGATCCTGCACATGGCTGCGGCGCATGGCCGCTTCCAGGAGGAAGCCGAGCGGCTGCGCCGCGACGGCAGCCGCTTCTGGGCGCACGTGGTGTGCGACGCGGTGCGCGACGAGCACGGCCACCTGCACGGCTTCGCCATGGTCACCCGCGACATCACCGAGCGGCGCCTCACCGAGCAGCGGCTGCGCGAGGTGGAGCGGCGCTTCCGCCTGTTCGTCGACGGCGTGACCGACTACGCCATCTGCATGCTCGACCCCCATGGCGTGGTCACCGACTGGAATGCCGGCGCCGAGCGCATCAAGGGCTACGCCGCGGCGGAGATCATCGGCCGGCCGCTGACGCAGTTCTTCGTCAATCCGCTGGTCGCGCGGACGGCCATGACCGTGGCCAGCGAGAGCGGCCGCTACGACGTGGTCGACTGGCAGGTACGCAAGGACGGCTCGCGCTTCATGGCGGAGATCGCGATCGATGCCATCCGCGACAACGACGGCCAGCTGCTGGGCTTCGCCAAGATCACCCGCGACATCACCGCGCGCGTGGAGGCCGAGCGGCACCTGGAGGACACCCGCGCGCAGTTGTTCCAGTCGCAGAAGATCGAGGCGCTGGGCCAGCTCACCGGCGGCATGGCGCATGACTTCAACAACCTCCTGCAGGGCATCATCGGCTCCCTGGAAGTGGTCGAGATGCGACTGGCCAGCGGCCGCCAGGACGTGGAGCGCTTCCTCGTCAACGCCCTGGATTCGGCCAAGCGCGCCGCCACGCTGACCCACCGCCTGCTCGCCTTCGCGCGGCGCCAG
The DNA here is from genome assembly GCF_051900425.1 of Frateuria sp. GZRR33. Taxonomy (NCBI): domain Bacteria; kingdom Pseudomonadati; phylum Pseudomonadota; class Gammaproteobacteria; order Lysobacterales; family Rhodanobacteraceae; genus Frateuria; species Frateuria sp. GZRR33. The sequence goes on from NZ_JBHZGK010000005.1 coordinate 158,471, forward strand.
CCGCTGGCGCCCAAGAGCGTGAACCTCAACGACCTGGTCGCGCAGATCGCCGAGCTGCTGCCGGCCACGCTGGGCGAGCGGATCCGGCTGGAGCTCGACCTGGCGCCCGCGCTGGTGCCGGTGCTGTGCGACCCGAACCTGCTGGAAAGCGCGATCCTCAACCTGGCCATCAACGCGCGCGATGCGATGCCCGACGGCGGGCGGCTGACCATCCGCACCGGTTCGGTGCCGCCGGGCGAAGGGCCGCTGCGCCGGCCGCACAGCCTGCGCGACGCGCCTACGCTGCTGCTGCAGGTGAGCGATACCGGCGTGGGCATGACGCCCGACGTGCGTGCGCGCGCCTTCGATCCGTTCTTCACCACCAAGCCAAAGGGCCGCGGCACCGGGCTGGGGTTGTCGATGATCCACGGTTTCGTCAGCCAGTCGCGCGGCGCCATCGAGCTGGAGAGCGAGCCCGGCCAGGGCACCACCGTGTCGATCTACCTGCCCAGCGGCGAGCGCCGCAGCGTGCGCGCGCTGGAGGGCCGGGGCAGCGGCACGCGCTGGGAGCCGGCCGCCGGCGAAACCATCCTGCTGGTGGAAGACGAGGACGTGGTGCGCGACCTCATCGCCGGCAAGCTGCGCGACCTGCGCTATCGCGTGCTCGAGGCGCGCGACGGCCATGCCGGCCTGGCCATCATCGAGTCGACCGAGCGCATCGACCTGGTCGTGTCGGACATCGGACTGCCTGGGCTGACCGGCATGCAGATGGTCGAGATCGGGCGCCGCCACCGGCCGGAAATGAAGGTGCTCTTCATGACCGGCTACGCCGAGACGATGCCCGAAGACTGGACGCTCGACGCCCATACCGATCTGCTGACCAAGCCCTTCGAGTTCGACGCCCTGGTCCAGCGCATGCGCGCGTTGCTGCCCGGCCCGCTAAAGCAGGCAAGCTCGCCGTAGGCGTCGCCGCGGGAGCACGCCCGCGCGATCGCGGTCTTGCGCCCCTACAGGAGAGAGGCTCTTCCGGTGGCCAGGCAGGCAGGCGCCAGCCTGTAAAAACTGCCGGGACCGGTAAATCCTGCCAGCGCCAGCTGCACGGCCGGGCTCGCCGGCGCCCGTGCGCGGGATTGGCACATGCCTTGAATGGGTGGAGATGTCCCTCCTTTCACGAGGCATCCCCATGCACGTGTTCCTGCCCTGCCCGCCGCTGGTCAATCCGATCCGCGTGCCGCGCCTGCCGCCCTTCGGCAGCATGGTGCCGTCCAAGCCGGTCGGCGACCCCGAGTCGCTGCCGCCCGATCCCACGCCACCCCAGCCCTACGACCCCGGCGACCCGGTGCGCGCGCCCCGGCCGCGCGAGCCCGACATGCCTGCCATCGACCCGCACGAGCCCGGCATTCCCGTGCCGCGCATCGGCGAGCCCGGCACGCCGCTGTGCCGCTGGCTGAACTGACGCAAAAGTTGACACGACGGCTGCAATTTTTTCGCGCCCGGCCCACTTCCCACCAGGAGGCCCCATGAGCCAAGACGACGACCGCTACGATGACGAAAGGTCACGCTACCGCACCCGCGGGGAGCGCATTCGCGACAACAACCTGCGTGATCCGTACGAGGCCGGCCGGCAGGTCCGCACCTACGGACCGGACCCGCACGGCGCCGAAAGGGACCATCCCTGGCAGGCCGCGCATCCGCATCGCAACGTCGAGCGCGGCCAGCGGCCGGACTGGAGCGAGCAGCCCGCCCGCTATGGCGGCGGCTACAGCGACGACGAGGAGCTGTCCTCGCGCCCCCGCGGCGACGCGCGCTATGGCCTGGACACCGACGCCGAACGGCACTTCGTCGAGGGCTACCAGAACCCGGACAACCGCCACCGCGCGCATGGCTATGGCCGGTCCTACGACACGTGGCGCGGCGAGCCGCGCCACGGCCAGAGCAACAGCGGCTACGACACCGAGCGCGCCTACGGCCAGGGCAACCGGCAGGACGACGCGCGCAGTGACCGCATGCGCGCCAGCTGGACCCAGGAACACGACTACGAAGGGCCGCGCTACGGCGCCGGCGACCCGCGTCCCTCGCCCCGCCGACGTGGCGTCGGCAGCCAGTACGCCCACACCGACACCTACGGCGGCGCCGGCTTCCGCCAGGAGGGCAAGCGCTACTGGTTCGACGGGGGCGACCAGCGCGGCCAGTTCCGCGGCACCCGGCCGCGCGGTTACGAGCGCAGCGACGAACGCCTGCGCGAGCTCGCCTGCGAACGCCTGACCGATGCGGACCTGGACGCCAGCGACATCGAGGTCAAGGTGAGCCAGGGCACGGTCACACTCGAAGGCAGCGTCGGCGCGCGCTGGATGAAGCATGCCGCGGAGGACCTCATCGACGACCTCGGTGGCGTGAAGGACATCCACAACCAGCTGCGGGTGCGCCGCGGCGACGCCGACACCGGCGCGCAGTCTTCGACGCTTGCGGGCGGCTCGTCCTCACCGCCGAGCGGACCCGGCGGCACGCCGGCGACCGGCTCGTCGAGCGCGACGCCTTCGGGCACCGGGCCGTCGGGCGGTTTGACCGGCCAGGGTAACGGTGATGTCGGTGGACGCAGCCGACATTGAGACATCGCGCGCGCCTGCCTGCATGGCACACAGGCAGGCGCGCTGCGGCGGGAGGCCGGCCGTACGGCATTCGCCACACGCATGTCGGCCATCCCTTACAACTGGGAACATCTCTTCGACGCTACTTGCACTTCGCATGCGGCATCGTCGGTTTCGTCCACGCCGACCTGCCAAGCGCTGCACGGTTCTAGCTGTCGCCGTGGATACACGGGTGCACGGACGACCCGCTTCCTTCACGAGACAGCTTGGGGTCACTGACCCCTCCCCGGTGAAATTGTGCCGACGACTGCTTCCATCCTGCTCGTTGACGACGACCTTCAATTCCTAGACGTGGTAACCGCCTTTGCCGAACCGAAAGACTGCACTGTTACCGGCGCCACGAGTCTGGCCCATGCGCTCAAGCTCACCGCCGAACAACGGTTCGACCTGCTGTTGCTCGACCTGTCGCTGCCTGACGGCAACGGCCTGGAACTGATCGGCCGCCTGGACCCCCAACAGACGGGCCAGGTGGTCGTAGTCACTGGACACCCTTCGGTGGAGACCGCCGTGCGTGCGCTGCAACTGCCCGTGCTCGACTACATGATCAAGCCGATCGAGGGCACGCAACTCAACCGCCTGCTCGACCAGGCGATTGCCGCAGCCAAGCTGCGTGCCGCCTCGCGTGAAGAGACCGAACGTTGCGGGGAACTGATCGGCGCCAGCGCGGTGATGCAGCGGCTGTTCGAGAAGATCCGCCGCGTGGCGCCCCTGGACGTCACGGTGCTGATCCACGGCGAGAGCGGCACCGGCAAGGAGCTGGCCGCGCGCGCGCTGCACCAGTACAGCGAACGCAGCGGTCGCTTTGTCGCGGTCAATTGCGGCGCGATTGCACCGGACCTGCTCACCAGCCAGCTGTTCGGCCACGAGCGCGGCAGCTTCACCGGCGCGGTGAAGGACCACGCCGGCTTCTTCGAGCAGGCGCAGGGCGGCACGCTGTTCCTGGACGAGTGCACGGAGATGCCGCTGCAGCTGCAGACGCACCTGCTGCGCGTGCTGGAGGAGCGCGACGTCACCCGCGTCGGCGCCAGCGCGAGCAAGCCGGTGGACGTGCGCGTGATCGCCGCGACCAATCGTGATCCGCTGCAGGCGGTGCGCGACGGCGTGCTGCGCGCGGACCTCTATTACCGACTGATGGATTTCCCGCTGGCGATGCCGCCGCTGCGCGAGCACGCCAGCGACATTCCGCTGCTGGCGCAGCGTTTTCTGGACCGCCTCAACGAACGCTATGGCACCTCGCGCCGCTTCGCGCCCGATGCGATGCGCCGGTTGCTCGACCACGACTGGCCGGGCAACGCGCGCGAGCTGAGGCACGCCGTGCAGCGCGCCTGGGTCATGTCCGGGGAGGAGCTGGACATGCGCATCGCCCAGCAACCCCAACACCCTCTGCACCAGGCGCACGACCACGGCAGCATGCCTTTTCGCATCGGCATGACCATCGAGGAAATGGAAAAGCAGATGCTCCTGCGCACGCTTGCGCATTTCGACAACGACAAGACGCGGACAGCCGAGGCGCTGGGGGTCAGCCTCAAGACGATCTACAACAAGCTGTCGCGTTACCAGCACGAAGACCGCGAATGAAATGAACGCACGACCGGCAAGCTCAGCCATTACCCCCATCCCCCTGCCGCTGCCGACCACGTTGCAAGCGCTCGATGCCTCCTCCGCGGAGGAGGCGATCACCCGCCTGCTGCAGCACGTGAGCCTGCAATGGCACGCCGAGGTCTGCCTGCTGGTCGCGCCGCACCGGCCCAGCGGACAGGGCCGTTACTGCTGGCAGCTCCCGCCGCCGCCCAGCTCGCGCCGCGACGCGCGCGCATTGGCCGGGCAGGTCGCGGCGCAGTCGCTGCGCTCGGCGCTCACCGTCGAACGCAGCGACGCGCGCGAGCGCAACGGCAATGCGCGCCTGCGGGCGATCGCGTTGCCCTGCCGGCGCGCGCGCCGGCCGGCTGCCGCATTGGGCCTGGCGTTGTACCGGCCGCGCATGCTCGATGCCGAGGAGCGCGCCGCACTGGCGCACGTCGGCGCCTGGCTGGCCGTGCTGCTGCAGCGCGAACGGCGCGAGTCGACCGAGCAGGAACAACAGAGTGCCGATCCGGTGCCGGTGGTCGATGCGATCAACAACGCGCTCAACGTCATCCTGATGCGCACCGACCTGGCCGCGCTGATGCTCGAGCGCAAGGAACACGCCAGCGTGCTCGCCGTGCTCAACCAGATCGGCAGCGGCTGCCTGCGCTGCGCGGAACTGGCCCGCGGCCTGCTCGCCGACCCGCGCCCGCTGCGGCGGTCCGAACTCAACTGACCCCTCCTTTCCCGGCCGGGAATCTGCCCCGCCGGCGGCCTGCCGAAGCTTCGGCGATGGCTCTTTCCGCCCAAACGTCTAGCCGTGCTCCACACGGCCGTCACCGCACGTAGCTGCCCATGTCGGCAACTTTTCCAAGCGGCTTTGTAGTTTTGCCGCGACCGCTTGCGAGCAGGCGCGACAGCACCCGTCCTGTCGACGACGTTGGCCGCGAAACGGCGGCGTTCGCCGCACTTCCAGACTGGCATGGATGTTGCCACCACACGGCAGCCGTCGCGCAACGCGGCGCGCCGTCGGGCCCCCCACTGCTCGACGTCCCCGAACGCATGAGAGAGCACCCACATGTCCAGCAAGAATCCAGGCAGCAGCACCAGCAAGCGCGGCTTCGCCAGCATGGACGAGGAGCGCCAGCGCGAGATCGCCAGCGAAGGCGGTCGTGCAGCGCACGCCAGCGGCCATGCCCACCAGTTCACGTCCGAGGAAGCGCGCCGGGCCGGCCAGAAGGGCGGCGAGGCGGTGAGCGCCAACCGCGAACACATGGCGGCGATCGGCCGCAAGGGCGGCGAAGCCAGCCACGGCCGCCGCGGCGACACCAAGTCCGCCCGGTCGGGCCAGAAGAACGAGGAAGGCGACTGATCGCGCGCCACCCAAAACCAGGGGCCGCAGACCATCCACGAGGAAAAGCACATGACCATACGACCCATCAGCCTGGTGCTCGGCACCGTGCTGCTGGCCGGCCTGTCCTGCAGCGCGTTCGCGCAGAGCAGCACGGGCCAGGACAGCAGCGACGCCATGACCCACAGCATGCAGAGCGACGGCAGCCACGACGCGATGTTCATGCGCGAGGCGGCCGCGGCCAACATGGCCGAGATCCAGGCCGGGCGCATCGCGCTGGACAAGTCCAGCAACGCGCAGGTCAAGCAGCTGGCCCAGCGCATCATCGATGACCACACCAAAGCCGGCGACCAGCTGATGAGCATCGCCCAGCGCAAGCAGGTCTCCCTGCCCACCGAGCCGATGCCGATGCAGAAGCAGGAGGCCGACCACCTGAAGTCGCTCAGCGGCTCGGCGTTCGACAAGGCCTATGCGCAGGCGATGGTCAAGGACCACCGCAAGGCGATCAAGCTGTTCGGCATGGAAAGCGCCAGCGGCAGCGATCCGGATCTGAAGCAGTTCGCCAGCACCACGCTGCCGGCGCTGAAGACACACCTGCAGATGGCCGAGCAGCTCCCGGGCGGAAGCGGCATGCACCACGACGCGATGGACCACCACAGCGCCACCCCGATGGACGACAACGGTTCGATGGGCATGCCCGCCTCCGGCAGCAGCACGCACTGACGCCATGAACGCCACCGCCCACCAGCGCTGCGCCCACCCGGCCTGCCGCTGCAGTGTGCCCGTGGGCGACACCTACTGCTCCGAGCACTGCCGCCAGACAGTCGACGAGCCGGCCGAAGGTCCCTGCGGGTGCGGGCATGCGCCCTGCGAGCCGGGCAACGGGCCCAGGGATCGACCGGGCTGATCCTCGGGAGGGCTCCAAGCCCGTCCTACGGGGTTTGCGCCAGCCACGACTCCAGCCGGGCCAGCACCCGGCTGCGGCCGGGTTCGGCCTCGTTGAAGAGTTCGTGGAAGAGATCCTCGTACACGTGCGTCGTGAGGTGGCCGCTGACCTGGGCCGCCGCGGCGAACGCATGGCTCCCGCGCGCATCGACCAGGCGGTCGGCGCCGGCCACCAGCAGCAGCGTCGGCACCGGCAGCGTGGCGGCCAGCGCGATGCAGTGCCGGCCGCTCTCGAAGATGAAGCGCGCCAGCCGCGGCGTGATCCAGCCCGATCGCAGCGGGTCGTGCCGGTAGGCATCGACCACGGCCGCCTCGTGCGACAACGCCTCGAACGGCAGGCCGCTGCGCAGGGGCAGGTTCGGCAGCGCGCGTGCGAGCCGCGTGGCCAGCGCCTGCTCCCAGGCCGGCGTCCAGGCCCGCAGCGCCGGCGAGGAGAGCACCAGCGCGGGCGGCGCCACCCGCCTGTCGAGTACCGCGCGCAAGGCGACCAGGCCGCCCATGCTGTGGCCCAGCAGTACCGGCGGCGCAGGCAGCGTGGCGGCGAAGCCGTCGTACACCTCGGCCAGGTCGTCGATCAGCTCCAGCGGCCTGGACAGTGCCCCGCGCCGGCCGGGCGTGCGCCCATGCCCGCGCTGGTCGTAGCTGCGCACCGCGTAGCCGCGTGCATTGAACCAGGCGGCCAACAGTCCGTAGCGGCCGGCGTGTTCGCCCAGCCCGTGCACGATCAGCAGCCCGGCGCGGGCGCCCTCCCGCGGCCAGTCGTGCACGCATAGCTGCCGGCCGTCGGCCAGCGCCAACCGGCCGAGCGTCTCCCTGTCTGCCTGCCGTGCATCCACGCGCCTGCCTCGCTCTCCACCGGTTCCTTAAGCTAGCCCGACGGCGCCATCCTGAACAGGCTCGAAGTGTGAGACAGGCGCCCCATATCATCGGGACACGCCCCCGCCGTCGTCGCCGCCATGCCGCTCGAACATTTCCACCCCGCCGTCGCGCGCTGGTTCCAGCGCAGCTTCCCGGCGCCTACTGCGGCGCAGGCGGGCGCGTGGCCGAACATCCACGCCGGCCGCCATACCCTGGTCGCCGCGCCGACCGGCTCGGGCAAGACGCTGACCGCCTTCCTCGCCGCCATCGACGCGCTGGTGCGCGAGGGCCTGGCCAACGGCGGGGCCGTGCCGGACGAAACGCGGGTGGTCTACGTCTCGCCGCTGAAGGCGCTGTCCAACGACATTCACATCAACCTCGAAGCGCCGCTGGAAGGCATCCGCGCCGAGCTCGAGGCCGAGGGCCTGCCGGACGTGGCGATCCGCACCGCCGTGCGCACCGGCGACACGCCGCAGGCCGAACGCGCGCTGATGCGCAAGGTCAGCCCGCACATCCTGGTGACCACGCCCGAGTCGCTGTACGTGCTGCTGGGCTCGGCCTCCGGGCGCGAGATGCTCAAAAGCACGCGCGCGGTGATCGTGGACGAGATCCACGCGCTGGCCAATTCCAAGCGCGGCACGCACCTTGCGCTGTCGCTGGAGCGGCTGGAGTCGCTGTGCCAGCGGCCGTTGCAGCGGATCGGTTTGTCGGCCACGCAGAAGCCGATTGAAGAGGTCGCGCGCTTTCTGGTCGGAGCGAGGTCAGCTCCCTCTCCCCTCCGGGGAGAGGGTTGGGGTGAGGGGCCGCGCTTGCCTGGAACTTCCCCGGGTGAGCTTCCCGCGCGCCCCGGCCCCTCATCCGACCCTTCGGGCCACCTTCTCCCCGCAGGGGAGAAGGGAAAGGCTGACTGCGCGATTGTCGATGTGGGCCACACCCGCCCGCGCGACCTCGCCATCGAAGTGCCGCCGGTGCCCCTCGAGGCGGTGATGTCCAACGACAGCTGGGAAACGGTCTACGACCGCCTCGCCCAGCTCGCCCGCGATCACCGCACCACGCTGGTCTTCGTCAACACCCGCCGCATGGCCGAACGCGCCGCGCGCCACCTGGCCGAGCGGCTGGGCAAGCAGGCGGTCGCCGCACACCACGGCAGCCTGGCCAAGGAACTGCGGCTCGACGCCGAGCAGCGGCTCAAGCGCGGCGAGCTGAAGCTGCTGGTGGCGACCGCCTCGCTGGAACTGGGCATCGACATCGGCGATGTCGACCTGGTCTGCCAGCTCGCCTCGCCGCGTTCGATCGCCGCCTTCCTGCAGCGCGCCGGCCGCTCCGGCCACGCGGTCAACGGCACGCCCAAGGCGCGCCTGTTCCCGACCAGCCGCGACGACCTGCTCGAGTGCGCCGCGCTGCTCGATTGCGTGCGCCGCGGCGAGCTCGACGCGCTGGTGCAGCCGGTGCAGCCGCTGGACGTGCTCGCGCAGCAGATCGTCGCCGAAGTCGCATCCCGGGAGTGGGACGAGGACGCGCTCTACGCGCTGGTGCGTGGCGCGCATCCCTACCGCGAGCTGCCGCGCGAGCAGTTCGACGCCATCGTGCGCATGCTGGCCGAAGGTTTCAGTACCCGCCGTGGCGCCCGCGCGGCGTACATCCATCGCGACGCCGTGCACCGGCAGTTGCGCGCGCGCCGCAGCGCGCGGCTGACCGCCGTGACCTCCGGCGGCACCATCCCCGACACCGCCGACTACCGCGTCGTGCTGGAGCCGCAGAACACCGTGATCGGCTCGCTCAACGAGGATTTCGCGATCGAAAGCCTGGCCGGCGACGTGTTCCAGCTGGGCAATACGAGCTACCGGATTCTGCGCGTGGAGCGCGATCGCGTGCGCGTCGAGGACGCCCACGGCGCGCCGCCGAGCCTGCCGTTCTGGCTGGGCGAGGCGCCCGGGCGCAGCGATGAGCTGTCGGTTGGCGTGGCGCGCCTGCGCGAGGAGATCAGCGGTCAGCTCGATGCCGGCGGCGTGGCCGCGGCGGTGGGCTGGCTGCGCGAGGCGCTGTCGATGGGCGAGGCGGCGGCGCAGCAACTGGCCGATTACCTGCACCGCGCCAAGGTCGCGCTCGGCGTGCTGCCGACCCAGCACACGATCGTGTTCGAGCGCTTTTTCGACGAATCGGGCGGCACCCAGCTGGTCATCCACACGCCCTTCGGCAGCCGCATCAACCGCGCCTGGGGCCTGGCGCTGCGCAAGCGCTTCTGCCGCCAGTTCAACTTCGAGTTGCAGGCGGCGGCGACCGAGGACGCGATCGTGCTGTCGCTCTCGACCAGCCACAGCTTTCCGCTGGAGGAAGTCGCCCGTTACCTGCATTCCAACTCCGCCGAGCATGTGCTGGTGCAGGCGCTGCTGGACGCACCGCTGTTCCCCGCGCGCTGGCGCTGGAACGCGGTCACCGCGCTGGCGCTGCCGCGCTATACCGGCGGCAAGAAGACCCCGCCGCAGCTGCAGCGCATGAAGAGCGAGGACCTGCTGGCCACCGTGTTCCCCGACCAGGTCGCCTGCCTGGAGAACATCGTCGGCGAGCGGCAGATCCCCGACCACCCGCTGGTCAACCAGACCCTGCACGACTGCCTGCGCGAGGCGATGGACGTCGACGGCCTGCTGCGCATCCTGCGCGGCTTCGAGACCGGCACGATCTCCGTGGTCGCGCGCGACCTCACCGGCCCCAGCCCGCTTGCCTCCGAGGTGCTCTCCGCCGCGCCCTACGCCTACCTCGACGACGCGCCGCTGGAGGAGCGCCGCACCCAGGCCGTGCAGAACCGGCGCTGGAACGCCGAGGACGCCGACGACCTGGGCCGGCTCGATCCGGAGGCGATCGCCGCGGTGCGCGAGGAGGCCTGGCCACAGGTACGCAGCGGCGACGAGATGCACGAGGCGCTGACCTTGCTGGGGTTCGTCACCGACCGCGAAGTGGCGGCCAACGTCGGTTGGCAGGAACGCCTGGAGGCGCTCGCCAGGCACCACCGCGCCACGCACCTCACGCTTGCCTCGAACAAGGCTCCCTCCCCCCTCCGGGGAGAGGGTTGGGGCGAGGGCGCTTCAATCGAATTTCAGCGGCGCGAAGCGCCACGTTCGCTTCCTCTCCCCTCTGGGGAGAGGATTGAGGTGAAGGGCCAATCTTGCGTTGAACTCACTCCAGGCCCTCCCGCAAGCCCCGACCCCTCATCCGACCCCTTCGGGGCCACCTTCTCCCCCGGCGCTCATCAAATACGGGGGAGAAGGAACGGAGGTGTGTGGGTCGCGGCGGAGGTGTTGCCGCTGTGGCAGGCCATCCATGCGGATGCGACGCTGCACCCGCCGATCAGCGCACCACCGGACTACGCCGCCCAAACGTGGACCCGCGACGATGCCCTGCTCGAGCTGATCCGGCGCCGCCTTGGCGGGCTCGGCCCGACCACCCCCGCCGTGCTGGCCGCTTCGCTGGCGATCGACGCAGCCGACGTCGAGCCCGCCCTGCTGCGCCTGCAGTCGGAAGGCTACGTCATGCAGGGCCGCTTTACCCCCGACGCGCCCGCCACCGAGTGGTGCGAACGCCACCTGCTCGCGCGCATCCATCGCTACACCATCGGTCGCCTGCGCCGCGAGATCGAACCGGTCAGCCGCCGCGACCTGATCCGCTTCCTGGCCGACTGGCAGCACCTGACGCCGGACACCCGACTGGAAGGCCCCGACGGCCTGATCGCCACGCTGCACCAGCTGGAGGGCTTCGAGGCGGCCGCCGGTGCCTGGGAAACCGAGTTGCTGCCCGCGCGCGTGGGCGACTACACCAGCCGCTGGCTGGACGAGCTGTGCCGCGCGGGCCGCTTCGGCTGGAACCGCCTGCGCGCCGGCGGCGGCAGCGCCGGCCCCGTGCGGGCCACGCCGATCGTCCTGCTTCCGCGCCGGCAAATGGCCATCTGGACGGCCATGTCGGCGGCGGAGCAGCCGCAGGAACCCTTGCTTTCCTCGCGCGCCCAGGCGGTAGCCGATGCCTTGGCCAGCCACGGCGCGCTGTTCTTCGATGAATTGCTCGATGCCACCCGCCTGCTGCGTACCGAGCTGGAGAACGCGCTGGGCGAACTGGTCGCCGCCGGCCGTGTCACGGCCGACAGCTTCGCCGGCCTGCGTGCGCTCCTGCTGCCCGCCGCCAAGCGCGATTCACGCCCGCACCGCCGCGCGCGGCGGCACGCGTTGAGCGAGATCGAGGACGCGGGACGCTGGTCACTGAGCCGCTCTGTCCTTCTCCCCGCCGGGGAGAAGGTGGCCCCGAAGGGGTCGGATGAGGGGCCGGGGCTCGCGGGGAGCCCTGGTGGGGACTCGACGCAAGAGTGGACCCTCACCTCAATCCTCTCCCCGGAGGGGAGAGGAGGCGAACGTGCCGCTCCGCGCCGCTTTGATTCAGATGAAGCAGAACACGTCGCGCGTGTTCTGCTTCGCCGCTATGGCGTCGTGTTCTGGAAACTGCTCGAACGCGAAGCGCCGTGGCTCCCTTCCTGGCGCGAACTGCTGCGCGTCTACCACCGGCTGGAAGCGCGCGGCGAGATCCGCGGCGGGCGCTTCGTCGAAGGCCTGGTCGGCGAGCAGTTCGCGCTGCCCGAGGCGATCGGCGCCCTGCGGGGCGTGCGCCAGCGCGAGGCCACGCAGCAACTGGTGTGCGTCAGCGGCAGCGATCCGCTCAACCTGGTCGGCACGGTGCTCGCCGGCGACAAGCTGCCCGCACTGGCCGGCACCCGCGTGCTGTACGAGGACGGCGTGCCGGTAGCCGCGCTGGTGGCCAACAAGCCGCAGTTCCTGCTGGAAGCCGACGGCGCCACCCAGCAGCGCTGGCGCAACGCGTTGCTGCGCCGTCCGGGCAGCGAGGCGCAGGGGATCGGCCTGGCGGTGTGAGGACATGGTGGGCTGAAGCCCACCCTACGGGTGCGCGGCCGATCGTAGGTGGGCTTCAGCCCACCGGCCACCCGCCTCAGTCGCTGATATCGGCGACGTGGATCAGCAGCCCGTCATGCACTCGGAATTCGCTGCGCCCGTTGAGCGCGATCACCTGCCCGGCGCGCGCGCCGTTGGGCAGGTCCAGCGCGAACACGCCCTCGAAGGCGATGCCCGCCTGCGCCACGCCGTGGCTCTCGGCGTAGCTGGTCACCGTCTGGCGGCGTCGCGCGAACAGCGGCAAGGTGCTCTGCGCCAGCCGGCGAAACTCCTCGATGCCTTGCGTGCGCACCGTGGTGACGCCCGCGGTGATGTTCTCGAAGGTCACCTGCGGATGCAGCGTGGCCAGCATGCCGTCCACGTCCAGGCGGTTGTAGGCGTCGATGTAGCGGTCGATCAGGGCGCGCATGGGAGCTTCGTCGGCGTGGATGCGCCGAGCATAGCGCGACCCGCGGGCGTCCTTGCATCAGTCCACTCGGGGGCGATGCCTTCCATCCGGCCCGGACGAAAAGAGCATCGCCGCGCAAGCGGGCTCCTGCAGGAAGAGCGGACGCCCGCTACCTGACGTTGTCGGTCTGCTCGATGAAGCGCGCCACGTTGTCATGCAGTTGCTTCAACGAGTCCTCGTGCGCGTAGACCATGTGCCCGGACGGATACCACGCGTAGGAAATGTTCTTGCGCAGCGAGTCCGGGATCGGCAGGTGGCTCATCTCGTACTCGGCCGCGAAATAGGGCGTGGCCAGGTCGTAGTAACCGCCGTTGAGGAACACCTTCAGATCGGGGTTGGTCTTCATCGCGACCGCCAGGTCCGGCATCACGTTGGTCGACTGCTGCAGCGCTTCGCCGTGCACGCCCGGCGCCTTGTGCGCGAAGTCCCAGTGGTCGATATCGGCGAACAGCCGGTACTGCAGGCCATCGCCGAACTTCAGCTGCCGGCGCACATAGTCGTTGAACGCCGAAACGTAGGCCGAGCTGATCGCCGAGGACTGTGGGTCGTACTCGGAATCCTTCGCCAGGGGGTCGAGCGCGGGGCCGGCAAAGCGGCTGTCCAGGCGGCCGGTGGTGAGCCCGCCATCGAACTGCAGCTCGTGCTCGAACATGCCGCCGGTGACGCGCAGGTCCGCCTTGACCAGGTAATCGACCGGCAGGCCGGTGTACTGGTGCAGCTTCTCGGCCACGGCACGCTTGCGTGCCGGGTCCAGGTTCGCCCCCTGCATCAGCGCGCTGGCGTAGTCGCCCAGCGCGTACTGCTCGACCTCGCGCAGGAACGGTTCCAGCTGTGCCGGCGGCTGCGGCAGCTTGTGGTGGTAGTACGCGGTGGCGGCGAAGGTCGGCAGCGCCAGCACGTAGGGCAGGTCGACGCCCGGGTTGAACTCCGGACCGTCGATGCTGGTGTCGAAGGAGAGGATCTGCGAAAGCAGGACCACGCCGTTCAGGTCGACGCTGTCGTCATTCTCCAGAATGTTCGCCAGCACTGCCGAGCGGGTGGTGCCGTAGCTCTCGCCGAACAGGTACTTGGGCGAGTTCCAGCGGCCGTACTTCGAGAGGAACTGGGTGATGAACTGGGCGAAGGCCTGGCCGTCGCCATCGACGCCGTAGACGGCCTTCTTGCGCTTGTCAATCTGCTCGTCGCGCTTGGCCTTGTCCTTCTCGTCGGCGACCAGGCGCGAGAAGCCGGCGCCAGGGGCGTCGATGAACACCAGGTCGGAAGCATCGAGCAGGCTGTAGTCGTTGTTGACCAGGCCGTAGGGCGCCGCCGGGGTGTGGCTGTCGTCGCTGGTGACCACGCGCCTGGGGCCGAATGCGCCCATGTGCAGCCATACCGTCGCCGAGCCGGGACCGCCGTTGTAGATGAAGGTGATCGGCCGCCGCGTCGGATCCACGCCCTGCCTGAAGTAGGCGGCGTAGAACATGCTGACGGTCGGGTCGTCGCTCTGGTCGCCGTGCTCGTGCAGCACCAGCGTACCGGCGACCGCCTTGTAGTCGATGCGCTTGCCCTCGACGGTGACCGAGCCGGCGGTCTCGGCGCTGCGTGGCTTGGTCAGCGCCGCGTCGGGTTTGCCCTCGTCGGACGGCTTGTCCTTGTCGGCGGCGAAGGCGCCGGGGGCGATCAGCAGCGCGGCCAGCGCCGCGACAAGGGGAAGCTTGCGCATGGAACGACCTCACGGAGCACACGGAAGCGGCCAGCATAGGCGCGCCCGGCACCCCGTTCATACCCCAGAAGTCACCCTAGCCCCGCGCCAGCAGCGCGATCGCCAGTACGGCCAGGCCCAGTCCCGCGAGGTTGGTGCGCGACAGCCGCTCGCGGAATAGCAGCATGCCCGCCAGCGCACCCAGGGCCACCACGCCCAGGTTCATGCCGGCGAACACCAGCGCCGGTCGCCCGGGCAAGGCCTGGTGCGCCCGCAGGTAGCACAGGATGTTGCCGAAGTTGAGCAGGCCGAGCAGCAGGCCCGCGGCCAGGCTGCGGGCGTCAAGCCGTGCCGTCCTGTGCGCCAGCCGCCAGCCCTGCAGGACGATCGAGACCAGCAGCGCCAGCACGAACATCGCCAGCAGCGCGGCACCGAGGGGCACGCCGGCGGACGCCACGCGCTTGAACAGCACGTCGATCACGCCGAAGCCCAGGAACACCAGCAGCGGGTAGATCCACCCGCTCGCACCGGACGTCGCATCGCCTCCGGCCGGTCGCCACATCAGGCCTGCCAGTGCCGCCAGGCCGGCGGCCATCCCCCAGCCCTTGGCCGCGCTCAGCGGTTCGCCGAACAGCACGAACGCCGCGAGCAGCGAAATGAGCAGCGACAGCCGCTGCGCCACGTCGGAGCGCACGATGCCGGCGTGGCGCACCGAGCCGGCCAGCGCCAGGAAGATGGTCGGCAGCAGCAGGCCCAGACCGACCAACGCGGGCCACGCCGCGGTTGCGACATGCAGCGCCGACGTTGCCGGCGCGAACACCAGCGCACTGGCCGTGGCGGCGACCACATAGTTCCAGGCGATCGCCTGGCCGACGTCGATGTCCAGCCGGCGGGCGAGCTTGAGCAGCACCGAAACCAGCACGCTGCACAGCGCGGCGGCCAGGAGGAAGGGCATGGCGGAGGATCCGGGAAAAACCGAAGGATAAGGGAGGCACGTTCCGGCGGGGCAGAGTGCCGCCCGCCTGGCGCATGATGTGCGCCTTGAGAACGGGAGGCTTCCATGCTCGAACTTCGACCGACCTGCGAACACTGCAACAAGGCGCTGCCGCCGGCGTCGACCGAGGCGCGCATCTGCTCGTTCGAATGCACCTTCTGCCATGGCTGCGTCGAAGGCGTACTGCAGGGCGTGTGCCCGAACTGCGGCGGCGGTTTCGTGCCGCGGCCGGTGCGGCCGGCGCACGACTGGAAGAACGGCAACTTCCTCGGGCGCTATCCCGCCACGGGCAAGGTCACGCACAAGCCGGTGGACGCGCTGGCCCACCGGGAACTGGTCGGCCGCCTGGCGGCCATGGCGCCGCACGAACGTTGAGCGCCCGATGGTGCGTGGTCGCTCGAACCGGGCCGCGTAGGGTGGGCTTGAGCCCACCACCGATCCGGCCGGGTCGAACGGCGGTGGGCTGAAGCCCACCCTACGAAGCGGTCGCAGGCTTCGATCGCTTCAGGTCCTGAGGCCTGCCGCGGCGCTGGCGAGCGCTTCGATACCGGCCCAGTCGCCGGCAGCGAGCTTGTCGGCGGGCGTGAGCCAGGATCCGCCCACGCACAGCACGTTGGGCAGGGCGAGGAACTCGGCGGCGGTGGCGGCGCTGATGCCGCCGGTCGGACAGAAGCGCAACTGCGGCAGCGGCCCAGCCCATGCCGCCAGCAGCTTCGCGCCGCCAGCGGGCACGGCGGGGAAGAACTTCAGGTGCCGGTAGCCGCGTTCCAGCAGCGCCATCGCCTCGCTGGCGGTGGCCGCGCCGGGGAGCAGCGGCAGCGGGATGTCCGCGGCGGCATCCAGCAATCGCGAGGTCGCGCCGGGCGAGACGGCGAAACGTGCACCCGCCTCGTATGCCGCGCGCAGGTCGGCCTCGCCCAGCACCGTGCCCACGCCGACCATCGCGCCCTCGACTTCCGCGGCGATCGCACGGACGGCCTCCAGCGCGGCCGCCGTGCGCAAGGTCACCTCGATCGCCGGCACGCCGCCGGCGACCAGCGCGCGCGCCATCGGTACGGCGGCGCGCGCATCCTCGATCACCACCACCGGGATCACCGGCGCCAGGCGCATCGCCCGTTCGATTTCCTGCTGCCTGTCGGCGTGGTTCATCAGAGCACTCCGGCGCCGAGGTCGGCGTTCATGGCGTGGTTGCGGAACAGGGCGAAGAGTTCGCGGCCGGTGCCGGCCTGGTGCGTTGCCTGGCTGCCCGCGTCAGGCGCACGGGTGGCAAACTCGGCGGCATCGACCAGGACGCCCAGGCGTCCATTCGCACAGTCCAGCCGGATCATGTCGCCCTCGCGCACGCGCGCCAGCGGCCCGCCTGCGGCGGCTTCCGGCGTGACATGGATGGCCGCCGGCACGCGGCCGGAGGCGCCGGACATGCGCCCGTCGGTGACCAGCGCGATGCGGTGGCCGCGGTCCTGCAGCACGGCGAGCGTGGGCGTGAGCTTGTGCAGCTCCGGCATGCCGATCGCCTGCGGGCCCTGGAAGCGCACCACCGCCACGAAATCGCGGTTGAGTTCGCCACGCTCGAAGGCGGCGCGTACCGCGTCCTGGTCGTCGAACACCACGGCCGGGGCCTCGATCAGCAGGCGATCTTCCGGTACGGCCGAGACCTTGATCACCGCCCGGCCCAGGTTGCCGTCGAGCAGGCGCAGGCCGCCATCGGGGCGGAACGGCTCGTCCGCGCTGCGCAGCACGCCGCGGTTGCCGCTCTGCTTGCCGACCGGCTTCCACGCCAGCTGGCCGGTCCCGTTGAGTTCCGGCACGAGGGTGTAGGCAGCCAGGCCCTTGCCGGCCAGCGTCTGCACGTCGGGGTTGAGCAGGCCGGCGTCGAGCAGCTGGTCGATCAGGAACGCCATGCCGCCGGCCTCGTGGAACTGGTTCACGTCGGCGTAGCCGTTGGGGTACACGCGCGCCAGCAACGGCACCACGGAGGAGAGCGCGTCGAAGTCGTCCCAGCTCAGCATGACGCCGGCCGCGCGCGCCATCGCCACCAGGTGCATCAGGTGGTTGGTCGAGCCGCCGGTGGCGTGCAGGCCTACCACGCCGTTGACGATCGCCCGCTCGTCGACGATATGGCCCAGCGGCAGGTGCGTGGCAGGCGCCGCGTGCACGGCGACCGCCTGCACTGCGGCGCGGGTGAGCGCGTCGCGCAGCGGCGTGTCGGGCGCCACGAAGCTCGAGCCCGGCAGTTGCAGGCCCATGATCTCCATCAGCATCTGGTTGGAGTTGGCCGTGCCGTAGAAGGTGCAGGTACCGGGGCTGTGGTACGACGCCGCTTCGGCTTCCAGCAGCTCGGCACGCGTGGCCTTGCCCTCGGCGAAGGCCTGGCGCACTTTCGACTTCTGCTCGTTGGGGATGCCGCTGGGCATCGGCCCGGAAGGCACGAACGCGCCCGGCAGGTGGCCGAAGCTGAGCGCGCCGATCAGCAGGCCCGGCACGATCTTGTCGCAGATGCCCAGGTACAGCGCGCCGTCGAACATGTCGTGCGACAGTGCCACGGCGGTGGCCATCGCGATCACGTCGCGCGAGAACAGCGACAGTTCCATGCCGGCACGGCCCTGGGTCACGCCGTCGCACATCGCCGGCACGCCGCCGGCCACCTGCGCGGTGGCGCCGAACTGGTGGGCCAGCTCGCGGATCAGCGCCGGGTAGCGCTCGTACGGGCGGTGCGCCGAGAGCATGTCGTTGTAGGCGGTGACGATGCCGAGGTTCGGCCCGCGGCCCTCGCGCAGCGCGGCCTTGTCGTCGCCGGTGCAGCCGGCGAAGCCATGCGCGAGGTTGCCGCAGGACAACTGCGCGCGGTGCGGGCCGTCACCCCCGGCAGCCGCGTCGATGCGCGCGAGATAGGCCGCGCGACTGTCGCGGCTGCGCTCGATGAGGCGCGCGGTGACTTCGGCGACGACAGGATGCAGCGAACTCATGGCAGGTACTCCATGCCGACCGATTCGGTCCGGCAGTCAAGGGTCAGGGACACCAGTACACATCGGCCGGCACCGGCGAGCGCGCCAGCACGACGCGGATCGGATAGTGCGCGGCCTCGCCCAGGCCAAGCCGCGCCTGCGCCAGCACGTCGCGCTTGTCCTCGCCTTCGATGTGCAGGAAGAGGTGGCGGGTCTGGAGCAGGGTGGGCAGGGTCAGGGTGATGCGCGGTTCGCCGGCGCCGGGCGCGCGCATCGGCAACACGCCGCTGGGCTGGTCCGGATCCAGCGCGGCGGCGAGCTGGTCGCCTCCGGGGAAGAACGAGGCCGTATGGCCATCCGGACCCATGCCGAGCACCACCGCGTCGAACGGCAGCGGCAACGCGTGGATGCGCCGGCCGGCTTCGGCCTGGCCTTCCTCCGGCGTGGCCGCGCCGGTGTACAGCGGCACGAACGAGGCAACGGCCGCCTGGTTCTGCAGCAGGTGCCCACGCACCAGGCGTGCGTTGGAGCGCGGATCGCCCTCGTCCACCCAGCGCTCGTCGACCAGGGTGACCTGCACGCGGGACCAGTCCAGCGTGGCCTGCGACAGCAGGTCGAAGAAGCGCAGCGGCGTGCGTCCACCGGAGACCGCCAGCAGAGCGAAGTCGCGCTCCAGCAGGCCTGCGCGCAGACGGTCGGCGACGCGCTCGGCCAGGGCCAGGGCGAGCGCGTGGCCGTCGGCGAAGCTGTGGGTGGTGACGTTGATCGAGGTCGTCATGGGCGCACTGGCGTGGAAAGGGTCCGACAGTGTCGGCAGCCGGTTGCGGGCATCGGGTGAAGCACCGCGCTACTCGCTGTCCTCGTTCCAGGTGCGGCCGTCGCGCTCGATCAGCGCCACCGCCGCACTCGGCCCCCAGCTGCCGGCGGCGTAGGGCCGCGGCGGCTCGCCGGCGGCACCCCACGCGGCCAGGATCGGATCGATCCAGCGCCAGGCCGCCTCGACTTCGTCGCGGCGCATGAACAGCGTGGGATTGCCGCGCACCACGTCCAGCAGCAGGCGCTCGTAGGCATCCGGCTGTTGCACGCCGAAGGCCTCCACAAAGCTCATGTCCAGCGGCACGTGGCGCAGGCGCAAGCCGCCCGGGCCCGGATGCTTGATGGTCAGCCACAGCTTGACGCCCTCGTCCGGCTGCAGCCGCAGCACCAGCCGGTTCTGCGCCAGCGGGCCGGCCGAGGCATCGAAGATCGAGTGCGGCACCGACTTGAATGCCACCACGATTTCGGAAAGCCGCGAGGACAGGCGCTTGCCCGTGCGCAGGTAGAACGGCACGCCGGCCCAGCGCCAGTTGGCGATCTCCGCCTTCAGCGCGACGAAGGTCTCGGTGTTGGACTGGCCGTCGTCCAGTTCTTCCAGGTAGCCCGGCACGCGCTCGCCGTCGATGGCGCCGGCCTTGTACTGGCCGCGCACGGTGAGCTGGGCGCTGTTGCGCATGTCGATGGGCTTCAGAGCATGCAGCACCTTGAGCTTCTCGTCGCGCACGGCGTCGGGCGAGAGCGAGGCCGGCGGTTCCATCGCCACCATGCACAGCAGCTGCAGCATGTGGTTCTGCACCATGTCGCGCAGCGCGCCGGCGCGGTCGTAGTAGCCGGCGCGGCGGCCCAGGCCGAGCGTCTCGGCCACGGTGATCTGCACGTGGTCGATGTGGCCGGCGTTCCACAGCGGCTCGAACAGCGCGTTGCCGAAGCGCAGCGCGAGCAGGTTCTGCACCGTCTCCTTGCCGAGGTAGTGGTCGATGCGGAAGGTCTGCGCCTCGGAGAACACGCGACCGACCGCCTCGATGATGCACATGGCGCTGGCCAGGTCGCGGCCGATCGGCTTCTCCAGCACCACGCGCGAGTTCGGCCCGTTGAGGCCGTTGGCGCCGAGCCGGTTGCAGATGTCGACGAACAGCTCCGGCGAGGTGGAGAGGTAGAACACGCGGATGTGCCCGGGCTGTTCGTTCACCAGCGCGGCGAACGTGTCCCAGCCCTCGTCCTTGCGTGCATCCAGCGGCAGGTAATAAAGCTGTGGCAGGAACGCCTCGATCTGCTCGCTCGCGCCGCCGCCATCGGCGAGCACGTCGCGTACCAGGCCGCGGTAGCCGGCATCATCAAGTCCTTCGCGCGCCACGCCGATGATCCGGCTGGCCGCGGGCACCTGGCCGTCGACGAAACGGTGGAACAGCGCCGGCAGCAGCTTGCGCAGGGCCAGATCGCCGGTGCCACCGAAAATCACCAGGTCGAACGGGTCGACGGGCGGGGGAGAAGCCGTCACGGTTCACCTCGATTGCGTGTTGGGCAGACGGAATGGGCCATCCCGCCTGGGCGCCGAGGATGGTACCAGTGAAATACCAGATTACGCAGCCAGGCGTGCAGGTCATGCATACGTTTTCATGGCGGCTTGCCGTAAATGGTTCGAGATTGGTATGGTTCCGCTATGGAGACCGCGCTCGCCGCCGAATACCGCCGCCTCTGCGAAAGCGCGGATACGCGCCAGCCGCTGGCGTACCTGCGGCTACGCCGGGCGATCCGCACCGTGGTCGAACACCGCGACATCGAACCGGGCCAGGCGCTGCCCAGCGAGCGCGACCTGTCGCAGGCACTGGGCCTCTCGCGCGTGACCGTGCGCAAGGCCATCGCCGGCCTGGTCGAAGAGGGCCTGCTGACCCAGCGCCATGGCGCCGGCACCTTCGTCGCCGAGCGCATCGTCAAGCCGATGTCGCGCCTGACCAGCTTCACCGAGGATCTTCGCGCGCGCGGCCTGAACCCCCGCTCGGAATTCTTCGAGCGCGGCATCGGCGAAGTGACGCCGGAAGAGGCGATGGCAATGAACCTTTCGCCTGGCGCGGCCGTGGTGCGCCTGCACCGCGTGCGCTACGCCGGCGACGAGCCGCTGGCGATCGAGCGCAGCGTGGTGCCCGCCAGCGTCCTGCCCGATCCGATGGCCGTGCGCGATTCGCTCTACGAAGCGCTGGAACAACGCAACGCCCGCCCGCGCCGCGCCCTGCAGCGCCTGCGTGCGGTGTCGCTGAGCGCCCAGCACGCCCGCCTGCTCCACGTGCCCACCGGCAGTGCCGGGCTGAGCATCGAGCGGCGCAGCTTCCTCGACGACGGGCGGGTCGTGGAATTCACCAGCTCGTGGTACCGCGGCGACATCTACGATTTCGTGGCCGAGCTGCACACTGACTGATCCCGCGTGCGCGGTACACGCATCGGGTCAAGCGGTTACCATCGCGCAATGACTACCGCCAGCCATTCCGTATCACTCCACACGCTGCGCGAGCGCGCCCGGATCTACCTCGAAGGCGGCCAGCTGCCTGCCGCGCAGGCGGCTCTGGAAACCATCCTCCGGCACGCCCCGAACGACTTGGCATGCAGCCTCCAGCTGGCCGACCTGCTGTTCCAGCAGGGGCACCTGCAGGCCTCGACCTTGCCGCTGCTTCGTGCGCTCCATCGCCTGCCGAAGGACGCGCTCCTCATCGTCGGCATGATCCAGCGCCTGGTCGGGCGGGGGGAAATCGTGGCAGCCCGTGCCTGCCTGGATTTGCTGACGCAGGCGCCGGACCCGCCCGCCCACGTCGTGCTGGCGCAAGCGAAGATGCGATTCATGATCGGCGAGTTCCGCGAGGCGCTCGAGCTCACGGAAAGGGCGGTGCGTGCCGGCGTGGACACACCCGAAGCGGCCCGGCTCCATGGCATGTTGCTGCAATTCAACGGGCGCATGGACGAGGCGTGCAAGGTGCTGGAGCAGTGCCTGGTCCGCTGGCCTGATTTCGGCGATGCGGCACCCGCGCTGGTCGATATGCGCAAGCAGACGCCGGATGCCAACCATCTGGCCCGCCTGCAGGAGCAACTTCAGCGCCTGCCGGAGCAGCCCACCGACTCGGGCCAGGCCTTTGCGCGAGCCGAGTTCGAGTACGCGGTCTTCAAGACCCTGGACGATCTGGGTCGGTACGACGAGGCATGGCAGGCACTGGCGCGATGCAATGCGTTGATGTCCGGCCTGAACCCGTACGATCCCTCGCTGCAGGAAGCGGTCACTGACGCGCTGATCCGCGCCTCCGCCGAACGGGACACGGCCCCCGTGAAGGCTCCCGCCTTCGAAGGACCGGTCCCGATTTTCATCGTAGGCATGCCGCGGTCAGGTACGACCCTGCTGGACCGCATCCTGTCCAGCCATTCGAAGGTGACATCGGCCGGTGAGATCGGCGACTTCTGGCGGCAACTGCATTGGGTGGCCGACGTGATACCGGACCAGTCCAAGGGCCTGCTCCGCGTTGCCCAACGTGCCGACCAGATCGACTTTCACCAGGTCGGCCAGCGCTACCTCAAGCAGACGCAGTGGCGGGCGCAGGGCCGGCCGTACTACGTCGACAAGCTGCCCGGGAACATCCAGTTGGTGTCGTTCATCCGCAAGGCGTTGCCGCATGCGCCGATCCTGCACATGGTGCGTGACCCGATGGACACCTGCTTCTCCAACTTCAAGGCCATGTTCGGCATCATCTCGCCGCACACGTACGAACTCGGTGCCATGGCGCACTACTACGGCCAGCACGCCCGGCTGGTTCGCCACTGGCACCAGGCCCTCCCCGACGCCATGCTGGATGTCGATTACGCCGAACTCGTGCGCCATTCGGAGACCACCATTCCGCGCGTGCTTGCCCATTGCGGGCTGGATGTGGAGGAAGCCTGCCTGCGTCCGGAAAGCAACGCCTCGCCGGTCGCCACGCGAAGCACCCCGCAGGTTCGCGAGTCCATCCACACGCGAGGGCTGGGGGCCTGGCGCCATTACGAACGCCAGCTCGAGCCCCTGCGCGAGGCGCTTGCCCTCGGAAGCTGAGCGCGTCCGTCGGACCGGTCCGACGCCCCCCATCGGTTGCAGGGCCTGCCTGCGGCGGCGTCGCCCTCCCCCCCAAGCTCGACGTGATACAGCGTGGCGCACCTGCCAGGCGGTCGAGTATGCGTCCGGCTATCGCCCCCGAAAGGGCCAGGGCACGTCTACGCGGTTAGCGGATATGCCGGTCCAGGGCGGATGGCGCGGCTGGCGCAAGATTCAAACGGCGTTGGCGCGACGCGGCCAGCACGGGCATGGCCGTCGGTGGCCGGAGCCTTTGCCTCGTGTTGTTCCAGACTCGTCCATCGTGAGCATCGGGCGCCGCTTGGTGCTGTTAGCGACAACAGCGGCTGGCCGCGGGAACGGCGGGGCCTGTACGCGTGTCATCGTCCGCAACCTGGCGGGCGGGCTCATCGGGTGATCGGGCCGTCAGCGGTCTCACCAAGGCTTCCTCGCCGCGCATGGGCTTTCACGGTGACCGGTCACCGCAAGCCTCTGGTTGGTAGGGCAGAAAAAAACCACCGGCCTTGCGACCGGTGGTTTTCAAGGCTTGAATCAGCCGATCGACCTATCAGTAGTCGTAGCTCACCGACAGTCGCACGTAGCGCGGCGCTTCGAACGTCACCGGCGTGTGGAACTGGTTGTCGATGAAGCCCGGATCCACGTCGCGGGTCGGGTAGGTCTGCGTCGCGCGCTGCTCGTTGAGCAGGTTGAAGACGTCCAGCTTGAACGCGAGCTTGTGATCGGCGAAGGCGGGCATGTACTGCACGCCGACGTTGATCTGCTTGGTCCACGGGGTGTGCGTTTCACCCGGCGGCGACTTCTTGCCACCGCACCAGTGGTAGTCCGGGCCGTAGAAGGTCGGATCCTGGTCGGCCGTCGGGCCGTAGTAGCCCAGGCAGGACTCGGCCACGCCCGACTGCACCAGCGCCGTGCCGGATACCAGCCACTCGGGCGAGAACGAATACGCGCCGCGGATGCGCAGCTGGTGCTTGCGGACGTTGAACAGCTCGCCGTTCTGGCCGTCCATCAGCTGCCAGGCATCCCAGTCCTCGGTCTTGGACACGTCGCCCTGGCCGAAGTCCGAACGCACCTGGCCTTCGGTGTTGCCGAAGCCGCGCGAGTAGGTGTAATCCACGCGGGCCTGCCACTTGCCGTCGAACGGATGCTCCATGTACAGGTTCAGCGAGCCGGTCTTGCGCTTCACGCCCTGGGTGTAGCCCCAATCCTGCTGGGTCATCGACACCAGCTGGTCGGGCAGGCCGCTGCCCTCGTCGGCGCGGATCAGCATGGTGTTGGTTTCACCCGGGTTGATCAGGCGGCAGTACGCCGGACCCAGCAACGAGTTGTAGTAGCCGCTGTTCACGATGGCGAGGTAGTTGTCGTAGCTGTACTCGCCACCCGGGGCGATACCCATCTTGCCGGCGATGCGGTACGGGCTGCACTCGTCGTCGATGGCGGCCTTGAGGTCACGCCACATCGCCTTGGCACCGTAGTTCCAGCTGTCGTTGAGCTGCTTGTCGAAGCCCACGATGAACTCGTCCAGGTACTCCGGCTTGAGGTTGCGCGCGGTGACCTGCTGGGGATCCTTCGGCAGGCCGAACTCGCCGTCCGGAGACACCAGGCCGCCCACGGGCGTCAGGCCCTGCGGGATGCCGTTGGCGTCCACGCTGTCGTAGTTGTAGGTCTGCCAGGTGTAGGTCGAGACGTTCGCCGCACGCTCGGCCGCGTTGTCCGGCAGCGCGAGGTAGTAGCGACCGACGTTGCCGTAGATCTTGAACGAGGAGTCGCCGTTGACGTCCCAGCTGACGCCGATGCGCGGCTCCCACTGGTTCTTCATGTCGACGAAGGCGTCGCCGCGATCGTTGTAGTTGGTGAAGCGGTCGTTGCGCAGACCGACCTTCAGCAGGACGTTGGACGAGACCTGCCAGGTATCCTGCAGGTACCACGCCTTCTGGTCCATGGACATGCTGGTCTGCCAACCGATCCGGTACTGGCGCACCGTGCCGTTGGAGCGGTAGGACCAGAAGTAATCGATGGCCGGATTGAACGGGTTGACCTGCGACTGGCCCTGGTTCTTGGCCTCGTAGTGCATGTTGTCGATACCGACGGCCAGGTCGTGGTCGCCCAGGCGGTAGTCGAAGTCCACGCGCAGGCCGTGGGTGCCATTGGTGGCATTGCTGGACAGCCAGCTGCTGTTGGTCTGCGTGTTGCTGATGCCGGTCGGCGGCGTACCCGCCGGGACCTTGGTCGGATCCTGGTACTGCGGGTTGGAGATGTACGGCAGTTCGCTGTGGTTGCCGTAGATGTTCGGATTCTTGAAGTCGGCCTTGCCGTAGACGATGCTCAGCGTGGCGTTGTCGGTGATGTAGCTGGTGAAGTGGCCGATGTAGAAGTCGGCGTTGTCCTTCGTGACGTCGTTCGGCGCAGCGAAGGCACCCGGGGAGAGCGTCGCGTAGTCGAAGTAATAGGTCGACCCGGTGCCGGTGGTCTGGTTGTTCTTCAGCGCGGTCAGCTCAAGAACGTTGTTGTCGGTGATGTTCCAGTCCAGCTTGCCGTAGAACTTGGTGTTCTTGTCGCGGTTGTAGGAGACGCGCTGGGCGGTGTCGGTGCCGACCGTGGTGTAGCCGGTCTTGGTGGTTTCACCGGCCAGGAACATGAACAGCTTGTCCTTGATCAGCGGACCGCCGATGTAGGCCGAGTAGACCGTCTCCCACTGCTTGTTGTCATTGCGGTACTGGTGCAAAGCACCGACCAGGTCCGGGTTCGCCCACTGGTACTCGAGGGCACCGGTCGGCGGCGGCAGCGCACCGCTGGCGTAGTAGCGGTTGCGCGGGCTGGCCTGCAGGTACTTCGGCTCCCACACGACCTGGCCACCGAAATGCCATTCGTTGGTGCCGCGCTTGCCGATCTGGTTGATCACGCCGCCGTCGGAACGACCGTACTTGGCGTCGTAGCCGCCGGTCAGGGTTTCCTGCTGGTCGATTGCGCCGTAGGGCAGCTGGAAGCCACCGATGTTGCGGTACGGCTCGCCGGTGTTGTAGCCGTTGACGTAGTAGGCGTTCTCCGAGACGCTGGAGCCGCCGAACGCCACGGCGTTGGCGAAGTAGCTGCTGCCCTTGACGGTACCGGGAGCGAGCAGCGCGATGGCTTCCGCGCTACGGGTCACCGGCAGCTTCTGCAGGTCAGCGGCAGTGATGATGGTGCTGGAGTTGACGCTGGTGACGTCGATCGCGGGCAGGGCGCTGGCGACCACCTGCACCGTGCCGAGGTTCTGCGCATTTTCCGCGGTCGCGGCGGCGAACGGTACCTGCGTACCACCGCCCGGCGAAACGCCTACGTTTTCCTGCGTGGCAAGCACCTGGCCATCCTTGCGGAGGGTGACCGTGTAACGGCCCACCGGCACGGTGACCGAGTAGCGGCCGCTCGCATCCACCGCCACTTCGCGGGTGGTGCCGTTGGCGCCCTGGACCATGACGGTCTCGCCCACGCCGACCGGCGCCGTACCGAAGATGCTGCCGGTGGTGGCCTGGCCGAGCGCGAGGCCGGTGAAGCCCAGGCCCATGGCCATCGCCATGGTGAGGGCCGTGCGACGGGGCAAGGGCCCGCGCGGAATATGTCGCTTGTTCATTTGGATCTCCCCAGATCACCCGTTGCGGGCAGAAAAAAATAACCAAACACAAGAAGACCGGACTCCGCCTCCCCCTGAGACGCAGTAAGCACAGCGTTGAGTCTCAACCGCTCTTTGCCTTCCAGCCGTCCCGAACCTAGCGCCGCGCCCAACGACGTGTCAACTTTTTTTTATCATTTGATGAACCTGAAGACTGCACGCCAACTGTGTGATTGTTCGGTGAAAATGTGCCTGCTAGGCGCTTGTCACGGATTCACGGTGATCCTCCCGGACGAAAGCACTTGCCCCTCCGGCCCCCGGGCGGAGATCGTGTAGTTGCCCGGGAACAGGTACAGGTCCGTGATGGAGTTCGGGTGGACAAACGCATATCTGTCGGCAGGAACCGCATCCCCGGTCTCGTTCGCGTAGCGGGCCTCGACCACGCAAGGGATGACCACTTTGCATAGCTGGCTCCTGACCGGATAGGGTCGCCGACGCCCTCCGAGATCCATCCAACCAGGCCGCTGTGTATTTACCACGTGAGCTGTCATCGGAAAGGGTCGATTGGGGTCCTGGATGATCACTTGGGTTGTGAGCGACCCGCTCCCGAGCGCAGATTTTCTTTCGGAGGGAAGAATCACGCTGATGTCGTACTGGGAAGGAGCGGCGGCCCATGCTTCTCCATGCTTCTTCTTGTTCAACAGAACCACCGGCTTCCGGGGGCCGAAGGTCCCGATCAGCTGCAGGTATTGCTGGTCGGTATTGGGAAACTGTTCCCTAAACTGGGTCTGATCGATGGATAGCGGTTTTTCCCCAAGCATGTTTCCAAGCAGCATACCCATGGGCCGCACGTCACCCAGGCGCCCCTCTTTCTTGTCGATGTGGGCGTAACCCGCGTGCACAAAAACGCGTGCCGAAGGGTCCTTGCCGAAGCTAGCGCGGAAGATGTTCCCGGCCTGCTCTTCTTCTCGTCGCTGGATGTCACGGCTGGTCGAATCATAGGGAACGATGGTGTAGCCCAGCCGGATGGCCTCACGCACCATCTCGCCATACAGCGGCTCGTGTATGTATTCCGATCCGCTGGTCGAGATGGGATAACCGCGCTTCTCCAGACCCTCATCCTTACCTAAAGCTTCGGCCGCAAAATGGGTAAATCCCTTTTCGCGCAGCAAAGGGAGCAGAAGCAAAGTCAGTTCCCTGGTGTGCGCGTCGTGATGCGCCTCGTTGATCATCACCAGGCGGTGCCCGGTCGCCGCCTGTGCAATGGCCTCAGCCGCGTCTACGGCTTCCCAGTCGGCCCGGCCGGGTAGTTTCAGGCCGTCAAGGGGCGCACTGCGCAGCGGATAATCGCGCAATGCTTCGTTATAAAGCCCCAGTTCGTTCTCCGTGAATGCGTACAACTGCAAGACGAAGCTGTATTGCTCTGGCGGGCTGGTGCGCAACGCACGCGTCAGGTAGTCGTACCTGGCGAGGTCCGATTTCTGCGCGTGCGCCTCCTTGAACAACGTGGTGAGACCCCGCCCGAACCGGTCGGTGGCGCTGGCCGTCGGCACGAAGAGCAGCAAGAACAGCTGGCCAAGAACAATGCGGCGGTACATACGCATGGCTTCTCCTCGGTTCTTTGAACTTCGGCTTTGAGGCTGGGGATGGCCTTGAGCGCCAGTCTACGATTTCATCACGCCCAAGAGCACGCTCGGCAGCCATGCCGGCTGAGGTCGGACGAGTCGGCCTTGGTCCTTGGCAGGCCGGCCGGGACGCGCGTCACTTGGCGGCCTCTCGCCACGAATCCAAAAGCGGGCTGCACGATGAAGCGGGCCTGGCCAGGCTCAGGCCTGGCGCCTGCTTTGGGGCAGGCGCAAAAAAAAGCCGGGGCTTTCGCCCCGGCCGAATTTCCTAGCGTGTTCGACTTGCTTAGAAGTCGTAGCTCACGCCCAGGCGGATGTACCGCGGCGTGGTGAAGCCACGCGGACGGCCATAGCTGGAGGTGTTGTACTCGTACTGGTAGGTGACTTCCTGGCTGTTGAACACGTTGTAGACGTTCGCGTTGAACGCCAGCTTGTGGTCGGCAAACGCAGGGCGGTATTCGACGTTGAACGAGGCAACCTTCTGCCACGGCAGACGACCGGCCGTGCCCGCGGGCGACGGCTGGCCGGCGCACCAGTGGTAGTACGGACCGGCGTAGGCCGGGGCGGTGCCGTCCGGACCGTAGAAGTCCAGGCAGCTGTACGGCGCGCCCGAGGCGATGGAGATGTTGCCCGAAACGTTCCACTCCGGGGTGAACTGGTAGCCGCCGTAGATCTTCAGCTGGTGCTTACGATCGTTGTGCAGCAGGCCGCCCGAGTACACCATGAGCGACGGGTAGTCCCAGTCAACCGTGGCAGCGATATCGGACTGGCCGATATCGGAGCGGACCTGACCTTCCGAGTTGCCGTAGCTCTTCGAATAGGTGTAGTCCACGCGGCCCCACCAGGTGCCATCAAACGGATGGTCGAGGTAGAGGTTCAGCGCGTAGAAGTTGCGCTTGGCCTGCGGGAAGCCCAGCTCTTCCTTCGTGAACGACATCTCGCCGTAGCCGCCATTGCCATCGGGCACCTGGAAGGTGGCGCCGCGACCCGGGTTGAAGAAGTAGCAGCCACGCAGGTTGGCGGTATCCAGACCCAGCGACTCGGCCTTTGCGGTGAAGAGCTCGATGTTGCAGGTATCGTCGATCTCGTTCTTCAGGCTGCGGTAGGTCGCCTTGGCACCGTAGGTCCAGGCGCTGTTCAGCTGCTTGTCGAAGCCGAGGATGTACTCATCCTGGTACTGCGCCTTCAGCGAGGTGGCGGTGACCGTGCGCGGATCGGGCGCCTGGCCGTACTCGTTGTTCTCCGAGAACTCGGCGCCGACACCGTTGATGGTGTTGATCGGCGTCAGGCCAGTCGGGTAACCGGTGGCCGGGTCGATACCCGTGTAGGTGTAGAACACGCGGGTGTAGTACGAGCCCGAGGCACCACGAAGGGCCACGCTGGTCGGGAGCGCCAGATAGTAGCGGCCGGCGTTTCCATAGACCTTGAAGGTCGAATCGCCGTTCACGTCCCAGCTAAAGCCGACGCGCGGCGCCCACTGCGGCGTGGTCTGGCGGATGTAGGGCTGACCGTCGCTGTTGAAGTTGGTGAACTGGTCGTTACGCAGGCCCAGTTTCACCAGCAAGTTGTCGCTCACCTGCCACGCGTCCTCGATGTACTGGGCGCGCTGCTCCACGCGGACCGAGGCGGCCGTGCGGAAGCGATACTGGGCGACGTAGTAGCCGTCCGCACCGCCAGGGTAGTTGGACGGCGAATCGACCTGGCCTTCGCTGATGTCAGCGGTGGGGTCGTTCAGCTTGTTGTATTCCCACGCGTAACCCGCATTGGTGGGAATGTAGTCGCCGTCGGACAGATCCTGGGTGCGCTGGTTGTCGATACCGGCCGTGAGGGTGTGGTCACCCAGCACGTAGGTGACGTCCAGGCGATAGTTGGTGCCCTTGGTCTGGTGCGCCGGGTCCGTGGTGGTCAGCACCGTCTGCGTGTTGCCGATACCCGAGCCACCGCCGGAGTACGCCGGATTCTGCTGGTCCGGGCTCAGCACCGCAATAAGATCGGCGTTGAAGTCGGCCGGGAGCTGCGTGTACAGCTCGGTCTTCTGCTTACCGAACTGAGCCGAGACGGTCAGGTCGTCGGTCAGGTAACCGGTGTACTTCGCGATCCACATCGACGCGGCGGTCTTCGTATGCGTGTCGGCATACAGGTAGTCGCCCATCGTGCGGGTGTCGTTGTCGTACGAGTAGATGTTGCCGTTGTAGCTGGTCTTGGTGGACGCACCGGTCAGCTCGAGGACGTTGCTGGAGTTGATGTTCCAGTCGACCTTGGCGTACCAGCTGGGATCGGTGTACGAGTAGACGGTCTCGGTGCCGCCCGAAGCCGTGCCGACGCTCTTGCCGCTGGTGCGATGACCCTCGGCCGAGGCGAACATGTACAGGCGATCCTGGATCAGGGGACCGCCAACGTAGGCGCTCTCGACGACTTCCGAAGTCTTGTTGTCGTTACGGTACTGATACAGCGAGCCGCTGCGCGGGATGTAGATGTTGCGCGGGTCCGAACGCAGGCTGCTCGGGGTGTAGAGGAGCTGGCCACCGAAGTGCCACTCATTGGTGCCGCGCTTGCCGATCTGGTTGATCACACCGCCGTCCGAACGACCGTAAGCGGCGCCGTAGCCGCCGGTCAGGACTTCTTCCTGATCAATCGAGCCGTACGGCAGGTTAATGCCGCCGAGGCCGTTGAGCGGATCGGTGACGTTCATGCCGTTGATGTAGTAGGCATTCTCGGTGACCGAGGAACCGCCGAAGGAAACCAGGCTGTTGCCGGTCGGGCCGGTGAAGAAGCTCGAGCCCTGGACCGCGGTCGGCGCCAGCAGGGCGATCGCTTCGGCGCTGCGTGCCAGCGGCAGCTGGCGAAGCTGCTGCGCCGTGATCACGGTGCGGGAGTCGACGCCGGTGACGTCGATCGACGGCAGCGAGTTGGCGGTGACCGTTAGGCCTTCCAGGTTCTGCGCGTTCTGAGCGCCGTCGAACGAGACGTCCGTACCCGTGCTGACCTTGACCGTCACGTTGTTGCGGGTCGACACCGTCTGACCGTCGCGCATCAGCGTGACCGTATAGACACCGACCGGAAGCGAAGTCGCGCTGTAGCGACCGGACTCATCCACCGTCACGGTGCGCGTCAGGCCCGACTGGCCGGTGATCACCACCGTCTCACCGGCGGCAACCGGCGCACTGCCGAAGATGGTGCCGGTCGTAGCCTGGCCATAGGCGAGGCCGGTAAGGCCCAGGCCCAAAGCCAAGGCTACCGTGAGGGCGCTGCGGCGGGGGTGAGCCCCGTGCTGAAGGTAACGCTTATTCATTAACTGATCTCCCCAGATCGACTCAAAGCGAGTCCACTTAAAAGCTCACGTGTAATCAATGACACGCTGGATGACCCTGACGAAGCTCTTGCCGCCTGGCGGCTTGGCTTTGCTGCCACTCCGCAACGGCAGGCTGCGCCTGTCCCGCAATCACCTCGAAACGATGACTTGCTCTGGAAACGTAGCTCCCGCCGTAACGATATGTCAACTTTTTTTTAGCATTACCGTCCCAGTTCCAGGAACATGTCCGGCGTGGCGCCGGTGTCGCGGCGCGGTTACGATGTCTGCGTTTCGGGTGTCCCGCATGCATGGCATGCCACGGGATGAAACGGGAAGCCGGTGCGTTGTGCGATGCACAACAAGGCCGGCGCTGCCCCCGCAACGGTAAGCGAGTCGAACGGACGGCCCCACGCCACTGTGCCCATGAGCATGGGAAGGCGCCGCCCGGCAGGGCTTTTGGCCTGCGCCCGCGAGCCCGGAGACCGGCCCGAAGCGTTTGCCTGGTGGACCTGCGGTGGGCGGGCCGGACCTCGTGCGTGGCCCCGCGCCTGCCCGTCGCTCCTGTTCCCTGCCTCCGGTCGATCAGCTCATCCACGCTTGAGGCCGTGCGTGGGCGCGCGGCCAAGGACACACCCCCCACCATGAAGAAGACCCTGCTTGCCGCCGCCTTGTGCGGCAGCTCGTTCGCCGCGCTGGCGGCCGACGCCACGGACCCGGCCGCGCTGTCGCCGGTGATCGTCACTGCCACGCGCACCGCGATCACCGTCGACGACGCGCTGTCCTCGGTCAGCGTGATCACCCGCGAGGACATCGACCGGCTGCAGCCGGTCTCGCTGATCGACCTGCTCCAGGGCCTGCCCGGCGTGACCTTCGCCCAGGCCGGCGGACTCGGCCAGCAAAGCTCGCTGTTCCTGCGCGGCACCAATTCCTCGCACACGCTGCTGTTGATCGACGGCGTGCGGGTGGGCACGGTGAGCGCGGGTATCCCGGCGTTCGACCAGCTGCCTATGGACCAGATCGAACGGATCGAAGTGGTGCGCGGTCCGCGCTCGAGCCTTTATGGCGCCGATGCGATCGGCGGCGTGATCCAGATCTTCACCCGGCACGGGCCGCGCAACGGCGGCCTGGCGCCATCGATGCGCCTGGGCACCGGCAGCCGCGGCTACGCCGATGGGCAGGTCGGCCTGGCCGGCGGCGACACGCACGCCTGGTACAACCTGAGCATCGGCGGCCAGTACACGCGTGGCATCAACGCCTGCCGGGTCGGCGCGGGCACCGTTTTCGCCGGCTGCTTCACCGACGAGCCGGATACCGACGCCTACCGCAACCGCAACGCGCTGGCCAACGCGGGCTACCGCTGGGACAACGGCACCGAGCTGACCGCGACCTGGCTGCGCAGCGACAGCCGCGTGGAGTTCGACGGGGCGCCCTACGGCAACCAGCATCACAACCGCCAGCAGGTCGCTGGCGCGCAGCTGGGCTTCGCGCCGCTGGCCGCCTGGAAGGTCACGCTGGCGGCCGGGCAGAGCCTGGACGAGCAGCACACCGACAACGACGGCGTGTTCGTGCGCTACGGCAACTCGCGCCGCAACCAGGCGTCCTGGCAGAACGACCTGGCCCTGGCGGACAACCAGTTGCTGACCCTCGGCATCGACTGGCAGCGCGAGCACCTCTCCAGCGACACCGGTTATCTCGACGACAGCCGCAGCGACACCGGCGGCTACGCGCAGTACCAGGGCAGCTTCGGCCGCCAGGAACTGCAGCTGTCGCTGCGTCACGACGACAACCAGCAGTTCGGCGGGCATACCACCGGTGCGGCGGCGTGGGGCTATGCCTTCGACCACGGCCTCAGGCTGTCGGCGAGCTGGGGCAGCGCCTTCCACGCCCCGACCTTCAACGACCTCTATTACCCCTACGGCAGCGGCAACCCGGACCTGCAGCCGGAAACCTCGCGCAGCGCCGAGCTTGGCCTGGCGCAGCAGCAGGCCGGCTGGCACTGGGCATTGAATGCCTACCAGACCGCCATCGACCAGCTGATCTCGCTGGACGCCAACTACTTCCCGCGCAACATCAGCCGCGCGCGCATCCGCGGGCTGGAGGCCCAGGCCGGCACCGGGCTGGCGGGCTGGCGGGTGGAGGGCTACCTGACGCTGCAACGCCCGCAGAACCGCGACGGCGGCGCCAACGACGGCCACCTGTTGCCGCGCCGCCCGGAGCGCACCGCGCGGGTGGAACTCGACCGCCGCTTCGGCGCCTTCGGTCTCGGCGCCACCGTGCTCGTCGCCGGTGCCCGCTACGACGACCTGGCCAACCTGCACCGGTTGGGCGGCTACGCGACCACCGACCTGCGCGCGAGCTACGCGTTCGCAGACGACTGGCAGGTCGAGGCACGCCTGTCGAACGTATTCGACCGCCAGTATGAGACGGTCTACTACTTCAACCAGCCGGGGCGGAGCTGGTACCTGACACTGCGGTACACGCCTGGCGGCTGAGCCTTCCGCAGGCCCTCCTCCATCCGCCCTTCGGGCACCCTCCCGCGCAAGCGGGGGAAGGAACGCTACGGCGGCACCCTGACCGGTCCGGCCCTGCCTTTCGGCAGGGGCCGGACTTCAGGCACATCCTTCACCGCGGGCCACCGGGCATAACGTGCGGCATGAAAGCGCCCATCCTCTGGCCCACGAACCACGCAGCGGTCGCGCGCTACGCTAGCCATCCCGGCGCGGCCCCTGCCGCGCGCCTCCCCCGCGGTACGGACGCCCCGTGAACATCTTCGCACCCCTGATCCGCCGCCCGATCGGCACCTCGCTGCTGGCCCTGGGCCTGACCCTGGCCGGCCTGTGGGCCTACCTGCTGCTGGGTGTGGCGGCGTTGCCCTCGCTCGATTTCCCGGGCGTCTACGTGGTCGCCAGCCAGCCGGGCGCGAGCGCCCAGACCATGGCGAGCACCATCCTTGCGCCGCTGGAGCGTCACCTGGGCCGCATCCCTGGCGTCGACGAGATGTATGGCAACGCCACCGAGGGGCAGGCCTCGGTGATGGTGCGCTTCACCTTCGATCGCACCGCCGACAGCGCCGCGCGCGACGTGCAGGCGGCGATCAACGCGGCCGCGCCCGACCTGCCCTCGGGCATGCCCGGCCCGCCGCAATACTTCAAGTTCGACACCTCGCAGATCCCGATCCTGTTCATCACGCTGACCTCCTCGGGCATGCCGCAGGACCAGCTGTTCGACCTTGCCGACACCCTGCTCAAGCCTGCCGTGTCGCAGATCCAGGGCGTGGCGCAGGTGCAGGTGTTCGGCGGCACGCCACACGCGGTGCGCATCGAGCTTGACACAGACGCGCTGGCCGCCAAGGGCCTGACCGCCAACGACGTGGCCAACGCGTTGCGCGCGGCCAACGTCACCTCGCCGCAGGGCACCTTGAGCGACGGCCGCACGCAGATGACCGTCACCGCCAGCGACGGGCTGCAGACCCCGGAGGAGTTCGCCCACCTGCTGATCGCCATGAAGCATGGCGTGCCGGTGCGCCTGTCCGACGTCGCACGGGTCTACGGTGGCCAGCAGGACAAGTACCAGGCGGCCTGGTTCGCCGACGCCAGCGGCAGCGCACGCACGGTCGGCCTGCAGATCAGCAAGCGGCCGGAGGCCAACGCGGTGGCGACGGTTGAAGCGATCCGCGCCAAGCTGCCGCAACTGCGCGCCTCGCTGCCGGCCAGCCTGCAGATGCACGCGGTGTTCGACCTGACCCAGACCACCAAGTCGGCGCTGCACGAGGTCGAGGTGGCGCTGCTGATTTCGATCGTGATGGTCGTGCTGGTAATGCTGGTGTTCCTGCGCCGGCTGCGGCCGACGCTGATCGCCACGCTGAGCGTGCCGCTGTCGCTCGCCGGCGCGTTCGTGGCGATGTGGGCGCTCGGCTACACCTTGAACACGCTTTCGCTGGTCGCGCTGGTGCTGTGCATCGGCTTCGTGGTGGACGACGCCATCGTGGTGATCGAGAACATCGTGCGCCACATGGAACACGGCATGCCGCCGCTGCAGGCGGCGCTGACCGGCGTGCGCGAGATCGGCTTCACGGTGGTCTCGATCACGTTGTCGCTGGTTGCGGTGTTCGCGCCGCTGCTGTTCGGCAACAACATGCTGGTGATGCTGCTGCGCGAGTTCTCGGTCACGCTGACCGCGGCGGTGGTGATCTCGGCCATCGTGTCGCTGACACTCACGCCCGCACTGTGCGGCCGCCTGCTTGCCGCCGAACCGGCCAACCCGCGCCCGCCTGGCCGCATCGAGCGCGCGGTGGAGAACTTCGACCGTGCGCTGCTCAGGCGCTACGAGCGCGCGCTGGACTGGGCCATGCACCATCGCCGGCTGATGCGCTGGCAGCCGCTGATCCTGCTGGTACTGACCGTCGTGCTTGGGATCGCGGTGGGCAAGACCGCCGGCGGCACCTTCATGCCGGACGAGGACACCGGCCAGCTGCAGGCACAGGTCACCGCCGACGCCAACATTTCGCCGGAACTGCTGACCGAGCGCGTGCTGCAGGTGGCGAAGATCATCAAGGAGGACCCGGCCGTCGAGGACATGCTCACCATGCTCGGTGGCGATGGCGGCGGCGGCGGCGCGGTCGGCAACTCGGCGCAGATGTTCATGGACCTCAAGCCGCGTGGCGACGCGCCGGGCGACCGCCGGATCGGCGCCAAGGAAGTGGTCGAACGGCTGTCCAAGCGGCTGGACAAGCTCGCCGGCGTCGAGGTCGAGATCAGCATCGCGCAGTTCCTCGGCGGCGGCGGCAGCGGCGACAAGGGCGGCCAGTACGAATTCCAGCTGGTCAGCGACAACGGCGGCGACCTGCAGCCATGGACGCTGAAGATGGTCCGCCGCCTGCGCGACAACAAGGAATTCCGCGATGTCGGCAGTGATTTCGACCAGGCCGGCAAACAGCAGATGCTGAAGGTCGACCGCGAAGCGGCTGGCCGCCTGCACGTGAGCATGGGCGACATCGACTCGGCGCTGTACAACTCGTTCGGGCAGAACCCGGTGTCGGTGATCTATTCGGACATCAACCAGTACCGCGTGGTGCTGACCTCGGCCAAGGCCGAGTCGATCAGCCCGCAGTCGCTGCTCAACATCCATGTGCGCAACAGCCGCGGCGAGATGATCCCGCTCTCCGCGCTGGCGCGGATCGAACCGAACATCGCGCCGATGCGCATCCGCCACCACAACCAGCTGGAAGCCGCGACGGTCACCTACAACCTGGCCAAGGGCGTGGACCAGCAACGGGGCGTCAAGCTGGTCGAGCAGGCGGCGTTCGCCGTGCACCTGCCGGACGGCATCCGGGTGGACTTCACCGGCGCCAACCAGCGCCTGCAACAGGCCAAGTCCAACGGCATGATCCTGCTGCTGGCCTCGATCCTGGCGATGTACATCGTGCTCGGCATCCTCTACGAGAGCCTGGGCCATCCGCTGACCATCCTGTCCACGCTGCCGGCCGCAGGCATGGGCGCGTTCCTGGCGATGCTGGTGACGCAGACGCAGCTTTCGCTGATGGCGATCATCGCGATCCTGATGCTGATCGGCATCGTCAAGAAGAACGCGAT
This sequence comes from Frateuria sp. GZRR33, assembly GCF_051900425.1. Taxonomy (NCBI): domain Bacteria; kingdom Pseudomonadati; phylum Pseudomonadota; class Gammaproteobacteria; order Lysobacterales; family Rhodanobacteraceae; genus Frateuria; species Frateuria sp. GZRR33. The sequence continues at coordinate 195,826 of NZ_JBHZGK010000005.1, forward strand.
CCTGATGGTCGACTTCGCGCTGGTCGCCCAGCGCGAGCGCGGCCTGCCGCCGCCCGACGCGATCCGCGAGGCCGCGCTGGTGCGCTTCCGCCCGATCACCATGACCACGCTGGTGGCGATGGGCGCGGCGCTGCCGCTGGCGATCGGTTTCGGCATCGGCTCGGAAATGCGCCAGCCGCTGGGCATCGCGATCGTCGGCGGCCTGCTGGTGTCGCAGCTGCTGACCCTGCTCAGCACGCCCGCGATCTACCTGTGGGGCCATGACCGCAAGATCCGCAAGGCGGCGCGCAGGCAGCGGCGCGAAGAGAAGAAGCGGCTCAAGGCGCTGGGCAAGCAACAGACGGCCTGAAGCGCTCGTCCGCACCGCGCTGGCGTCACTGCGAAAACCCGGCCCGCTGTGGCCGGGTTCTTTTTGCCATGCGCGCGACACAGCGTTCGCCAGCATGCACGGCGCGCTTCACCCGGCAACGACGGAACAAACTAAACTATTTAGTACACAAATCATCCGCAGGAACGGTCCCATGTCCGACGCATCTTCGCGTGTGCGCGGCGCGCTGGCGCTGCTGCTCGCCACCGCCGCCCTGCCCGCGGCCGGCACCCATCTGGAAGTGCAGGGCGGGCGCAGTTACATGGACAACCATGGCGCCAACGCGGCGTTCGTCGAAGCCACGTTCGCGCCGCACGCGATCGGCAGCAGCCGGCTGGACTGGTCGCCGGACGTCTCCGCCGGCTGGATCGACAGCCGCGATGTGCGCCGCTACCGCGACGCCGAATTCGATACCCGCTCGTCGGTGTCGTTGCTGGCGGCCGGCGCCCGCTTCCACTATGGCGCGCCGGACGCCTGGTACCGGCCGCTGTTCTTCAGCTTCCAGCTGGCCGGCATCAACCACACCACCCAGGCGCTGTCGAGCCACTACCAGTTCGTCAGCACGCTGGGCTGGCAGGGCAGGCATCTGAGCTTCCACCTGCGCCACGTATCCAATGGCGGGCTCAATGGGCCCAACCGCGGCGAGACCATGGCGCTGGTCGGCGTCGGCTTCGATCTCTGAGGACTGGCCGCACGCAAAAAGAAGGCGCCCGCGGGCGCCTTTTTGTTCGTCAGTGGCCGCCGCTGGCCGCGGGTCCGGCCTTGGCGAGGAACGGGGGCTTGGTCAGCCAGATCACCAGCACCAGGCTGATGAAGACCCAGCCCAGCACGTGGAAGATCTCGTTGAAGGAGATCTGGTAACCCTGCTGGGTCGCCATCTGGTTGATCATCGCCGCGGCGCTCTGCGGATCGCCCATCGACGCCATCGCCTCGCGCGTGCCGGGGTCGTAGGCGGTGATGTGCTCGACCAGCTGCTCGTGGTGGGCCACCGCGCGGCGCTCCCAGAACAGCGTGGTGATCGAGGCGGAGAAACTGCCGCCCAGCGTACGCAGGAACGTCGCCAGGCCCGAGCCCGACGCGATCTCGTTCTGCTGCAGGTCCGACAGCAGGATGGTCAGGATCGGCATGAAGAACAGCGCCACGCCCAGGCCCTGGATCAGCTGTACCAGTGCCACGTGATAGAAGTCGATGCCGATATAGAAGTCCGAGCGCATGAAGCAGGTCACGCCCAGCACGATGAACGCGATCGACGCCACTGCGCGCAGGTCGAACTTGGGCGCGAACTTGCCCACGAAGAAGGTCAGCAGCACCGGCAGCACGCCGATCGGCGCGGTGGCGAAGCCGGCCCAGGTCGAGGTGTAGCCGAGGTTGCGCTGCAGCCACAGCGGCATCAGCAGGCTCATCGCGAAGAACGCCGCGTAGGCCAGGATCAGCGCGATCGTGCCGTAGGTGAAGTTGCGGTGGCGGAAGAGCTTGAGATCGACGATCGGGTCCTTGTCGGTCAGTTCCCAGATCAGGAAGATCGCCAGCGCGATCACCGAGACGATGCTGGTGACGATGATGAAGGTGGAGTTGAACCAGTCCTCGTCGTTGCCCTTGTCCAGCACGACCTGCAGCGCGCCCACGCCGATGATCAGCGTGACCAGGCCGACATAGTCGATCTTCGGCCGTTCGGTCCTGTCCACGCGCCCACGCATCTGGTTGCCCACCACCACGCTGGCGAAGATGCCGATCGGCACGTTGATGAAGAAGATCCACGGCCACGAATAGTTGTCGGTGATCCATCCGCCCAGGATCGGGCCGGCGATCGGCGCGACCACGGTAACCATCGCCAGCAACGCGAGCGCCATGCCGCGCTTGGCGGGTGGGTAGATCGAGATCAGCAGGCTCTGGGTGATCGGATACATGGGACCTGCCACCGCGCCCTGGATCGCGCGGAACAGGATCAGCATCTCCATGCTCTGGGACACGCCGCACAGGAACGAGGTGAGCGCGAACAGCAGCGTGCACCAGATGAACAGCTTGATCTCGCCGAAGCGGCGGGTGAGGAAGCCGGTCAACGGCAGCGAGATCGCCATGCTCACGGCGAACGAGGTGATCACCCAGGTGCTCTGGTTCACGCTCACGCCGAGATTGCCGGCGATGGTCGGCAGCGACACGTTGGCGATGGTGGTGTCCAGCACCTGCATGAAGGTGGCCAGCGAGATGCCGACCGTGGTGAGCGCCATGCTGGGGGGACGGTATTGGGTGGTCATGGGGTGCGTGGTGTCCCGGATGAAGGGCTCCTCCCCCTGCTGGCAGGAGGAGGCTGGGAGGGGGTCGCCCGGACCCTCCGAGGCGTGCCCCCTCCCCAACCCTCCCCTGCACGCAGGGGAGGGCGCTGTCGCTTACTTGCCGCTGGCGGCCTTGCTGTTGCCCGCCATGTTCTCGTGGATGATCCCGGCGATCAGGTCATCAGCCTTGTGCAGCTGCTGCTCGTACACATCCGTGCTGAAGGCCGGCTTGGACGGCGGCTGCTGCGCCAGCATCGGGCCCTGCTGGTTGTGCAGGTTCACCGTCACGTCGGTGGACAGGCCGATGCGCAGCGGATGCTTCTCCAGCTGGCCCGGGTCCGCGAACACCACCCGCACCGGCACGCGCTGCACGATCTTGATCCAGTTGCCGGTGGCGTTCTGCGCCGGCAGCAGCGAGAACGCGCTGCCGGTGCCCACGCCCAGGCTCTGCACCATGCCCTTGTAGGTCACGTCGCCGCCGTAGACGTCGGCATGGATCTCCACCGGCTGCCCGATGCGCATGTCGGTCAACTGGGTTTCCTTGAAGTTGGCGTCGATCCACACTCCGTTGAGCGGCACCACGGCCATCAGCGGCGTGCCCGGCGCGACGCGCTGGCCCAGCTGCACCGAGCGCTTGGCGACGTAGCCGTCCACGGGCGCCACGATGGTGGTGCGCATGGCGTCGAGGTAGGCGGCGCGCAGCTTGGCCGCAGCCGTCTGGACGTCCGGATGCGAGGCGACGACGGTGTCGTCGACCAGCACCTTGCTGGTCTGGTACTGCTGCGTGGCGGCGGCCAGCGCGCTCTGCGCGGCGGTCAGTTCGTCGCGGGCGTGCGCCAGCTCCTCGGCCGAGATCGCGCCGGACTTGGCGAGGTCGCGGCGGCGGTTGTAGTCGGCCTGTGCCTTGGCCACGGCCACCCTGCGCGCGGCCACGTCCGCCTGCGCACCGCTGACGGTGCTGTACAGGCCGCGGACCTTGCGCACGGTACTGGCGAGGTTGGCCTTCGCCTCGGCGAGCGCGACCTGCGCGTTGCTCGGGTCGAGCTTGATCAGCGTCTGGCCGGCCTTGACGCGGTCGCCGTCGTCCGCACCGATCGACACCACGGTGCCGGGGATCTGCGGCGTGATCTGCACGATGTTGCCGTTGACGTAGGCATCGTCGGTGCCTTCGTACCAGCGACCGTCGAAGTAGTACCACAGGCCCCAGCCGATCAGGGCGAGCAGCACCACCGCGCCGAGCGCGCGCAGCAGGAAACCGCGCTTGTTCTTCGCGGCCGGCGCGGGAGCGGCACCGTTGGGTTGGGAAGCAGGCTGGCTGGACATGGAAAAGCCTTAGGAATGAGCGGGGGTGGAAGGAGTCGGAGCGGTGGGCTGGCCGGCAGTCGCCTGGGGGCGGTAACCGCCGCCGAGGGCCTGGATCAGCTGCACGGAAAGGTCGACCTGCTGCGCCTTGAGCGCCGCCATGCGCTGCTCGGCGAGAAGCAGCTGCTGGCGCACGCTGAGCGCCTCCAGGTAGCTGCCGACGCCCGCGCGATAGCGCTGCTCGGCCAGGCGCCAGGCGTCGTTGGCGGCATCCAGCGCGCGCTGCTGCGCCTGGACCTGGTCGCTGAGCGACTGCTGCGCGGCGTAGTCGTCCGCGACCTCGTTGAGCGCGCCGACCAGGGTCTGGTTGTACTGCGCCACGGCCAGGTCGTACTGGGCGTCCTTCCCGGCCAGGTTGGCGCGCAGCCGGCCGCCGTCGAAGATCGGCAGGCTGAGCGAGGGGCCGACCTGGTAGAACAGCGAGGACGCGCGCAACAGCGGGTTGCCGCCCATGGCAAGCAGGCCGGCCATCGCGCCAAGCTTCACGTTGGGCAGGAACTCGGTCCGGGCGGCGGCGATGTCGCGCCCGGCGGCCTCCACGCGCCAGCGCGCGGCGACCAGGTCGGCGCGGTGGCCGACCAGTTCGACCGGCAGGTCGGCCGGCACGGTCAGCGCTTCGGGCGTCAGCGGCTGCGGGCGGGCGATGTCCAGGCCGCGGTCGGGGCCCTTGCCGAGCAGCACCGACAGCGCCGAACGGGCGGCGTCGATCGCGCGCTGGGCAACCGCAAGCTGCTGCTCGGCGGTGGCCACTTCGGCGTCGCCCTGCTTGAGCTGCAGCTGGCTGTCCAGACCGGCGTGGACACGCTGGGCGGTCAGCTCGCGCGCCTTGGAGGCGCGCTCGAGTTCGGCCTGCGCCAGGTCGTGCTGGTCAAACGCGTAGCCCAGCTGTGCGTAGGCGCGCGCGACATTGCCCGAGAGTTCGATACGCGCCGCGCGCGCCTCGACCTCCGTCGCACGGGCCTGGCCCAGCGCGGCCTCCCACGCGGCGCGTTGGCCGCCCCACAGGTCCAGGCCCCAATCGAAGCTCAGGTAGCCGAACTTGGCGACCGAGAAATGCGCATCCTCGCCGAGCAGGCCCGACGGCGGCTTGGCGCCGGCCACGCTCGCGCCCAGGCCAAGTTGCGGCTTGCGCGCGGCATCGGCGACCCCGGCCGCCGCCTGCGCGGCGCGGGCCCGCGCGTCGGCCGCGGCGAGGCCCGGATTGCCGGCCAGCGCTTCGGTAATCAGCGCATCCAGCTGCGGGGCGCCCAGCCCGCTCCACCACGCCTGGTCCGGCCAGGCGGCCGGCGTCAGCGTGGCGTCGCCCAGGCTGCGCTGGGCCTTCAGCGCGGACGGATCGAGCAGCTTGCCGTCCGGATGCAGGCCGCCGCTGCTGGCGCAACCGGCCAGAACGAGGGTCAGTGCGGTGGCCGCCGCAAGGAGTTGCAGACGCATGGTGTGGGGGTTCCGGGTAAGGGTCAGTCTTTGTCGCGCAATGCGTGCAGCACGCGCGTCAGGTAGTCGTGCAGGTGCTGGCGCTCGGCCTCGCTGAGCGAGCGTTGCGCCGCTTCCAGCACGCGCTCATTGCAGTCGGTCAGCTGCTGCCACAGCGCGGTGCCCTGGTCGGTCAGTTCGATGCGCAGCGCGCGGCGGTCCTGTTCGTGAGGGCAGCGGCGCAGATAACCCTTGCCTTCGAGCTGGTCGAGCTGCCGGGTCATCGCACCGCCATCGAGCTCGACCGCGCGGGCCAGTTCGGAGGCCGTCATCGGGCCCAGCCGGGCCAGCCGCTTGAGGATCAGGAACTGGGTGAAGCGCAGCTCCACGCCGAGCGCGGACAGCTCCGCCTCCATGGCGCGCACGATCTCCGAGCGCACCAGGCCAAGCAGGACACCCAGGCTTTCTTCGGGGGCAGGATGGGCGAGCGATTTGATAACCATGCCGCGCATTCTATTGCCCGAAGTATATTTGTCAAGGCAAATATCGTGACGGCGGCTTTTGTCCGGGCAAGGGTCAGGCTGCGCGTGCCTGGCGTGCCGCCAGCTCGTCGCGTACCAGCGTGGCCAGCGCCGGGTCTCGGATGGTGAACAGCTCGAACACGCCCAGCGCCTGCAGCGTCGGCAGCAGGGAGAGCAGTCGGGGCTCGGCCTGGCAGCGCACCGGTTCGGGCGTGGTCGGGTCGAGCATGAGTTGGGCATGCACCACGAAATCGACGAGCGCGTCGGTGTCGGGCGCGGCGGGTGGCGGAGTGATGAGCGACATGCCGGTCTCCTCTGGTGGGGCATTGTCGGGACGGCCCCGGTCGAGCGCTTGAACCGAAGGGCTGACCCTCATGCGCAGGACGCGGCGACAGGCAGCAACGTGACGTCCGTCCGGTGCGGTCGGCGGGTGGGGAGTCCGCGACGGGCCGCGCACGAGGGCTCGTGCGCCGGCACGCAACGTTAGCCGGCGGCGGTTACCATGGGCAGGCAGTCGATACTGCTGGTACCCCCACTACCACCCGTTCCTCTCCCGGGGCTCACGATGAGCACGCGCATGCAACGCATCGAGTTGAAGGCTTTCCTGCGCGCGCGCCGCGCCGCGCTGGCGCCCGAGGCGGTCGGTCTGCCGCGCGGACAGCGCCGGCTGACACCCGGCCTGCGCCGCGAGGAAGTGGCCGCGCTGGCCGACGTCGGGCTCACCTGGTACACGTGGCTGGAGCAGGGCCGGCAGATCAACGTCTCGGCCGCCGCGCTGGCGCGCATCGCGCGTGCGCTGGCGCTGTCGCCCAGCGACGAGGCCTACCTGTTCGCTCTGGCCGGCCTCGCGCGGCCGGAAGCTGCGCCGGCGCGGATCCGGGTGCCGCCACCGATCCTGGGCATGCTCGAGCGCTACCAGGGGCCGGCGTTCGTGCTCGATCCGCTGTTCGACCTGCTCGCCTACAACCGCTACGCCGACTTCCTGTTCGACTTCGAGGCGGTACGCGGGCCGTTCGCGCGCAATCACGTGTGGAACGCGTTCATGCATCCGCCGCGGCGGGTGCTCTACCAGCCGCACTTCATGCGCAGCGCGGCGAACCTGGTCGCGATCTTCCGCATGAGCCACGCCGCGCACCCGGACGACCCGCGTTTCGACGCGCTGGTGGAAGCCCTGGTGCAGACCAGCGCGGAGTTCGCCGGCCTGTGGGAACAGCAGGAAACCGCGCCGCTGTCGGCGCTGGAACTGCCGCTGTTCGACGCGCGGCTGGGCCACTTCTGCGTGCATTCGACGCGCCTGCCGATTCGGGACGGTCAGGCCGACGGTGCCACGGTGTTCTGTTTCGTGCCGGCCGACGCCGCCTCGGACGCCTGCTTCACGCGCATGGTCGAGCTGGTCGGCGGCGCCGCCCTGCCGGCCTGAGCGGCTGACGCGCGCGTCACGCGGGCGGATCGACGATCGGCGCGATTTCCCGCAACGGAGCGCGATCATGGAACCGATGCTGAGCATGCGCACCGCCGTGGTGCTGCTGGTCCTGACCGCCCTGGGCGGCCTGCTGATGGCCGGCATCCGCTTCGCCGGCAAACCGCACCCGCCGACCTGGCTGGCGATGGGCCACGGCTTCCTCGCCGGCGCGGCCGTTACCCTGCTGGTGTACGACTACTTCACCACCGGCCTGCCGGGGATGGCGCAGCTCGCACTGCTGCTGTTCCTGCTGGCAGCGGCCGGCGGCATCGTGATGAACCTGGGCTACCACTGGAAGCGGCTGGCGCTGCCGAAGTGGCTGGTGGTGGTGCATGCGCTGATCGCGGTGGCGGGGTTCGTCTTGTTGCTGATCGCCGCCTGGCCTTGACCCATCGTCCTGCCCGGAGGAGCCCACTTGCGGGCGATGCTCTTGTCGGTATCGAACAGAGCATCGCTCACAAGTGGCTCCTACAAGGGCGTCAATGCCCGGCGGGTTTGACGTAGGTGTCGAACAGCTCGTCGATGCGCCGGTATTCGTCGTACCACGAGTCCGGATGCACGAAGCCGTGCCGCTCCATCGGGTACAGCGACATCCAGAAGTCCTTCTTGTGCAGTTCGATGAAGCGCTGGTACAGGCGGATCGAATCGGCTGCCAGCACGTTGTCGTCGATCAGGCCGTGCTCGATCAGCAGCGGGTCGGCCAGCTGGTCGGCGAAGTTGATCGGCGAGCTGATCGCGTAGGCGTGCGGGTCGAGTTCGGGCGTGTTGAGGATGTTCGCGGTGTATTCGTGGTTGTACAGCCGCCAGTCGCTGACCGGGCGCAACGCGGCGCCGGCGGCGAACTCGCCCGGCGCGCGCAAGAGCGCCATCTCGGTCATGAAGCCGCCATAGCTGCCGCCGTAGATGCCCACGCGCTTCGGGTCCACATGGTGGTGCTTCACCAGCCAGGCCTTGCCGTCGAGCAGGTCCTCCAGCTCCGGGTGGCCCATCTGGCGGTAGATCGCGTCGCGCCAGGCCCGTCCGTAGCCCTCGGAGGCGCGGTAGTCCATGTCCAGCACCACGTAGCCCTTCTGCACGAGCATGTTGTGGAACATCTGCTCGCGGAAGTAGTAGGGCGAGGACAGCGTGACGTTCTGCGTGTAGCCGGCGCCGTGCACGAAGATCACCGCAGGCCTCGCTGCGGCACTCTCGTCGGCCGGGCCGTAGTACTTGGCGTAGATGGTCCCGGCGCCGTGGCTGGAAGGCACCTGGACGATCTTCGGCGCAATCCAGTCGTGCGCGGCGAAGGCGCTCTTCATGGTGTGGGTCAGCTCGCGCGGCGTGCCGCCGGCGCTCGGCTGCACGGCCAGCTGGTCGAACACGTAGGGCGCCGAATGCAGCACGGCCAGGCGGCTGCCATCCGGCGACAGCGCGAACCCGTCCATGCCCTGGTACTGCGTGACGCGGACCAGCTCGCCGCCGGCGCTCGGCACCCGGTAGACGTCGTAGCTGTAGGGCGCGACCCGGTTGGTGCGCAGGTAGAACCACTGGCCGTCCGCGGACAGCTGCGGGTGGCTCACTTCGAACGTGCCGGAGGTCAGCGCCTTGGCCTTGCCGTCCAGCGGCTTGACGTAGAGCTGCGACCAGCCGGTTTCCTCGGACAGGTACCACAGCGTGCGGTTGTCCTTCAGCCAGCCGAAATCGTTGAAGTTCCAGTTGATCCATGCGTCGTCGTGCAGGCGCTGCTGGTTGGTGAGCGCGTGGCGGGCGAAGTCGACGCTGGCAATCCAGCGGTCCTTGTTGTCGATCGCGCGCAGCTGGATCGCGAGGTTCCTGCCGTCCGCGCTCCACACGATGCCGCCGCCACCGCCGTCCTCGGCGCTGGAGACGATGCGCACCGGGCGCACGTCCGGCGCCTTCAGCGCCTTGGCGTCATCGTCCTTGCCGGCCTTCTTCAACGCCGCGACGGTCTGCGCGCGGATCGCCGCGAGCGGGTCGTCGGTGATGCCGGGCAGGCTGTCGGTCGGCAGCGCGTAGTGCCGGTGCTCGCGCAGGTCCAGCAGCAGCAGCGACTGCGCCGCCGGCTCGTTGTGGCCGACGTAGACGCGGGTGTCCTCGCCTTCGGCGTAGCCCGAGTCGGTGACGTAGTGGGTGAGTTTGGGCAGGCGGCCCGGCTCGTAGCCCTTGGGCCGCGTGACCACCAGCAGCCAGCGGCCGTCGGGCGAGAGCTCGGTGTCGACCGCCACCACCTTGTCACCCAGCCAGAATGGCTGCGGCGCGCGGCCCGGGTCGGCGGCGGCCAACGCCCTGGCGTTGGCCTTGTCGGCGTCCTTGTCGGCCTTGAGCTGGCGCAGCGTGGAGAACAGCTCGAGCTGTTCGTCTTCCAGCGCGTCGGTCTTCTTGTTGTCCGGGTCGTCGGCGAACTTCAGCACCGCCACCGGCGCGCTGACGCCGCGGGCCAGGTCGTAGCTGTACCAGTCGTCACCGGAGCGGTACTGCAGCGCGCGGCTGTCGGCGGAGAACTGCGGCGCCGATTCGTCCTCGACCGTCTGGGTCACCTGCACGGTGCGCCCGTCGGCCAGCGAACGCAGGAACACGTCGCCGTGGCGCACGAACGCCGCGTAGCGGTGCGTGCGGTCGTACACCGAAGGGGCGTCGGCGCCGGCCACCGCGGCGGGGTCGAGCTTCTCGCTGCGGCCGGTCGCCGGATCGACACGGTACAGGTCGCGCACCTGACTGCCATCGCGCTTGAGCTGGTAGTAGATCGCCTGTCCGTCGGCGCTCCAGTACGGCGACTCCACCGGCTGCCCGATCCAGTCGGGGTTGGCCATGATGGTTTCCAGGTCCAGCGGTTGGGCGGGCGGCGCCGCCAGCGCCGGCAGCGCGGTGAAGGCGGCCAGGCCCGCCAGGAGAAGTCGACGCATGCAAGCGCTCCGCTAGTGGCAAAGCACCCGAGCATAGCCAAGCCTGCCCGGGCCGCAAGCGCCATACGTCCCGGCGACAGTGCGCGGGCTGGCGATGGCCGGAGGCATGGGCGAGACTGACCGTTTCGTCCTTGCCGCTGGAGCCCGCATGAACCTGCTTCCGACCGTCGAACGCGAGACCGGCACCGCTCCCCGCCACAGCGTGATCTGGCTACACGGGCTGGGCGCCGACGGCAACGACTTCGCGCCGATCGTGCCGGAACTGGTGGATGCGTCCTGGCCGGCGCTGCGCTTCGTGTTCCCGCATGCGCCGGTGCAGCCGGTGAGCATCAATGGCGGCATGCCGATGCGCGCCTGGTACGACGTCTACGGGTTCGACGCGCGCGCGCCGCAGGACGAAGCGGGCATCCGCCGCGCGATCGAGGCCGTGGAAGCGCTGATCGCACGCGAGCACGAGCGCGGCGTGCCAAGCGAGCGGATCGTGCTGGCCGGGTTTTCGCAGGGCGGCGCGATCGCGCTCGCCGCCGGCCTGCGCCACGCGCAACCGCTGGCCGGCATCGTGGCGCTGTCCACCTATCTTCCGATCAGCGCCACGCTGGCGCCCGAGCGCAGCGACGCCAACACGGGGGTGCCCATCTTCTGGGGCCACGGCAGCGCCGACCCGATCGTGGTGCTGCAGCGCGGGCTCGATTCGCGCGTGGTGCTGGAAGGCCTGGGTTATGCGGTCGACTGGCACACTTACCCGATGCCACATTCGGTCTGCGCCGGGGAAATCGAAGACCTGCGTCGCTGGCTTGGCGCACGCCTCGCCTAGTCTCCATATCGAGCCTTCTCCCGCGAACGCGGCGGAAGGTGCCGTCAGGCGGATGGGGCTCTTCTGGGCGCGATGCCCGGGTGGCCTTTCGCAAGACTTCCCCCATCCGCCCTTCGGGCACCTTCCCCCGTAAACGGGTGAAGGACCTGAGCCAGTGTTTGCCGACTTCTTCCGCGTCTCCATGCCGAGCCTTCCCCCGCAAACGCGGGGGAAGGTGCCGACAGGCGGATGGGGGCGCTCTTGGGCGCGATGCCCGGGTAGCCTTTCGCAAGACTTCCCCCATCCGCCCTTCGGGCACCGTCCCCCGTAAACGGGTGAAGGATCTGAGCCAGTGTTTGCCGACTTCTGCCGCGTCTCCATGCCAAGCCTTCCCCCGCGAACGCGGGGGAAGGTGCCGACGGGCGGATGGGGGCGCTCTTGGGCGCGATGCCCGGGTAGCCTTTCGCAAGACTTCCCCCATCCGCCCTTCGGGCACCGTCCCCCGTAACCGGGTGAAGGATCTGAGCCAGTGTTTGCCGACTTCTGCCGCGTCTCCATGCCAAGCCTTCCCCCGCGAACGCGGGGGAAGGTGCCGACAGGCGGATGGGGGCGCTCTTGGGCGCGATGCCCGGGTGGCCTTTCGCAAGACCTCCCCCATCCGCCCTTCGGCACCTTCCCCCGTAAGCGTGGGTAGGACCGGGGCCAGCGTGCGAACCCCTGCGGCATACTGATGCGCATGAGCGATCCCCGCCCAGCCCGTGCACCCAACCCGTTGCCGGACTTCTGCCGCCTGCCGGCGGTCGCCGCGCTGTTTGCGGTGGGCGCGCTCACCGTCACGCTGATGTGGCTGGCGCCGGACAACACGCGCGGCTGGCGCGGCTACAGCATCGGCATGCTGTTCGTGACCTGGCTGTCGATGCTGATCGCGCTGGCGCTCTGCTACGCGCGGCCCTGGCTGCAGCGGTTGGGTGGCTGGATGCCCTACGCCGGCGTGTGGCTGCTGATCGAGCTGGTGGTGGCACTGGCCAGCGCGGTGGCCCGCTGGATGGACGTCGCCCTGCAGCTGAACCTGGTCCGGACCGCGCCGTCCGCGTTCGTGCGCGACAACCTGCTGATCGCCGCGCTGCTGGGTGCGGCGATGCTGCGCTACTTCTACGTGCTGGCGCAGTGGCAGGCACGCCTGGCCGCGGTGGCACACGCGCAGGTCGATGCGCTGCAGGCGCGCATCCGCCCGCACTTCCTGTTCAACAGCATGAACACCGTGGCCGCACTGGTTCGGGTCGACCCGGCGGCCGCCGAGCGCACCATCGAGGACCTGTGCGAGCTGTTCCGCGCGGCGCTCGGCCAGTCGGGCAGCCGCGATGGCACGCTGGGGGAGGAGCTGGCCCTGGTCGAACGCTACCTGGCCATCGAGCAGTTGCGCCTGGGCGAACGCCTGCGCGTGCGCCGTGAGTTCGGCTGCCTGCCGATGGACTACCCGCTGCCACGCCTGCTGCTGCAGCCGCTGGTGGAGAACGCCGTGCGCCATGGCATCCAGCCGCGCCGCGAAGGCGGCCAGATCCTCCTGCGCGGCGTGCTGGACCGGGACATCCTGCTGATCGAGGTCAGCAACCCGCTGCCCGTTGCGCCGACCACGCCAGGCCACGGCCACGGGCTGACCAACGTGCGCCAGCGGGTGGCCTATCGCTACGGCGCGCGCGCGGCAGTCGAGGCCGGGCCGCACGAGGACCGTTTCCTGGTGCGCCTGCGGCTGCCGCTCGACCCTCCGCCGGCGGAGCCGAACTGATGCGCGTGCTGATCGTCGACGACGAACCGCTGGCGCGCGCGCGCCTGGCCGCCCTGCTGGGCGAATGCGACGACGTGGTGGTGGCCGGCGCCGTGGCCGACGGCGAAGCGGCGCTCGCGGCGATCGGACAGACGCAGCCGGACCTGCTGCTGCTGGACATCAACATGCCTGGCCTGGACGGCGCGGCGCTCGCCGCGCGGCTGGCCGGGCAGGCGCGTCCGCAGGTGGTGTTCTGCACTGCCTACGAGAATCACGCGCTGACCGCGTTCGAGCTGGGCGCTGTCGACTACCTGCTCAAGCCGGTGCGGCTGGAGCGGCTGCGCGAGGCCCTGCAGCGCGCGCGCCAGCGCCTGGCCGCCGCGCCGCCCGAACCGGTCGGCTACCTACGCGGCCGGCTGCGCGGCGAGCAGGTCCGCATCGCGCTGACCGAGGTGGTCTGCCTGCTCGCCGAAGAGAAATACGTGGTGGTGCGCCACGCCGGTGGCGAGCTGCTGATCGAGGAATCGCTGCGCCAGCTCGAGGAGGCCTACCCGACCCAGCTGGTGCGCCTGCACCGCAACTGCCTGGTGCCGGCGCCGCGCCTGCTGGGCCTGAAGGCCCTGGCCGACGGCCGCGTGCTGGCCCGGCTGGCCGGCACCGAGTTCAGCCCCGAGGTGAGCCGGCGCAACCTGCCGGCGGTACGCAAGCTGCTGCGCACGGGGTAAGGCCCTGGGGCGCCACGCCGCACGCGCGATCGGGGCGAATGCGGCGACAATAGCCACTCAAGCGTCATCGCCGGAGTCCCCATGCCCCCTACCATCCTGCGCATCGCCACCCGCAAGAGCGCGCTCGCGCTGTGGCAGGCCGAACACGTCGCCGCGCGCCTGCGCGCGGTGCATCCGGGCCTGGCCGTCGAGCTGGTGCCGATGACCACCCGCGGCGACGAGATCGCCGACCGCCCGCTCGCCACCATCGGCGGCAAGGGCCTGTTCCTGAAGGAGCTGGAGGTGGCGATGCTGGAAGGCCGCGCAGACCTCGCGGTGCACTCGCTCAAGGACGTGCCGGCCGAGCTGGAGCCGGGCTTCGTGCTGCCGGCCATGCTGCCGCGCGCGGACGCGGCCGATGCCTTCGTCAGCAACGACCACGCCACGCTGGATGCGCTGCCGCAAGGGGCCCGCGTCGGCACGTCTTCGCTGCGGCGCCAGGCGCAATTGCGCGCGGCGCGACCGGACCTCGCGCTGCTGGACCTGCGCGGCAACGTCAACACGCGCCTGGCCAAGCTCGACGCCGGCGACTACGACGCGATCGTGCTTGCCTGCGCGGGCCTGGAGCGACTGGGCCTGGCCGCGCGCATCCGCCAGCGGCTGGCGGCGCCGGCCTGGCTGCCCGCGCCGGGACAGGCGGCCATCGCGATCGAGGCGCGCGCGGACCAGCCGGCCGTGCTGGCACTGCTCGCTGCGCTGGACGATGCCGACACGCGCGTGACGGTCAGCGCCGAGCGTGCGATGAACCACGCGCTCGGCGGCAGCTGCACCGTGCCGGTGGCGGCCTGGTGCGTGCTGGGCGAGCGCAGCCTGCACCTGCGCGGGCTGGTGGGCGATGCCGCCAGCGGTCGCCTGGTGCGGGCGGAGGCGAGCGGTCCGATGGAACAGGCCGAAGCGCTCGGCCGCGCCGTGGCCGACGCCTTACTGGCGCAAGGTGCGAGCGAGATACTGGGCTGATGCTTTGCTCCTTCTCCGCTGCGGGGAGAAGGCCGGGATGAGGGGCCGGGGCTCGCGGGAGTGCGAGTTCGGAGCCACGTGCTGTTGCTGGCCCTTCGCAAGAGTGGCCCCTCACCCCAACCCTCTCCCCGGAGGGGAGAGGGAGCAGATCACCGCGAATCTCGAGCCCCGGTTTTCTCAGAAGTTGTAGACCAGGTTGGTCGTGGTCAGCGTGTCGGTGCTCTGCGTGCCCGGCTGCGTGTCGGAGTTGTAGCGCACCTGGAAGCCGAGCTTGAGCGCGAGCTTCTTGGTCATGCTGACCGACAGACCCGCGTCGTTCTGGTAGTACTTGTTCTTCGAGCCCGCTTCGACCAGCAGCGTGTCCTCGAAGGCGGTGTTGTCGGTGAGGCGGTACTTGAAGTTGATCAGGCCGCGGCCGACCACCTCGCTCTCGGTGGGCTGGCGCACCTCGACCGTCTGGCCATCGACCAGCACCGTGGTGTTGGCCGGGCGGTAGCGCTTGTAACCGGGGCCGATTTCGAAGGAGAGCTCCGTGCGCTCGTTCTTCAGCGCAATGTAGCCGTAGCCCAGCGAGACGATGCCCTGCCACAGGTTGGCGCCGAAGTCGTCGTGCTCGTAACGGCCCGCGCCGACGATGTAGCTGCGCGGGTCGAGCTTGTAGCCGACCGAGGCGCCGGCGTCGTAGCGGTTAGCGGTGGTGCTGAAGCGGTCGACCGTCTGGCCGGTCTGGGCGTCCTGCACGGTGACTTCGCCCTTCGAACGCATGCCATTGAGGAAGAAGTTGTTCTTCCAGTATTCGTTTTCCTGGTTCAGGCCGAGCTTGGCATTGACGTTCTCGGTGCGCGAATTGCCGCGCGCCGAGGCAAAACCGAACTCACCCGAGCCGGTCCAGCCGCCGTTGTCGGTGGCGGTATCGGTGTCTTGCGCCTGGGCCACGCCGGCGAAGGCGAACAGGCACGCGGCAACGATCAGGGTCTTGTTCATCGGGCGATCCAGTCAATGGGGGTCAAAACGGAGAGGCCGCCACCTTAATGCGGCGGATTGAACTAGCAGTGAACACGCGCGCCGCTTACAGGCCCCGGACGGGCGCGTGGTCCGCGCGGCTCAGCCGCGCCAGCGCCGCCTCGTAGGCACGTTGTTCGATGGTACGGCCCAGCAGGCAACTGGTTGCCGCCAGCGCCACCAGCGCCACGCCCGCGTCGGACAGGTCCACCACCAGCAAGGCCAGGCTCGGCACCGCGTAGGTGAACAGGGCCGCGACGAAGCGCGCCGTGCGCCCGCGCATGCGCGGCGGCGGCGAGCGCCCTTCCGGCGGGCTGAGCGCCTGCCAGCGCAAGCCCTCGATCAGGCCCAGCAGCAGGGCGAACACCAGCAACACCATGATCCACGGGCGGGTGCCGGCTGCATGCACGGCGCCGTCCTGCGCGGCCAGGCACAGCCACAGCCACAACCCGCCCGTGTACAGGGACGCCACCACCCGGCTCACCGGCAGCTGCGCCGAACAGCGCGCCACGCCGGCCGACAGCCGTCGCCGGTAGTTGTGCACCGTGTAGACCAGGCTGGCCGCGCTGCACAGCGCCAGCGCCGCGCCCGCCAGGCGGGTTGCCCAGAACGCGTTGTCGCCGCGGACCAGGCCGGCCACCGCCAGCATCGGCAGGTAGGCCGCCAGCGCCAGCAGCGCTTCGCGGGTGGGCCGGCTGCGCCGCGCCGGGAACCAGCCGTGCCACTCGGACAGCCCCTGCAGGTGCAGGCAGGCGACCACCAGGCCGGCGCTGACGAAGGCCGCGCCCAGCGCCAATGGCAGCAAGGCCTCGCTGCGACCGCCACGGTAGATGCCGAGCGCCAGCGCCAGGCCCAGCAACATCCACAGTCCGTAGCCGGACAGCGCCAGCGTGCGCAGCAGCGACGCCGGATAGGCCGGCGGCAGCGGATGCTCGCGCGCCGGGGCGGAGACACAGGCCTGCATGTCGCTGGATGGATGCATCACATCGAAGGCTCGGCGGCTGGGGGAAAACCGCGACCCGACTCTCGTGCCGGGCCGTGCGACGGACTTGCGGCCGCCGCGGGCCGTACCCATGCTACACAAAGCTCCCATCCCTGCGGTATGCCATGGATCGCTACGAACGCATTCTGACCCTGCACCGGGTTCTCAAATCGGCACATTACCCGGTACCGCTGGCGCGACTGATGGACGAGCTGGAGTGCTCACGGGCCACGCTCTACCGCGACATCGCCTTCCTGCGCGACGGTCTGGGGGCGCCGATCGAGAGCGCCGGCACTGACCAGGCCGCGTTCCGCTACGAAGTGGGCGAGGGCGAGCGCTTCGAGCTGCCGGGGCTGTGGCTGACCTCCGACGAGCTGGCCGCGCTGCTGGCGCTCAACGAACTGATCGGGCGCTCCGGCCCGGGCGTGCTGGCCGGCGCGCTGGCGCCGTTCAAGGCGCGCATCGAGCGCCTGCTGACCGGGCAGGAGAAGGAGAAGGCGCTGCCGATCGAGCGCATCCGCGTGATCCCCTGGGGCGAACGCAAGCTCGACCAGCAGGTGTTCCGCGTCACCGCCGGCGCGGTGCTCGAACGCAGCCGCCTGCGCTTCTCCTACCGCGCCCGCACCACCGACTCGGACAGCAAGCGCACGGTGTCGCCGCAGCGGCTGACCCACTACCGCGACAACTGGTACCTGGACGTGTGGGACCATGACCGCGAGGCGCTGCGCAGCTTCGCCGTGGACCGCATCCGCGACGCGCACGCGCTGGACGAGCCGGCGATCGACGTACCCGAGACCGATCTCAACGAACTGCTCGCCTCCAGCTATGGCATCTTCGCCGGCAAGCCCAAGGCCTGGGCCACGATCCGCTTTTCCGCGCACGCGGCCCGCTGGGTCGCCGACGAACACTGGCACTCGCAGCAGAAGGGCGAGTGGCTGCCGGACGGCCGCTACGAGCTGAAGGTGCCCTACTCCAAGTCGCGCGAACTGCTGATGGACGTGCTCAAGTACGGCCCGGATGCCGAAGTGGTGGCGCCGCTGCCGCTGCGCGAAGAGATGAAGAGCCTGCTGCACATGGCGCTGGGGGCCTACGGAAATCGGGAATCGGGAATCGGGAATCGTTAGGAGCAAGAGCCTGCGCGCTGCAACGTGTGGCCTTACGCTTCAAGAGCCGGGGTGACACCAAGAGGCCATTCGGTTGTGCGCAGCCGCCTTCCCGGCGAAACGGCAAGCACCATGTAGGAGCGCCCTTGGACGCGACCGCGGGGCTCCGATGCGGCATGGCGGTCGCGCCCAAGGGCGCTCCTACGAAAGCGCAGGTCGGACGCCCGTGGCGATCGCGTCCCGGTTGGCACGGAACCGCCTTTAAACGATTCCCTATTCCCTATTCCCCATTCCCCGCCCGTCAGGGATGAAACGGCCAGAACTGCGGGATCAACCACATCGAGAGCGTGCAGAACAACGCAATCAGTGGAATGCCCACCTTCATGAAATCGGTGAAGCGGTAGCCGCCGGCGTAATACACCATCGTATTGGTCGGATAGCCCACCGGCGTGGCGAACGACGTCGCCGCGGCAAAGGCCACCGCCACCACGAACGGCCGCGGGTCGGCGTGCGCCGCGTGCGCCACGGTGACCGCGATGCTGACCATCAGCACCACCGACGGGTTGTGCCCCATCAGCTCGGTGAGCAGCGCGGTCAGCAGATACACCATCAGCAGCGCGGCCAGCGGGCCGTGGCTGCCGACCAGCCCCATCGCGCCCTGCACCACCACGGTGGACAGGCCGGTCTTCTCGATCGCCAGGCCCAGCGGCAGGATCGCGCCGAGCAGGATGATGATCTTCCAGTCCATCCCCTCGTAGATGTCCTTGCGGCCGAAGCAGCCGGTCAGCGCCATCGCGGTGGCGCCGCACAAAGCGGCGATCGGGATCGGCAGCCAGTGCATGCCCGAGGCGACCACTACCGAAACCATGATGGCCGCGGCGATCCACGCCTTGCGCATGCTGCCGCGCGCGTCGTCACGTTCGCTGAGCACGATGAACGCATCGTCGGTGCGCAGCTTGGGCATGCCGCCCTCGTCGACCAGCGCCAGCAGCACGTCGCCGACCGCCAGGTCGGTATTGCTCAGCTTGTCGCGCAGCACCTGGCCGCGGCGGTGCACGGCCAGCACGGTGGCGCGGTAACGCCAGTCCAGGCCCAGTTCGGCCAGGCGCCGCCCCTCGGCCGGGCTCCCCGGCGCGACCATCAGCTCGGCCAGCACCCGCGGGCGGTCGCCGTCGCGTTCGTAGTGCTGCTCCGGCGCGTTGCGCAGCCGCGCGCGGCGCTGGAACTCCTCGATCTTCTCCCAGTCGCCACGCACCAGCAGCACGTCGCCCGCGGCCAGTTGCTGCTCGCGTGGCGACCACATGCGCCGCTCGCCGCGCAGCAGCTCCAGCGGGTAGACACCGTACTTGTCGCCCAGCTGCGCGTCGGCGATACGCGTGCCCAGCAGCAGCGAATCCTCGCCCACGATCAGCTCGGTCACGTACTTGCCGACCTCGCCGCCTTCCGGCAGCGCCGCGTCGATGTGCTTGGGCAGCAACCTGCGGCCGATCAGCATCAGGTAGGCCATGCCGGCCACCGCGAGCAGCGCGCCGAGCTTGGTGAACTCGAACACGCCGAACGGCGGCAGGCCGTGCTTCTGCGCCAGGCTGTCGGTGAGCAGGTTGGAGGAAGTGCCGATCAGCGTGCACACGCCACCCATCTGCGCGGCATAGGCCATCGGCATCAGCACGCGCGCCGGGGAGGTACCGGTGCGCTGGCACACGCGCAGCGCCAGCGGCAGGAAAGTGGCGACCAGCGCGATATTCTTCACGAACGCACCCAGCGGCGCGATCGCCAGCATCATCGCCAGGGTCAGCAGCCACGGCTTGCGGATGCGCATCAGCAGGCGCGTCAGCGGTTCCAGCGCGCCGGAGCGCTCGATGCCCAGGCTCAGCGCGAACATCGCCGCCACCGTCACCGTTGCCTCGTTGCTGAAGCCGGACAGCGCCTCCTCGGGCGTGACGATGTGCAGCACCACCAGCGCTGCCAGCGCCAGCAGCGCGACCAGGTCGATCCGCACCTTCTCGCTGGCGAACAGCGCCATCGCGCCGACGATGATCGCCACCGTGGCCCAGGCCTGCCAACTCATGCGCGCGATCCCCAGCGGGGTGGGTGGCTGCCCGGGTCGGGCGTGCGGCGCGGGACGTTCGGGCGGGTATCGGCTGGCATGGTTCCTTTTGGGCTGCCTGGTCAATGGCGCGGACGCCGACGGAACATCATAACGGTCGTGGCCGCTGGACGCCCGGACGCAGACTTCACCACAGCCCCACGCTAACGTATCGTGAGGACTCGCTCTTCACAGGCTACCGCATGAGCCAGCCCGCGCCCGCAGATGCGCCGCGCCAACCGACCGTCGCCCTGGCGCTGGGCGCCGGGGGCGCCAAGGGCCTTGCGCACATCGGCGTGATCGAGGAAATCGAACGGCAGGGCTACACGATCGGCGCCATCGCCGGCAGTTCGATGGGCGCGCTGATCGGCGGCATCTATGCCATGGGCAAGCTCGACGTCTATCGCGACTGGGTCTGCAAGCTGGCGCGCTTCGACGTGCTGCGGCTGGTCGACTGGACTTTCCGCGGCGGGCTGATCAAGGGCGAGAGGATCATCGAGACCTTGCGCGAACTGATCGGCGACGCGCGCATCGAGGACCTGCCGCTGGCCTACACCGCGGTGGCCACCGACATCGACCGCGAGCGCGAGGTCTGGCTCACCCGCGGCCAGCTGTTCGACGCCATCCGCGCCTCGATCGCCATTCCCACGATTTTCCGCCCGCACACCATCGAGGGCCGTCGGCTGGTCGACGGCGCCCTGCTCAACCCGGTGCCGGTGACGCCGCTGATCCGCGAGCGCGCCGAGATCGTGTTCGCGATCAGTCTGGACGGCCCGTCCGGCGCGCTGGTCGCCCCCGAGCGGGATGCCGAGGCCGAGCCCGGCCCCGAGCCGGGCTGGCTCCGCCGCCTGTTCTCGCACGGCGAGGACAAGCCCGCGCGCGTGCACGAGCCCGGCGCGCTGGCGCTGCTGAACCAGTCGATGGACCTGATGCAGTCGAACCTCTCGCGGCTGCGCCTGGCCGCGTACGAACCCGACCTGCTGATCGAGATCCCGCGCGATGCCGCGGCTA
This sequence comes from Frateuria sp. GZRR33, assembly GCF_051900425.1. Classification (NCBI taxonomy): domain Bacteria; kingdom Pseudomonadati; phylum Pseudomonadota; class Gammaproteobacteria; order Lysobacterales; family Rhodanobacteraceae; genus Frateuria; species Frateuria sp. GZRR33. The sequence goes on from NZ_JBHZGK010000005.1 coordinate 216,590, forward strand.
CCTATGAGTTTTACCGGGCCAGCGAGCTGATCGAACTGGGGCGGACGCGCACGCGCGAGGCGCTGGAGCGATTCGATGCGCAGCGCCGGAGCTAGCCTCGACGGTCAATGCGGGCCGTGCGCGGCCAGGTAGTTTTCCAGGTAGGCCTTCAGCGCCACGGCGTTGTTGTGATCCTCGTCGCGCGCGCCGAACAGCAGGGTCACGCGCGCGCGGCGGGCCTTCTCGGCCAGCGCCTGCCAGTTCTCCGGCGCGGCGTCGAGTTCGCCGGCATAGCGGTGACGGAAGCCCTCCCAGCGCGTCGGCTCGTGGCCGAACCACTGGCGCAGCTCGCGCGAGGGGCCGACGTCCTTCATCCACAGGTCGAGCGCGGCGTTTTCCTTCTTCAGGCCACGCGGCCACAGGCGATCGACCAGCACGCGGTAGCCGTCCTTCGGCGAAGGCGGCTCGTAGACCCGTTTGACGGCCAGACTCATGGCGTCCCCCTTGAGGAAACCCGGGCCAAGCTTACGCCCGCCGGGTGAAAGGCCCGTCGGGCGCAGAGGGAGGGTCAGCCTGCGGCTGCGGTGGCGGCCGAGGCGCTGGGCCGAGGCCCATCCCGCGACCGCGACCTAGAGCTCCTCGACCCGGGTGATCTTGGCCCGGCGCATCAGCCAGGCGACGCCGCGCAGATCGGCCAGGCCGACCCACAGGCGATCGAGCATGCCGTACTTGGACGTACCCGCGGTGCGCGGGCGATGACCGACCGGGACGCTGCGGCTCTCGAAACCGGCGCGGCGCACCAGCGCCGGCAGGTAGCGATGCATGTGGTCGAAGTAGGGCAGGCGCAGGAAGGTCTCGCGCTCGAACAGCTTCAGGCCGCAGCCGGTGTCGGGCGTGGCGTCCTTGAGCATGCGCGAGCGCACCGCGTTGGCGATCTTCGAGGAGATGCGCTTGTTGAAGCTGTCGCGACGCGTGGTGCGCCAGCCGGCGAACAGCTTCACTTCGGGCGGCGCATCCCGGCGCGCCTCGAGCAGGCGCGGGATGTCCGCCGGATCGTTCTGGCCGTCGCCGTCCAGGGTGGCGATCCAGCTGCCGCGTGCGGCGCGCACGCCATTGGCCACCGCGGTGCTCTGGCCGCTGCGGGTGACGTGGTGCAGCACGCGCAGCTCCGGATACGCAGCCTTCTGCGCGGCCAGCACCGCGCGGCTGTCGTCGGTGGAATCGTCGTCCACGTAGACGATCTCGAAGTCGGCCTTGCCGCGCAGGGCGGCGGCGATTTCCGCGAGCAGCGGCGGGATGTTGTCGCGCTCGTTGAACACGGGCACGACGACGGAAAGATCGGGCATGGGGCCAGTCCGGAGGAACGATATGGGCGGCGATTATCGCCGATGCGCGCCGACGGCGCAGGTTGAGATCCCTGTAGGAGCGCCCTTGGGCGCGACCGTGATGCATGGCGGCGCGCCCAAGGGCGCTCCTACAGGAAAGGCCGATCAGCGCAGCTTGCCGAGGATGCCGTCCAGCTCGTCGTTGCTGTGGTAGTGGATGACCAGCTTGCCGCGGCCGCCGCGGCCCTGGGCCAGCTCCACGCGCGCGCCGAAGCGTTCGCCCAGCTCGCGCTCGAGCGCGTCGACATTGGGATCGCGCGAGCCGCCAGCTTTGGCCTTGCCCTTGGGCGCGGCCTGCGCGCGGCGCGCGGCGTCTTCCAGTTCGCGCACGCTCCAGCCCAGGGTCGAGGCCTGGCGCGCCAGCGGTACGGCGATGCCTTCGTCCAGGGTGAGCAGGCAGCGGGCGTGGCCCATCTCCAGCTTGCCCTCGTCGAGCAGCTTCTTGATCGGCGCGGGCAGGTCGATCAGGCGCAGCAGGTTCGACACCGCCGCACGCGAGCGGCCGACCGCGTCGGCGGCCTGCTGGTGGGTGAGGTCGAAGTCGTCGATCAGGCGCTTGAGCGCGTCGGCTTCTTCCAGCGGCGTGAGGTCCTGGCGCTGGATGTTCTCGATCAGCGCCATCGCCGGCACGGCGGCCTCGTCGACCGTCTTGACCAGCGCCGGGATGTCGCTCATCTGCGCGCGCTGGGCGGCACGCCAGCGCCGTTCACCGGCGATCAGCTCGTAGCTGTTGCTGCCGATGGCGCGCACCACCACCGGCTGGATCAGGCCCTGCGCCTTGATCGAGGCGGCCAGTTCGTCCAGCGCCTCCTCGTTCCAGTGCCGGCGCGGCTGGTACTTGCCCGGCTGGATCTGCTGGATCGGCAGGCTGCGCAGCTCGCCTTCCTGCTCCAGCGACGATGCGGCGCCGGCGCCGTCGCCGCCGAGCAGCGCGTCCAGCCCGCGGCCGAGTCCCCGTTTCTTCGCGGCGGCCATGGTTACTCCTGGTGGATGTCGGCGGCCGCGTCGAGCGTCGCGCCGGTATCGTGCATGTCGTTGAGTGCGGCCACGGCCGCCTGCGCGCCGCGTTCGCGGCGGATGATCTCGCCGGCCAGGCCGATGTAGGCGATCGCGCCGCGCGAACTGCGGTCGTACAAGTGGATCGGCTGGCCATGGCTGGGCGCCTCGGCCAGTCGCACGTTGCGCGGGATGATCGAGCGCAGCACCTTGTCGCCGAAGTGCTGGGTTAGCTGCGCCGAGACTTCGTTGCCCAGGTTGTTGCGCACGTCGTACATGGTGCGCAGCAGGCCCTCGATCTCCAGCTTGGGATTCAGCCGCTGGCGCACCGCCTTGACCGTGTCGAGCAGGCTGGAGAGCCCTTCCAGCGCGAAGTATTCGCACTGCACCGGGACCAGCACGCCGTCGGCGGCCGCCAGCGCGTTGAGCGTGAGCAGGTGCAGCGAGGGCGGGCAGTCGATCAGGATCGTCTGGTACCTGTCCGAAATCTTCGCCAGCTGTTCCTTGAGCCGGCTCTCGCGGGCGATCGCGTCCATCAGCTTGAGCTCGGCGGCGGTCAGGTCGCCGTTGCCGGGCAGCAGGTCGTAATGCGCCTCGGTGGCGACGATGGCGCGCTCGATCGGCGCTTCGTCCAGCAGCACCTCGCAGCCGTTGGGCTTGGCCTCGCGCTTGTCCACGCCCGAGGCCATGGTGGCGTTGCCCTGCGGGTCCAGGTCGACCAGCAGCACCTTGCGCTTGGCGGCCGCGAGCGCCGCCGCGAGGTTGACCGCCGTGGTGGTCTTGCCGACGCCGCCTTTCTGGTTGGCGACAGCGATGATGCGGGCCATGGTCATCCGGTCGTGCAACAAAGGACAGGTAGATTAGCAGGGCGCGGCAGGGCCGGATTCACCCGGGCCCGCGCGGCCGATGACGACCAGGCTGCGCTCGGCGCCCAGCCTGGGCACGTCCAGCGCATGGACGGCCTGGACGGCGAAGCCGGGCGGCAGGGCGGCGATCTCGCTGGCCGACGGCTTGCCCTTCATGGCCAGCCAGCGGCCCGCCGGGGCGAGCAGGTGGCCGCCCCAGGCGAGCATGTCGGCCAGGCTGGCGAAGGCGCGGGCGGTGACGCAGTCGAACCGGCCCTCGACCTCCTCCACCCGCGACTGCACCGCGCGCACGCCGTCGAGCTTCAACGCGCGGATCGCCTCGCGCAGGAAACGCACCTTCTTGCCGTTGGAATCGACCAGCAACACCTCGCGCCCGGGCGCCGCGATCGCCAGCGGGATGCCGGGCAGACCCGGGCCGGTGCCGAGGTCGGCCAGGCTGGCGCCTTCCACGTAGGGCAGGATCGCCAGCGAGTCGAGCAGGTGGCGGGTGACCATTTCGGCGGGGTCGCGCACGGCGGTGAGGTTGTAGGTGCCGTTCCAGCGCGCGAGCAGCGCCTGGTAGTCGAGCAGGCGCTCGACCGCGCCGGGTGGCAGCGCCAGGCCCATCGCGGCCAGGCCCTGTTCGAGCTGGTGATGCAGGACGGGGCGGGAGCTCATGGACGGTCCGAGGGCTGGCAGGACCGCCCAGTATCCGCGGGTGGGCGCGGCGAAGCCAGCGCCCTCAGGCCAGCTCCAGCTCCACCCGGGTGACCATCAGGCCGCGCTCGCGCAGCACGCCGTTCAACACGCGCTTGAGTCGGCTGCTGAGGGCGCGCTGGTCCGGTTCGGGCGCCGGTTCGCGGTGCAGGGCTTCCAGCGCGCTGTTGCGGATCAGTTGCGCCGCCTGCTCGATCACCGGATCGACCCGCTCGGGCTCCAGCACCTGCCAGTAGACCCGGCCGCGGACGCCGCGCGCGTCGCCCAGCGCGTCCTGGAACTGCAGGATCTGGCCGGTCAGGTCGATCCGGTGCCCGGCGCGGTCCAGCCCCGGCCACAGCAGGTGCAGGCCCGGCTCGAGCAGGCGCGACTGGCCGCGGCGGTGGACGACCTGCACGTGCCCGGGCGGCACGCGGCGCAGCACGGCCGAAACCAGGCAGAGAAGGGCGATGGAGACCAGGAGCGCGATCATGGCGGATGGCCGGTGGGTTGCAGACGACTTGGCAGGGGTCCGATGCTAGGGCGACCCGTGCCAGGCAGGATTAATGGCTTTTTAACTCCGTTGCCAAGCACATCGGCCACCCGCTCCCTGCCTTGAGTGCCACGACGTGACTGCACGCACACTTCGCCCGCTTCCCGCCGCCCGGTGCCGATGAGCGACCCGGTGATGCTGGTGGTGATGGGGGTGTCCGGCTCGGGCAAGAGCACCATCGCCCGACGACTCGCCGAGGCGCTGGGCTACGCGTTCCTGGACGGCGACGACCTGCACCCGTCCGCCAACATCGCCAAGATGAGCACGGGCGTGCCGCTGGAGGACGTCGACCGCGCGCCCTGGCTGGACGCGATCGCTGCGTGGATGCAGCAGGAGCTGGCGGCCGGGCGCAGCGCCGTGGTCGCCTGTTCGGCGCTCAGGCGGGCGTACCGCGAGCGCCTGCGGCAGGCCGGTCCGGCGGTGTTTTTCGTTTACCTGCAGGTCGACCACGACGAACTGGCCCGCCGCATGCGCGGGCGCGAGCACTTCATGCCGCCGAGGTTGCTGGGTAGCCAGCTGGCGACGCTGGAGGAGCCGGAACGCGACGAGCCGGCACTGCAGGTCGACGCCAACGGCAGCATCGAGGCGACCGTGGCACGGGCGCTCGACGGCCTCGCGCGACAGGGACTGCCGCGCTAGCCGCGCCGCCGATCGACTCGCCTGCGGGGGGCCGAAGCCCACCCTGCGGCGGCGGTGGACGTCAGAACCGCCCGGCGCGGAAGTCGGCGATCGCCTCGTGGATCTGCGCAGGCGTGTTCATCACGAACGGACCGTAGCGCGCGACGGCCTCGTTGAGCGGCCGGCCAGCCACCACCAGCAGCCGCGCGGCGCTCGCGCCGGCGCCCAGAGTCAGGCGGTCGCCCCCGGACAGCACCGCCAGCTCGCCGCGCGGAAGCGGTTCGCCACCGACCTCGGCGGCCTCACCTTCGAACACGTAGGCGAAGGCGTGGTGTTCCGCCGGCAGGTCCAGTTCGAAGCGCGCGCCGGCGGCCAGCGTGATGTCCAGGTACAGCGGCTCTGTGGCAACGCCCTGCACCGGACCAATCGCGGCGCCCAACCGTCCGGCGATCACCCGCGCCTGCACGCCCGGCGAGGGTTCCATCTGCGGGATGCGCTCCGGCGCGATGTCCTGGTAGCGCGGCGCGGTCATCTTGTCCGCGGCCGGCAGGTTCACCCACAGCTGGAAGCCCCACATCAGGCCGTTTTCCTGCTGCGGCATCTCCGAATGCAGGATGCCGCGCCCGGCGGTCATCCACTGCACGCTGCCGGGGCCGAGGTCGCCCTGGTTGCCGTGGTTGTCGCCGTGGCGCATGTGCCCGGCCAGCATGTAGGTGACTGTCTCGAAGCCGCGGTGCGGGTGTTCGGGGAAGCCGGCGATGTAGTCGCCGGCCTGGTCGGAGCGGAACTCGTCCAGCAGCAGGAACGGGTCGAGCATGTCCAGGTCGGGCTGGCCGATGATGCGCTTGAGCTTCACCCCGGCGCCGTCGTTGGTGTCGATGCCGCGCACGCGGCGGGTGATGGTGCGTTGGCTCATGGAAAACGCCTCCGGCTTAAGGATGTCCATGAGCATGGGGCCGGTCGCCGACCGGGCCAAGCGCGGCGGCGTGAACGGATTGTTCGCCGAAAGCTTTCTGTAGGAGAGCGCCCTTGGGTGCGACCGGTGCATGGCGGTCGCGCCCAAGGGCGCTCCTACAAGGGACCCAGCCAGGCGAAGGCGCGGCGCAGTTCGGCTTCGCCGTGATCCATGAAGCACTGGCCGTGCGCCAGGACGATCCGCTGCGGCTGCCAGGCGAGCATGCGTTCGAGGCAGGCGCGCGCCTCGGCCTTGTGGCCCAGGTAGGTCAGGCGCATGTCCAGCGGCATGCTGCCTTCGGGCGCGAGCACGCCGCCGAAGCGCGCGAGCCAGCGCATCGGCGTGTCGAGACGGTCGGCTTCGAAGTTCTCGATCAGGTCGGCCAGGACCAGCGTGGCGCTCGGCCGGTGCAGGAACACCACTTCCTCGATGGCCCGGCTGCCCTTGAACCGCAGCTGGTCGAGCGTGCCGGCCCAGGCTGGCGGCGCGGCGTCCTCCAGGTCGGCGTCGAAGGGCGCCTCGATGCACTGGCTGGCGGCACGCTCGCGCACGCCCGGCGACGCCCAGGCGACGGCCTGCGGGTAACGCTGCTTCCAGGCGGCGATGTACGTGTAATGGATCTTGTTCGGCGAGACCAGGTGACGCACCGGGCCGAGCGCGTCGACAGCCTCGAACAAGGCCGTGTCCGGCGCGATCGGCGAGTGGCACCACAGCCCGCCGTCGGGCAGGCGCACTACCGTCATGCGGGTCGGGAACGGCGCGCTCATGCCGAGCGGCGCGGCCATGCGCACGATCGGGCCGTCGACGATCCACAGCCCCGGCGCGATGGGCTTGAGTGTGTTGATCGGTTCGTACAGCGCCGTGCGCGCGGCCATCCCTCACCCTTCCTTGTGGCGCCCTGCAAAGAGCGGCTCCGCGCGAACGGTGTGCTCAGTGCACCCAGTGCCCGCTGCGCTGGCGCGGTGGCGGCGGCGCTTCCTCGCCCGGTGGCGGGGGCGTGCGGACGAGCGCGGCCAGCTCCGCTTCGGTAGCCGGGTGCTCATGCCAGTAGTGGTCGACCGCGCCGAGCACCGGCGCGACCTGCGCCAGGCACTCGTCGTATTCCTCGTCGGTGAGTTTCTCGAACTCGGCCTCGGCCGAGAGGATGCCCTCGTCCACCGCCAGCGCCATCACCGGACCGAGCATCTCCATCAACTGCGGGTCCTCGGCCAGGCGCTTCTCCCACAACGCGGCACGCAGGTCGATGCCACGGCTGAAGCCTTCGCACCAGCCGGCCGCCGAGAGCGCCGGGCCGGTGTCGGTATCGACTTCGCCCAGGATCGGCTCGTACGCCTCGACGTCCAGTTCGACGCGGATCGAGTCGTTCAACTTGGCCAGCAGCTCCAGCACGCGGTTGCCTTCGGCCTCGTCGGCGAACGGATCGTGCAGCACCTCGGGCAGCCACTCGTCGGGCAGCACCTCCAGCGGGCCGACGGCGATCGCCGAAAGCATGCCGTGGACGCCGTCGAGCAACAGGCGGCCTTCGTCCGCGTGGCCGCGCAGATAGCGGTCAAGCTCGTCCAGTTCCTCGTCGGTGAGGGAGCTGGGCCATTCGTCAGGCGGAGTGCTGTTCATCATTCCTCAGATATCCAGATCGAGCGTCACCGGGGTGTGATCGGACGGCCGTTCCCACTGGCGCGGCACGCGGTCGATCGCGGCCGCGCGCGCGGTGCCCTTGAGCGCCTCGCCGAGCAGGATCAGATCGATGCGCAAGCCCAGGTTGCGGCGGAAGGCGGCCTGCCGGTAATCCCACCAGCTGTGGTGGCCGGCGTCCTGTTCGAACAGGCGGAAGCTGTCGTGCAGGCCCAGGCCGGTGATCGCGCTGAGCGCCGCGCGCTCGGGCACCGAACACAGCACCGAGTCGCGCCAGGCGACCGGGTCGTGCACGTCGCGGTCGTCCGGCGCGATGTTGAAGTCGCCCAGCACCACCAGGTTGGGATGGCGCTCGTGCTCGCGCGCCAGAAATTCGCGCACCCTGGCCAGCCAGTCCAGCTTGTAGTCGTACTTCGGATCGCCCACCGCCTTGCCGTTGACCACGTACAGGTCGACCACGCGCAGGTCGCCGACGGTGGCGGCGAGGATGCGCCGCTGCGGATCCTCCAGCCCGGGAATGTCGGTGACCACGTCGGTAGGCGCATGCCCGCGCGCCAGGATCGCCACGCCGTTGTAGGTCTTCTGCCCGGAGAACACCGCGCGGTAGCCGGCCGCGGCCAGCTCGTCGACCGGGAACTTCGCGTCCTCCAGCTTGGTTTCCTGCAGCGCCACGATGTCCGGTTGCGCCTCGGCCATCCACTGGGTCAGCTGCGGCAGGCGCACCTTCAGCGAGTTCACGTTCCAGGAGGCGATCTTCATCGGCGCATTGTAGGCGATGCGCCGTGCGCGGCTATCGGCGCGCGGCCGCCTTGCGCTGCTGGCGCGCCATGCGCCGGCGGCGCCAGCTCAGCAGCGGCTGCGCACTGAAGCCGTGCACCACCACGCTCAGGGTGATGGTGGTGACCGCCACGCCGGCGACCAGCCGCGCCGGCTCGCCGTCCAGCCCGTGCAGCAATGCAAAGGCCAGGTAGTTCAGACCACCGATGCCGCGGATGCCGAGCCAGCCGAGCAACAACCGCCGGCGCCAGTGCAGCTGCATGCCGATGGTGGTGATCCAGGTGGCGAGCGGGCGCACCACCAGAAAGAGCACACCCGCCAGCAGCAGCGCCTGCGGTTCCCAGTGGCGCGCCAGCGCGATGCCCAGCAGCAACACCAGCAGCGGCCCGAGCAGGTGCTCCATGACGTTGCCGAAGGTCAGCGCCTCGGCCACCAGGTGACCGACGATCTCCACCGGCTGGTCGCGGTCGACGCCGCCGTCCAGGACCGGGCGCACCACGAATTCGGCCGGCGGCGTGCGGGTGATGTCGTGCTCGCGAGGCAGGCGCGGATGCGGGTGCTCGCGCATCACGCCGACCTCGACCACGCGCATGCCCACGCCCGCGGCGAACGCCGCCAGGTAGCCGAGGGCGCCGATGCCCTCGGCGACCGCGTAGGTCACCGCGACCAGGCCGGTGATGAGCAACGCGCCCGGTCCCGGGTCGCGGCCGATCCGCATCAACTGCGTGCCCAGCCGGCCGACCAGCCAGCCGAGCCCGAAGCCGAGCGCGAGTCCGGCGCCCACGCCCCACACGAGCTTGACCAGCGCCCACTCGCCGATGGCGCCCCATGAGAGCCCGCCATGCAGCCAGGCAAGCGCCAGCAGCAGGAACGGCATCGCGCTGCCGTCGTTCATCCCCGCCTCGCCGGACAGCGCCACGCGCAGGCCGTCGTGGTCGGCCGCGTTGTCCACCGCGATGGTGCTGGCCAGCACCGGGTCGGTCGGCGCCAGCATGGCCGCCAGCAGCAGCGCCAGCGGCCAGTCCAGAGAAAGGAGCAGGTGCGCCGCCAGTGCGGTGCCGGCGATCGACAACGCCATCGCCGGGAACGCCAGCCGCCACGCCACCCGCCACGGCCGCGCGCGCCAGGGCATGCGCAGCTTCAGGCCGCCGACGAACAGCGAGATGATCAGTGCCACCTCGGTCAGCCGCTCCAGCCAGCGCGCGTCGGCCAGGAAGTTGACGTCGAGCAGGTACAGGCCCCACGGCCCGATCGCGACGCCGACCACCAGGTACAACGCGAACTGCGTCAGCGGCAACGGCCGGATCCATCCGGCCGCCAGCGACATGACCATCAGCAGGGCGCCGCAGGCCGCCATCCATCCAAGAAAACCCATGTCGGTTTCCATCGACCGAACCGACCCCTAGCGTCGCCGGGGTGGCATCGACAGCGGATGAACAGCGCCGGCGCCGCCGGCAGGAACCGCGTTGCTCCCGCAGGATTTGCCTGTCAGGCCAGCCCGTGACTGCGCAGCAGCGCCTCCGGCTCGGGTTTGCGGCCGCGGAAGGCGATGAAGCTTTCCAGTGCGGGACGGCTCGCGCCGACGGCGAGGATCTCCCGGCGGAAGCGCTCGCCGGTGGCCTGGTCGATCACGCTGCCGCCGTGCTCGGTCAGTTCCTCGAAGGCACCGAAGGCATCGGCGCTGAGCAGCTCGGCCCACAGGTAGCTGTAGTAGCCGGCCGCGTAGCCGCCGGAGAAGATGTGCGTGAACGCATGCGGGAAACGCTGCCAGGCCGGCGGGTGCAGCACCGCGACCTGGTGGCGCACCTGCTCGAGCACTTCCATCGTGCGGGCGCCGCGGGCCGGGTCGTATTCCAGGTGCATGAGGAAATCGAACAGCGCGAACTCGAGCTGGCGCACCAGGAACAGGCCGGCATGGTAGTGCCGCGCGGCGAGCATGCGCTGGTAAAGCTCGTCGGGCAACGGCTCGCCGGTCTGCCAGTGGCGCGCGAACAGGTCCAGCGCCTCGCGGTTCCAGCCGAAGTTCTCCATGAACTGGCTGGGCAGTTCCACCGCGTCCCACTCCACGCCGTCGATGCCGCCGATCGAAGGCAGCGCGATCTCGGTCAGCAGGTGGTGGAGGCCGTGGCCGAATTCGTGGAAGAGGGTGAGCACGTCGTCGTGCTTGAGCAGCGCCGGCCTGCCCTCGGTGGGCGGGGCGAAGTTGCAGGTGAGGAAGGCGATCGGCAGCTGGTGCGCGGCGGCATCGTCGAAGCGCGCGCGGCAGACGTCCATCCAGGCGCCGCCGCGCTTGCCGTTGCGCGCGTAGAGATCGACGTAGGCGCCGGCGAACACGCGCCCGTCGGCGTCGCGCACGTCGTAGTAGCGCACGTCCGGATGCCACACGTCGACGTCCTCGCGCGGGCTCAGCGTGATGCCGTAGAGCCTGCCGGTGAGCGCGAACAGGCCGTCGAGCACCGCCGGCAGCGGGAAGTAGGGCTTCAGTTGCTCCTCGTCCAGCGCATAGCGCTGCTGGCGCAGTTTCTCCGAGACATAGGCGACGTCCCAGGGCTCGAGGTTGTCCAGGCCCAGCTCCGCCTGCGCCCAGGCGCGCAGCTCGTCCAGCTCCTGCTGCGCCACCGGTCGGGCGCGCGCGGCCAGATCGTGCAGGAACTCCAGCACCTCGGTCGGCGAGCCGGCCATCTTGGTGGCCAGCGACTCCTCCGCGGCGTTGGCGAAGCCGAGCAGCTGCGCCGCCTCGTGGCGCAGCTTCATGATCTCTTCGATGCGCGCGCTGTTGTCGAACTTGCCCGCGTCCGGACCCTGGTCGGAGGCGCGGGTCTGGTAGGCCCAGTAGACGCGCTCGCGCAGGCCGCGATTGTCGGCATAGGTGAGCACCGCCTGCACGCTGGGCTGCTTGAGCGTGACCAGGAAGCCTTCCAGGTCCTGCTCGGCGGCGTAGCGACGCAGCACCGCGCGCGATGACTCGGGGAGGCCTTCGAGGTCGCGTTCGTCGGTGACGTGCTCATGCCAGGCCTCGGTCGCGTCCAGCACGGCGTTGGCGAACTCGGTGGACAGGCGCGAGAGCGCCACGCCGATCTCGCGGTAGCGCGAGCGCGCCGGTTCCTCCAGCGCGACGCCGGAGAGCCTGAAGTCGCGCAGCGCGTGCTCGACCAGCGCGCGTTCCGGCCGTGGCAGGGTGGCGAAGGTCGGCGCGTCAGCCAGCGCCTGCACGGCGGCATACAGCGCGCGGTTCTGGCCCAGCTCGATGGCATGCTCGGTAAGTTTTTCCTCGGCCGGTCCATACACCGCGCGCAGCGCCTCGCTGTCGGCCACCGCGTGCAGATGGCCGACCGGCGCCCAGGCATGCGCCAGGCGCTGCTCCAGCCGCTCCTGGGTGAGCATCACCGTGGCGAAGTCCTTCGGCGCGTCCGCGGCGGTCAGCGCGTCGATGCCGGCGCGGTAGTCGGCCAGGATGGCCTCGACCGCCGGTCCGACGTGTTCGGGCGTGATTTTCGAGAAGGCGGGAAGCGGCTGGTCGGCGAGCAGCGGGTTGGCTTGGTCCATGAAGAACTCCTTGGGATCGTTCCAGCGTGGCGACCGGGCTGGGCGAATTCAAGCCGCGCAGGCACCGCCAGTGTGTGCTCACTTACAATCCCGCGGATGAACAATCTGCGTATCTACAAGGGCATCGCGCCCACCCTCGGCCAGCGCGTCTATGTCGACCCGGCCGCCAGCGTGATCGGGGACGTGGTGCTGGGTGACGACGTGTCGGTCTGGCCCGGCGTGGTGCTGCGCGGCGACGTGCACTCCATCCGCGTCGGCGCGCGCACCAACATCCAGGACGGCACCATCGTGCACGTCAGCCATGAGGGACCCTACGGCCCGGGCTATCCCTGCCTGATCGGCGAGGGCGTAACGATCGGCCATGCCGCGGTGGTGCATGCCTGCACGCTGGAGGACTACTGCCTGATCGGCATGCACGCCACCGTGCTCGACGGCGCGGTGGTCAAGAAGCACGGTTTCGTCGGCGCCGGCGCGGTGATCCCGCCGGGCAAGGTGGTCGGCGAGCGCGAGCTGTGGCTGGGCAATCCGGCCCGGTGCGTGCGCGTGCTGACCGACAGCCAGGTCGAGCAGCTGCATTACTCGGCCGAACACTACATGCGCCTGAAGGACGCCTACCTGGCCGGCTGAACGGCCCGGCGCGCCAGCCGTGCCTGCAGGATCGCCGCGCGTGCCTCGTGCCGGCGCACTTCCAGGTGGCGCTGCGCGGTGAGTTTGCCGGCCAGCAGCGCCAGCAGGTAGTTGTCCGCATCGAAGTCACGCAACAGGCGCAGCTCGCGCTCGGCCTCGTCCAGCTCGCCACGGTCGATCGTCTGCTCGACCACCTTCGTGGCCGTGGGGAACAGCCGTTGCAACGCCTCGCGGGTGGCCGCGTCGTCGGGCTCCAGGCCGAGCACGCTGAGGTAGAACTCGTAGGCGTTGCTGCCGGCCGGGGCCAGCAGGCGATGCTCGCGTTCGGCGGTCTGCGCCAGCGCCAGCAGGATGGCGCGTCCGCCCGCCTCCTCGTCGGCGACGGGGCGGATGGGTGAGCGCCGCAGCTGGCCCAGCGCGGCCACGACCAGGAGCAAGGCGCCGACGGCCAGCCAGTGGCGACGGGTGGGCGCAGGGGAAACGGACATGCAGGGGTCGCCAGTGGCCCGCGCAGGGACGCGGCCGACGCACGGTAGCGAGGGCTGGTTGCAGTGGCGTGACTCGCGCGGCCGGTCGGCGCGTCACCGGCCGCTGTCTGCGCATGCTGGCATGCGCATGAACGCGACCGGCATCTGCCCGTGCGAAGCAGCAGGTGGTATCCCGCCCGCGCCCCGGGACGCTCCTGCACGAGGCCCTGTCGTGCTTGCGGCCCGGGGATCTCAGGCGAGCGTTGCGCGCAGTTCGGCGTACACCGCGTCGGTTTCGGGCCGGCAGCCGTGCCACAACGCGAAGGCGTCGGCAGCCTGCTCCACCAGCATGCCCAATCCGTCGCAGGCGGCCCTGGCGCCGGCGCTCCTGGCCCACTCGAGGAAGCTCTGCGCGCCGCGCCCATAGGACAGGTCGTAACCGACCGTCTGCGGATTGGCCAGGCCGGGTGGCAGCGCCAGTGGCTGGCCGAGCACGCCGGCCGAGGTGGCGTGCACGATCAGGTCGAAGCTGCCCAGTTCGGCCAGGTCCTGCCAGTAACGCGCGCGTGCCCTGGTCACGCCCAGTGCGCCGGCGAGCGCGGCGGCCGTATCGGCGGTGCGGTTGACGATGGTCAACTCTTCCACGCCCGCGTCGAGCAGCTCCCATGCCACGCCCCGCGCCGCGCCGCCGGCGCCGAGCAGCAGCACGCGGCGGCCGTGCAGCGCGCACTGCTGGCGACCGGTGAGGTCGCGCACCAGCCCGGCGCCGTCGGTGTTGTGCGCGGCCAGGCGCCCGTCCGCCAGGCGGGTCAGCACGTTGGCGCTGCCGGCGCGGCTGGCGGCCGCGGTGCGCTCGTCGGCCAGCGCGAAGGCCGCGGCCTTGTGCGGCAGGGTGATGTTGGCGCCATGGCCGCGGGCCAGGAACCGGCGTACCGCATCGGCAAAAGCTTCGGGCGCCGCGTCGATCGCGGTGTACTCGAGCGCGATGCCGCATTGCTGGCCGAACAGCCGGTGGATCGCCGGCGACAGCGAGTGGCTGATCGGGTGGCCGAACACCGCGTAGCGTGCGGGAGGGTCGATGCCGTGCGGCATGGGCGGTCCAGTGGGCGGTTGGTGGGCGCATTCTAGGCACGCGCGCGGTCCGTCGCAGCTGCTGAGATGGGCGCCCCGGAGCATGGCTTGCACCGTCCTTCCGGAGTCTCGCGCCATGCCCGTCACCCGTTCCCAGGCTTTTACCTTCCAGCTGGCCGCCGGCGCCGGTCTGTGGGCGTTGCTCGGCGCCTTCGTGCTCGCGCTGACGCCGGTGCCGGCGCATACCGAGGCGCTGGGCTGGGCGCCGCTGTTCTGGTTGCTGCTCGCGCCGCTGTGCGTACTCGGCGGCCTGCGACTGCGACGGCTGGGACTGGCCCTGCCCGTCGGCTGAACATTCAGCCAGGAGCAGGGGCGCGCCCGCTGCGGACCGGTCCGTTGTGCTACAACGCGCGATCGATTTCGCGACGCGCTGGCGTCCGGCAGGGGGCCGGCAACCCGGGCATGATGGCGGTCAGTTACAACCCGTGGCTGGTGTTGCTTTCGCTCGCGCTGGCCGCGCTGGATGCCTATGTCGCGTTCAGCGTGGTGGGCCGTATCGCCCGTTCGCGCGGGCCGGCCGCCGTGCTGTGGACGGCGTTCGGCGCGCTGGCGATGGGCTCGGGCGTGTGGGCCATGCACTTCATCGGCATGCTGGCGCTGCAGGTGCCGATCCCGCTCGGCTACGACAGCCGGCAGACCGCGTTGTCGGCCGTGCCGGTGGTGCTGGCCACCGGCACCACGCTGTGGCTGCTCGCCCGGCACCCGACCCGCACCGGCGCGGTGCTTGCCGGTTGCGTGCTGGGCCTGGGCATGACCGCGATGCACTACCTGGGCGTGGGCGCGCTCGACATGCAGCCGGCGATCGCCTGGCGCGTGCCATGGACGGTCGCTTCCGTCGTGCTTGCACTGGTCGGCTCGGTGGCCGCGATCGCCCTGCACAGCATCATCTGGCGCAGCGACCGGCGCCGCCGCTGGTGGCTGCGCGTGCTGGCCGCGCTGTTGCTGGGCGGTACCTCCACCGGCGTGCACTATCTGGGCATGGCGGCGATGCGGTTCGCGCCGGGCGCAGTGAGCCTGCAGGCCCGCGCCGGGCTGCATGGGCTGGGCCTGGGCCTGGCCGTCAGCCTGGTATCGGGCTTGTTGCTGTTGCTGACGCTGGGGGTGAGCCTGACGCACCGGCAGCTGCAGCGGCACACCGAGGCGATCTCGCGCGAACTCGGCCAGGCGCGCGATGCGCTGAGCTGGCTGGCCTACCACGACGAACTGACCGCGCTGCCCAACCGTGCCAACGTGCTCGACCTGCTCGACCGCCTGCTGCCGCTGGCCAGCGAGGAGCGCTTCGAGGTGGCGGTGATGTTCGTCGACCTGGACGGCTTCAAGTCGATCAACGACACGCTCGGCCACGAGGTAGGCGACGAGTTCCTGCGTTCGGTCGCCGACGCGCTGCGCGCCAGCGTGCGCAGCCGCGATACGGTGGCGCGCTTCGGCGGCGACGAGTTCGTGGTGGTGCTCGAGCGCTTCCGCAGCGAGCAGAACCTGAGCGCGATCTGCCAGAAGATCCTGAGCCTGGTCAGCCGCCCGGTGACCGTCGCCGGGCACAGCGTGAGCGCCACGCCCAGCATCGGCGTGGCGATGTTCCCGCGCGACGGCGGCGATGCCGCCAGCCTGCTTCGCCATGCGGACCTGGCGATGTACAGCGCCAAGGAGCACGGCAAGGCCGGCTACTGCTTCTACCAGCCGCGCATGAGCGAGCAGGCGCGCGACCGGCTGCTGCTCTCGGCCGAGCTGCGCGAGGCGCTGCAGCGCGAGGAGCTGGTGGTCCATTACCAGCCGAAGGTGGCACTGGACACGCGACGCGTGGTCGGACTGGAAGCGCTGGTGCGCTGGCCGCATGCCGAGCGCGGATTGCTGCTGCCGCAGCATTTCGTGCCGCTGGCCGAGAGCAGCGGGCTGATCGCCCAGCTCGGCCGCGTGGTGCTGCGCCAGGTGGCGCGCCAGCTCGCCCTGTGGCGCGCGCGCGGGCTGCCGCTGGTGCCGGTGGCGATCAACGTCTCGCTGCAGGAGATCCAGGACGGGCAATTCGTCGCCGGCCTGCTCGGCACCCTGCGCGAGTTCGGCCTGCACCCGAGCCTGATCGAGTTCGAGATCACCGAGTCGGCGGCGATGAAGAACGCCGAGCACACGCTGCGCCAGTTGCGCCAGCTGGAGGCGCTCGGCTTCCGCATGGCGATCGACGACTTCGGCACCGGCTTCTCCAGCCTCAGCCACCTGCGCCAGTTGCCCACGCAGACGATCAAGATGGACCAGAGTTTCGTGCAGGGGGCGGAGCGCAACCCGGCCGACCGCGACATCACCGAGGCGATCATTGCGCTGGCGCGCAAGCTGCGCCTGAGCACCGTGGCCGAGGGCATCGAGACCGAGGCGCAGGCGGCGTGGCTGCGCGAGGCCGGTTGCGAGACCGGGCAGGGTTTCCTGTTCGTGCCGCCGTTGCCGCCGGCGCAGGTGCCGGCTCTGCTGCTGGGCGAACGCAGGCCGGCGGCGACTACCCTGTAGTCGCGCCCCTGGAGGCGGCCGCCGGCGGCAACTACCGGACGATGCCCAGGCGCTTGTGCTCCATGCGGCGCAGGAACTCCTGCATGATGCGCCGGTAGAGGTCCACGCCCAGGTAGGCATCCTCCACGCCGGCATCGATCGACGGGTTGTCGTTGACCTCGATAACCACCGGCTTGCTGCCGACCTGCTTCAGATCCACGCCATACAGGCCATCGCCCACCGCCTGGGTGGCCTTGAGCGCCAGCTTGACCACTTCGGCCGGCGCGTCGCGCACCGGCACGGTCTCGAAGCCGCCGGACTTGGCGGTGCCCTTGGCGCCGTGGTTGTAGATCTGCCAGTGCCCGCGCGACATGTAGTACTTGCAGGCGTACAGCGGCTCGCGGTTGAGCACCCCGATGCGCCAGTCGAATTCGGTATAGACGAACTCCTGCGCCAGCAGCAGCGCGCTGTGCGAGAACAGCTCGCCGGCGGCCTTCTCCAGCGCCTCGGCGTTCTCGACCTTCACCACGCCGCGCGAGAACGAGCCGTCGGGGATCTTCAGCACCAGCGGGAAGCCGAGCTTGGCGGCGGTCTCCTTCCACGCCTTGGCGTTGTCGCGATAGAGGATCTCGGTGCGCGGCACCGCGAGCTTGCGCGAGACCATCAGGTCGTTGAGGAAGATCTTGTTCGTGCAGCGCAGGATCGACGTCGGATCGTCGATCACCACCATGCCTTCCTTTTCCGCGCGGTGCGCGAAGCGGTAGGTGTGGTTGTCGCTGGCTGTGGTTTCGCGGATGAACAGGCCGTCGTATTCGGCCAGGCGCGGGTAGTCGATCTTGCCGATCGGGTCGACCTCGATGCCCAGCTCCTTGCCGGCCGCGATGAACGTCTTGAGCGCCTTCTTGTTGGACGGCGGCATCGCCTCGTTCGGATCGACTAGCATCGCGATGTCGTAGCGGTAGAGCTTGCGCGTGCGTGGCTTGCGCCAGAGCTTGCGCGAAAAGCGGTCCAGCTCCGCGGCGAAGGCGTCTTCCTGCGCATCGTCCAGCGTGTGCAGGCCGACCGGCTTGATCGAGGCGACCTGCCACACGCGCTCGCGCTCGAACTCGATGCGCAACAGCGGGCAGGGGAACATTTCGAACAGCTGCCGGGCCAGGTCCTGCAACGCCGGGTAGGCGGTCTCGCCGAAGTACACCAGGATGCCGAAGTCGGTGGTGTCGCGCCCGCCGGCCGGCAGGAAATGGGTGAGCTTGCTGTTGAGATCGTCGATGTCCAGGCCGTACAGCGAACGGCGGCGCAGGTCGTTGATGGTGCGCACCGAGGGCAGCACCTTGTGCCCGCGCGCCTCGGCCAGCAACGAGACGTAGTAGCCCGTGCCCAGGTACTTGTAGCTGCGGCACAGGTTGATCACGTGGGTGCGTTCGTCGTCGCCGCCGACCGGTTCGCGCAGGTAGTCCATTGCGCTCATGACGTCCACGGAGGGGTAGTAGGCGCTCCAGTCGGAGGCTTTCTCGACGACGATCACCAGGCGGGTCATGGCACCTCGCTACACGCAAAAGGGAAAGCCGTCGCGTGGCGGAACGAGGCGGCAGGGCGCAAGGGGCGAAGTTTGGCATAGGCGCGAGCGTGCGCAATGGCGCCACCGGCGTATCGTTCAGCGAGCTGCGCGTCGCAGCGCGGGTCGGTTCGGCGGCCGCCGGGATCTGCTCCACGTCGACCTGCGTCTGCGTAGACTGCGCCGATGACGCATGCGCCAGCCCACGCCCCGACGATTCCCGTGCGCCGTGCCGCGCCGGCGGACCTCGACGCCCTGGTCGCGCTCGAACGTTGCGCCTTCAGTGGCGATCGCATGAGCCGGGCGCAGTACCGTCGCCACCTCGCCAGCCCACGCGCCGCCGTGCTCGTGGCCGACACGCCGGATGAAGGCCTGCTGGGTAGCGCGCTGGTGTTCTTCCGTGCCGGCAGCACGCTGGCGCGGCTGTACTCGATCGCCACTGCCCCGGCCGCGCGCGGCCGCGGGCTCGGCGGGACGCTGCTGGCCGCCGCCGAAGATGCCGCACGGGCGCGCGGTTGCCGCGGCATGCGGCTGGAGGTGCGGATGGACAACACCGCCGCGATGGCGCTGTACGAGCGCGCCGGCTATCGGCGCATCGGCCGCTACGCCGGCTATTACGAGGATGGCGCCGACGCCTGGCGGTACGAGAAGGGCCTCGCCGGTTGCTGAGGCTCGTCGCGGCGATCCCCCCGCCTTCGCGCATCGCGCCTGTGCCCGGAACGAACGATCCGGGCGAATGGTTTCAGACCGTTCGGGCCGAGGGCAGGCCGCAGGCCGGAGCCGAAGCGTGGCGCTCAGAGCGGATGCGCGATCCGGTCCGCGGTTTCGTCGTCCGGCCGCGCCACCAGCGCACCGGTGCGCATCAGGCTTACCGTGTAGTGGCCGCCGTCGACCAGCGGCAGGTAGGCGCCGCTGCCGTAGACGGTGTCGACCATCGGCAACCAGTCCGGATGGGCGCGGGCGAGCGTGACCAGGTCGCCGTCGCCGGCCTCGCGGAAGTCGACCACCGTGCGCATCGCGCTCATCTCGTCCGCCGGATCGTCGTAGCGGCCCGAAAGCCGGTCCAGCCGATACAGCGGCGGCAGGCCGGCGAGCACGGCGGGCAGCTTCCACTTCAATACCAGTGCCTCGATGCGCCAGGCGTCGCCGGCCAGGGCCACGTCGCGACGCTGGCCGTCGGGCCAGGTCAGCGTGAGCGCCCAGCGCTGCGGCGAGAGGATGCGTGCGTCGACGCTCACCACCGGGGCTTCCTCGCCGAGCAGGCGGTAGCCGCGCAGGCTCCACCCGGCACCGGCCAGCAGCACCGCCAGGCCCAGGCCCACCAGCAGGAACAGCGTGCGCAGGATCGCCGCGAACGGACGTCGCGCCCGCAGGCGGCGGCCGAGCGCGGCCAGTTGCACCAGCGCGAACAGCAGCGCCAGCGCGGCGAGGATCCACAGCAGGGTACTCGGCAGCTGCAACAGCGTGGCCCAATCCATCGAAGACGACCCGCGACGTTATGATGCGGGCATCATAGCCGCCGCCTTCGTCGAGGAAACCGATGCGCCGATTCATCCTCTGCACCGCCCTGCTGCTGGCCGCGGGCCTGCTCGCCGGTTGCGGCAACAAGGGCCCGCTGGTGCTGCCGCCGGGATCGTCGGGCGGCATGGTGGCGCCGGCCGCGACCGCGCCGGCGCCAGCCACGAGCGCGTTGCTGCCCGACTGACGGTCATGCGCTTTTCCAAGATGCACGGCATCGGCAACGACTTCGTCGTCGTCGACGCGCGCCGGGCACCGCTTGCCCTGCCGGCCGCGCAGATCCGCGCGCTGGCCGACCGCCACACCGGGATCGGCTGCGACCAGCTGCTCAGCGTGGAAGCGCCGCGCGATCCGTCCTGCGCGTTCTACTACGGCATCTGGAACGCCGACGGCAACCCTTCGGGCCAGTGCGGCAACGGCGTGCGCTGCGTGGCGGCCTGGCTGCATCGCGCCGGCGCGCTGGCCCTGGACACTCCCGTGCGCATCGAAAGCCCCTCCGGGCCGGTGAGCGTGCGCGTGCTCGATGCGCACCGCGTGACCGTCGACATGGGCGAGCCGGTGTTCGAGCCGGCGCGCATTCCGTTTACCGCCGACAGCCAGGCCGACGCCTACCCGCTCGCGCTTGCCGACGGGGCGGTGCAGATCGGCGCGGTCTCGATGGGCAATCCGCACGCGGTGATGGCGGTGGCGGACCTGGCCGACCCGGTCCTCGAGCGCCTCGGTCCGCAGCTCACCGCGCATGCGCGTTTTCCTGAAGGCGCCAATGCCGGGTTCGTGCAGATCCTCAGCCGCGGGCATCTGCGCCTGCGCGTGCACGAGCGGGGCAGCGGCTGGACCCGGGCCTGCGGCACCGGCGCCTGCGCCGCCATGGCGGTACTGCGCCTGCGCGGCCAGGTGGACGAAAGCGCGCAGGTCGACCTGCCTGGCGGGCGCCTGCAGATCGACTGGCCGGGCCCGGCGCAAACGCTGTGGATGACCGGTCCGGCCGCGTTCGCCTTCGAAGGCGAGTGGCTGGCAGACGCTTCGTAGGGCGGGCTTGAGTCCGCCCTTCCTGCACCGTGCGGTGGGCTGAAGCCCATCCGGCGCGCGGATGAGCTGGCCAAACCTGCGTGGGCGATTGATGCGCGGGCGCGCGCGTCGCACACTCGGACCTGGCCGATTCGCCGCCTGACGTTCCCTAGGTCGTTCCATGCCCGACACCCTGCTCGACGAGATTCCCGGCGCCACTGCGGTGGCCGCGTACCTCAAGCGCCATCCGCACTTCCTGGCCGACTACCCGGACCTCGCCGCGCAGCTGACGCTGCCGCGCAGCGAGGGACCGGTGGCGTCGCTGGCGATGTACCAGTTGCAGCAGTTGCGCGAGAAGAACGCCGAACTGGAACGCCGGCTCGCCGAGCTGATCGCGATCGCGGCGGAAAACGAGCGCCTGATGCAGCGGGTGCACGACCTCAACGTGACCATGCTGCGCGCGGCCACCCCCGCGCTGGCGGCACGCAGCGTGATCAGCCGGCTGGCCAGCGACTTCCGCATCGAACAGGTGCGGCTGCTGCTGTTCGGGCAGGCCTACGGTCTGCCGCAGGCCGAGTGGCTGGTGGTCGAGCCGGGCGGTCGCGCGGCGCTGACGGAGTTCGCAGGGTTCCAGGGCAACCACGAGCCACTGGTCGGGCGGCTGTCGGCCGAACGCCTGTACCGCCTGTTCGGCGACCACGCGCCGGAGGTGCACTCGGCCGCGGTGATGCCGCTGGGCGAGCTGGGCCTGCTGGCGCTGGGCAGCGCCGATCCGAACCATTTCCAGCCGGGCATGGGCACGCTGTTCCTCAAGATGCTCGCCGCCACGGTCGGCGCCGCGCTGACCCGCTCGCAGGAACTCGCCTGAGCAGTACGCCGCGCGCGCAGGTCGAGGCCTGGCTGGGGCGGCTCGCCGGCGAGCGCCAGGCCTCGGCGCACACGGTCGCCGCCTACCGACGCGACCTGGACAAGTTGCTCGGCTGGATGGAAACGCAGGGCATCGGCGGGTTCGCCGCGCTGGACGCGCACCGCATGCGCGCGTTCGTGGCCACACAACACCGCGCGGGCCTGTCGCCGAAAAGCCTGCAGCGCCTGCTCTCTTCCTGCCGCAGTCTGTTCCGCCAGCTCAGCCGCGAGGGCCTGCTGGCGCATGATCCGGCCGCCGGCGTGCGCGGCCCGAAGGTCCACCGCAAGCTGCCGCAGGTGCTGGACGTGGACGAAGCCGGTGCGCTGGTGGAAAACCCCGGGGACGGCGCGCTGGCCTTGCGCGACCGCGCCATGCTCGAGCTGTTCTATTCCTCCGGGCTGCGCCTGTCGGAACTGTGCGGCCTGCGCTGGGGCGACCTGAGTCTGGACGAGGGCGAGGTACGCGTGCTCGGCAAGGGCGCCAAGACCCGCATCGTGCCGGTCGGCAGTCACGCGGTGGCCGCGCTGCGCGCGCTGGGCAAGGCCGAGGGCATGGCGCCGACCGCGCCGGTGTTCCGCGGCCGTGCGGGCGTGCCGATCAGCCCGCGCACGGTGCAGGCGCGCCTGAAGCAGCTGGCGCTGGCGCAGGGGTTCGCCAAGCGCGTGCATCCGCACCTGCTGCGCCACACCTTCGCCAGCCACATGCTGGAATCCTCCGGCGACCTGCGCGCCGTGCAGGAACTGCTCGGCCACGCCGACATCGCCACGACGCAGATCTACACGCACCTGGATTTCCAGCACCTGGCCAAGGTCTACGACGCCGCACACCCGCGCGCGCGCCGCAAGGGTTGAGGCCTTCTGCGCGCTCTCGCCTACGGGGGAGGGCCGGGGTGAGGGGCCGGCGCCCGCGACGTACTGGGCACCGGCGTCTTCGCTTTGGGATGCCTCAGACGCCACGGCCCGTGTTGAAGGCCAACCGCCCGACCCCATGTATGCCCGCTCAAGCCTTTCGCGGAGCCCACATGGAATCGTTCCACGCCACCACCATCCTTTCGGTCCGCCGCGGCGGGCGCGTCGTGCTGGGCGGCGACGGGCAGGTCACCCTGGGCAACACCGTGATGAAGTCGAACGCGCGCAAGATCCGCCGCCTCGGCAAGGGCGACGTGCTGGCCGGTTTCGCCGGCGCCACCGCGGACGCGTTCACCCTGTTCGAGCTGTTCGAGCAGAAGCTCGACAAGCACGGCAACAACCTCGTCCGCGCGGCGGTCGAGATGGCCAAGGAATGGCGCACCGACCGCCGCTTCGGCAAGCTCGAGGCGATGCTCGCGGTGGCCGACAGGGACGCCTCGCTGCTGATCTCGGGCAACGGCGACGTGCTCGAGCCCGAGCACGGCCTGATCGCGATCGGTTCGGGCGGTCCCTATGCGCAGGCCGCCGCGCTGTCGCTGCTGGAAAACACCGGCATGGACGCGCGCCAGATCGTCGAGAAGGCGCTGAAGATCGCCGGCGACATCTGCATCTATACCAATCACAGCACGACCATCGAGGAGCTGGAAATTGTCAATGGCGAATAGGGAATCGTAAAAGCTCCCGCCCCGGCACGCCTTGCTCCCCCACATTCCTATTTGCGATTCCCTATTCCCATGTCCGAACTCACCCCCCGTGAAATCGTCAACGAGCTCGACCGCTTCATCGTCGGCCAGAACGACGCCAAGCGCGCCGTCGCCATCGCCCTGCGCAACCGCTGGCGACGGATGCAGCTCGACCCCGAGATGCGCAACGAGGTCACGCCGAAGAACATCCTGATGATCGGCCCCACCGGCGTAGGCAAGACCGAGATCGCGCGCCGCCTGGCCACGCTGGCCAACGCGCCGTTCGTGAAGGTGGAGGCGACCAAGTTCACCGAGGTCGGCTACGTGGGCAAGGACGTCGAATCGATCGTGCGCGACCTGGCCGACGTCGCCTACAAGCTCACCCGCGAGCAGGCGACCAAGCGCGTGCGCTCGCAGGCCGAGGACCGCGCCGAGGACCGCATCCTCGACGCACTACTGCCGCGCCGGCAGACCGCCAGCGACTGGTCGCATGACCTGACCGTGTCCTCCACCGACAGCGACACCCGCCAGAAGCTGCGCAAGCAGCTGCGCGAGGGTGCGCTGGACGACCGCGAGATCGAGCTCGACTTCGCCATGAACGTGGGCGTCGAAATCATGTCGCCGCCAGGCATGGAGGAGATGGGCCAGCAGTTGCGCCAGATGTTCCAGAACCTCGGCGGCGCGCGCACGCAGTCGCGCAAGCTGCCGATCCGGGCGGCCCGACCGCTGCTGCTCGAGGAGGAGGCCGGCAAGCTGATCAACGATGAGGAGATCCGCGCGCAGGCGGTCGAGGCCGCCGAGCAGAACGGCATCGTCTTCATCGACGAGATCGACAAGGTGGCGCAGCGCTCGGAGTGGGGCGGCGCCGGCGTCTCGCGCGAGGGCGTGCAGCGCGACCTGCTGCCGCTGGTGGAAGGCTCGACCGTGTCGACCAAGTACGGCCCGATCAAGACCGACCACATGCTGTTCATCGCCTCGGGCGCGTTCTCGCTGTCCAAGCCTTCGGACCTGATCCCCGAACTGCAGGGGCGCCTGCCGATCCGCGTGGAGTTGTCCGCGCTGTCGATCGAGGACTTCAAACGCATCCTTCGCGAGCCGCACAACGCACTCACCAAGCAATACGTGGCCCTGCTCGCGACCGAGGGCGTGGCGATCGAGTTCACCGACGAAGGTGTGGACCGCCTGGCCGAGGTCGCCTGCCAGGTGAACGAGCGCACCGAGAACATCGGGGCCCGCCGCCTTCATACGGTGATGGAGCGCCTGCTGGAGAAAATTTCGTTCGAGGCGGCGGACAAGTCCGGCGAAAAATACCTGATTGACGCCGAACAGGTAAACAAGAGTCTGGGATCGCTCGTGAAGGACCAGGACTTGAGCCGTTACATCCTCTAAACAAGCCGCAGCGACCCGTCTGGTAAAATTCCTGTCATGGGCAAGGTCATTGAACTCAAAACCACCGGCCAGCGTGCACAGCTGCGCGAGGCGCAGCAGAACCAGCAGCTGATCCGGCTGTGGCGCGCCGAGCTCGAGCACGGCAGCTTCTGCGGCTACGTGGGCGGCGTCGGCCGCGAGTTCTTCCTGTTGTGGGTGGTCGGCGACGGCATCACCTACGACGGGATGTACGTGATGCGCCACCGCGACGTCTCCGAGCTGGAGGCGCCGGACAAGCACCACGTGTTCATGGAGAAGGCGCTGCAGCTCAAGCAGCTGCTGCCGCGCACGCCGCGCGGCTTCCCGCTCGACTCGATCCGCGAGGTGGTGCAGGCCGCCGGCCGCGTGGCGCCGGTGATCGGCGTGCACGTGGACAGCGAGGACGAGGCCGAGGTCTGCTACATCGGCCGGCTGGTCGGCGTGGAAGAGGACGGCTTCACCCTGCAGGAGATCAGCCCCGACGCCGAATGGCTGCGCGAGGCGTCGTTCTTCGCCTGGGACGAGGTGTCCACGATCAGCATGGAAGACGGTTACGCGCAGTCGCTGCTGGCCGTGGCCGGCACGCCGCCGCCGCTGGAGCAGGGCGATTCGGGCATCGGCCACGCGCACTGAGGCGCTGGCGTAGGGTGGGCCTCAACCCACCAGCCTTTCCGGCAACACCGCTGCTCGGCTGAAGCCCACCCTGGCTTGCCTAAGCCTGTGCCTGGCGATGCTCGCCGCGGGCCGCTTCCCATACCTCGCGTGCCGCATCCGCGTTCATCGCCGCGATGCCGACTCCCACTGCCACGTCCGGCCAGACCGAGCCGGTCCATGCGGTCACGCCGCCGACCAACACGATCGCCACGTTGGCGAACGCATCGTTGCGCGCCGAGAGGAAGGCGGCACGAGTGAGGCTACCGGCATGATGGCGAAAGCGCGCCAGCACCCAGGCGCAGGCCAGGTTCACCACTAGCGCGCCCAGGCCCGTGACCGACAGCGGCAGCGGCGCCGGCGGCACCGGCAACTGCAGCTTGCGCCACAGCGCCCACAGCAGCGCCAGCGCCGGCACCAGCAAAATCGCCGCCAGGGCCATGCCCACGCGCGCCCGCGCCGCCGGTGACCAGTCCAGCGCCAGGAAGATCAGCAGGTTGACCGAAGCGTCCTCGAGGAAGTCGATGCTGTCGGCGAACAGCGACACCGAGCCGATCGACAGCGCCACTGCGAACTCCACGCCGAAGTAGGCGAGGTTGAGCAGGGCGACCAGGCGCACGGCACGGTGCAGGGCGGTACGCGATCCGTGGGTGGGCAGGGCGGGAGGAGGCATGGAGCGCATGCTCGCATGCCGGCATCGCGCCGGCCGTCAACGCTCGATCGATCCGGCTCAGCGCTCGTCGGCAGGCCCGACGGGGCGCGCAGGGGCGCCTTTGGCGGCGCCACCGCCGCTATGCTTCAGGCATCGTTTCCCAGGGAGTCGGCATGACCCGCCGCATCGTCGTCGTCGGCAGCATCAACATGGACCTGGTCACGCAGGCGCCGCGCTTTCCGCAACCGGGCGAAACACTGCTGGGCGACGGCTTCATCACGGTACCCGGCGGCAAGGGCGCCAACCAGGCGGTGGCGGCGGCGCGGCTCGGCGCCGAAGTGGCGTTGGTCGGTGCGCTCGGTCGCGACGCCTTCGGTGACCAGCTGCACGCCGGCCTGCGCGAGGAAGGCGTGGATCTGGCGCACGTGCACCGGCTGGACGACCAGGCCAGCGGCACCGCCTCGATCACCGTGGCCGGCGGCGAGAACCAGATCGTGGTGGTGCCGGCCGCCAATGCCTGCGTCACGCCGGCGCACGTGGAGGCTGCGCACGGGGCCGTCGGCCGCGCGGATGTGGTGCTGGTGCAGATGGAGATCCCGCTGGACGCCATCGAGGCGACCCTGCGCCTGGGCCAGCGCTTGGGCGTGCCGGTCATCCTCAACCCGGCGCCGGCGCGGCCGCTGCCAGCCGAATGGCTCGCCCTCGCCCGCTACGTCACGCCCAACCAGCATGAACTGGCGGTGTTGCTGGGGGCCGACCCGGCCGAGGATTTCCGCGCGCTGATGCGCCGCGCGCCCGGGCCGGTGGTGCTGACCCGCGGCGGCGAGGGCGCCTGGTATCGCGAGCAGGCGGGCGAGCCGGCGCACCAGCCCAGCTTCGACGTCGCGGTGGTCGACAGCACCGGCGCCGGCGACACCTTCAATGCGGCCTTGGCGGTGTTCCTGCACGAAGGACTGCCGCAGGCGGTGCGCAAGGCCTGTGCGGCCGCCGCGCTGGCAGTCACGCGGCTGGGCGCGCAGCCGGGCATGCCTCGCAAGCAGGAATTGGAAGCCTTCCTCGGCCGATA
Organism: Frateuria sp. GZRR33; assembly: GCF_051900425.1. Lineage (NCBI taxonomy): Bacteria > Pseudomonadati > Pseudomonadota > Gammaproteobacteria > Lysobacterales > Rhodanobacteraceae > Frateuria > Frateuria sp. GZRR33. The sequence continues at coordinate 243,624 of NZ_JBHZGK010000005.1, forward strand.
GCAACACCTCGTCCTCGTAGGAGCGCACCCTGTACGCGACCCGCGCGCCGCATCTGGGCGCGCGGTCGCGCACAGGGTGCGCTCCTACAGGCAGCCTGCTTCAGTGACGCGCTTCGGACGACGGGGCGTGCTTCTGTCCACCCTGCTGCGATGCCTGCTGGTTGACGCCGCCTTGCTCGGCCAGCTGGGTGAGCTTCTGGTCGGTCGCTTTTTCTTCCTGCAAGGTCTGATCGAGCTGCCTGGCCGCGTCCTCGTGGCCCATCTGCCTGGCCAGCACGCACAGCGTGCCGTAGGAGGCGATCTCGTAGTGTTCGGCCTTCTGGGCGCCGGCGATCAACGCGGCATCGCGCAGCGCGCCCTGCGGTACCGTTTCGATGATCTCGCGCGCCTCGTCGACCAGTCCTTCCATGCCCTGGCACTTGATGCGCTTGAGCCGGATGTCCAGGTCCTCGACGATCTTGTCGATGCGCTCGATCTGCCCGCGCGTCTCTTCCAGATGCTGGTCGAACGCCCTGGACAGGTCCTGGTTCTCGGCTGCGCGCGACAGGCGCGGCAAGGCCTTGGCCAGTTGATTCTCGGCGCTGTAGATGTCCGAGAGCTCGTGGATGAAAAGGTCCTGCATGGTCTTGATGGTCATGGGCTCCTCCGGGGGATGAAGGGACGCGACGGGTGGTCGTGCGGCGCCCGACCACTCTAGGAACGCGACCGTCAGGGGCCGGTGCAACGAAGGGAAAAGACTGCACGAGGCCACCGCCCGGGCTGCCTGCGATTCATGTGCCGAGCGCGCTACTTGCCGATGCAGAAGCTGCCGAAGATCGCGCCGAGCAGGTCGTCGCTGCTGTAGCTGCCGGTGATCTCGCCCAGCGCGTGCTGGGCCTGGCGCAGGTCTTCGGCGGCCAGTTCCCCTGCACGGGTGGCGGCCAGCGCGGCGGCGGCGTGCTCGAGATGGACCTGCACGCGTTCCAGCGCGGCGACATGGCGGCGGCGGGCGCTGAAGGCTCCTTCTCCGGTGCCGAGGCCGGCGCGGGTCCTCAGTTCCGTGCGCAGCAGCTCGAGCCCTTCGCCGGTGCGTGCCGACAGCCAGAGGTGAGGCAGGCCAGCGCGCGTTTCCGCGCGCGGCGGCTGTGCGTCGAGGTCGATCTTGTTGACGATGACCAGCCGCGCGACGTGCGTCGGCAGTTCGTCGAGCAGGCCGGGGTCGGCCTCGGCGTGCGCCGCGTCGGTGACCAGCAGCACGAGATCGGCGCGGGCCAGCTCCGCGCGGGCACGACGCACACCTTCGCGCTCCACCTCGTCGTGCGTCTCCCGCAAGCCGGCGGTGTCGGCGAGCTCCAGCACCGCGCCATCCAGGCTCACCGTTTCGCGCAGCACGTCGCGGGTGGTGCCGGCGATCGGCGTCACGATTGCGCGCTCGCTTTGCGCCAGTGCGTTCAGGAGGCTGGACTTGCCCGCGTTGGGCCGGCCCACGATGGCGACCTTGAGGCCGTCAGTGAGGCGCACCCCGCGGCGCGTTTCGGCCAGCAAGCCGGCCAGCTGCGTGCGCAGCGCGTCGAGCTGATGCGCAATGGCGGGGTCTGCCAGGAAGTCGATTTCCTCTTCCGGAAAATCGATCGCGGCCTCCACGTGCACGCGCAACGCGATCATCGCGTCGAGCAGTGCGTGCACGCGCTGCGAGAACACCCCGTCGAGCGAACGCAACGCGGCGCGTGCGCCGGCTTCCGAGCGCGCGGTGATGAGGTCGGCCACCGCCTCGGCCTGGGCGAGGTCCAGCTTGCCGTTGAGGAAGGCCCGCTCGGTGAACTCGCCCGGCCGCGCCAGCCGCGCGCCGAGCGCGCACACGCGCTTCAAAAGCAGGTCCAGCAGCACGGCGCTGCCATGGCCTTGCAGTTCGAGCACGTGTTCGCCGGTGTAGGAGTGCGGCGCGGGAAAGTGCAGCAGCAGGCCGCGGTCGATCAGCGCGCCGCCGTCGTCAAGGAAAGAGGCCAGGTGCGCATGGCGTGGCTGCGGCGCACGACCGAGCAGTGCCTGCGCGATGGCCGGCACGCGCGACCCCGAGACACGCACCACGCCGATACCGGCGGCGCCGGGCGCGCTGGCGATCGCGGCGATGGTGTCGGTGTCGGCCATGGAGGAAACCGTAGGGTGGGTTTCAGCCCACTGCAACCCGCGGGAGGCTGGGATTGGATGGTGGTTTAAAGCCCACCCTGCGCCGCAATCGGACTCAGGCCTTCGCCTTCGCCTCGCCGCTCTCCACCTTGTGCGTGATGTACCACTGCTGGCCGAGGCTGACCATGCCGTTGACCACGTAGTAGAGACACAGGCCGGCGGGGAAGAAGGCGAACAGCACCGCGAAGATCAGCGGCATGAACTTCATCATCTTCGCCTGGGTCGGATCCATCCCGGTGGCCGGCATCAGGTACTGCTGGCCGAGCATCACCAGCGTGTACACCGCCGGCAGGACGAAGAACGGGTCGGGCGCGGACAGGTCGTGGATCCAGCCGACGAACGGCGCCTGGCGCAGTTCCACGCTCTCGCGCAGCACCTCGTACAGGCCGTAGAAGATCGGGATGGTGATCAGCACCGGAAGGCAGCCGGTCATCGGGTTGACCTTCTCCTTCTTGTACAGCTCCATCATCGCCATCTGCATCTTCTGCTTGTCGTCGCCGTAGCGCTCCTTGAGCGCGGTCACGCGCGGCTGCAGCTTGCGCATCTTCGCGCTGGAGCGGTACTGCGCGGCGGTGAGCTTCCAGGTCAGACCCTTGATGATCAGCACCAGCAGGATGATCGCCACGCCCCAGTTGCCGCTGACCTTCTCCAGCCACGACAGCAGTGCGTGCATCGGCTGGGCGATCACGGTGAACACGCCGTAGTTGGTCGCCAGCGCCAGACCCGGCGCCACCGAGTCGAGCGTGCCGACCAGCTTCGGACCGATGTACAGGCGCGCGCCGGTGGTCTGGCTCTGGCCCGGGGCCACGGTCAGCGCAGGGCTGACGGCGCGGATCAGGTAGGTCGGATGGTCGCTGTCGGGGTTGACCACGTCCGTGCTGTAGCTGGCCTTCTGCTGCGCGGGCGGAATCCACGCGGCGAAGAAGTAGTGCTGCAGCATGGCGACCCAGCCGCCGGCGAAGGACTGTTGCAGCGGGTCCTTCTGGAACTTGTCGAACTTGAGCGACTGGAAGTGATCTTCCGGGCTGTACCAGCCGGCGCCGAAGAAGCTGGCGGCCGACGGGTCGGTCATGTTCTGCAGCCAGCTGGTGTGCTCCTGGCGCGGCGCGCGCTGCAGCTGCTCGTAGGCGCTGCCCTGCCAGGGCGAGGTACCGGTGTTGTCGATGCGCTGGTCGAGTCCGACCACGTACTGGCCGCGCTTGAGCGTGTAGGTCTTGGTGACCTTGATGCCGTCCTGCTGCCAGGTCAGGTCGACCTTGACCTCGGGCAGGCCGTTGGCCAGCTCGTAGTGCGTCTGCGCCGACTGGAACAGTGCGCGGTGATCGGGCGCCGGACCGGTGGCGCTGACCAGGCCGCTCTGGGCGACGAAATACTTGTCCTGCGTATCGGCCAGCAGGCGCACCGGCGGTTGCCGGGGATGCTTGCGGGTGACCGGCTCGGCCGGGTAGGCCAGCAGGTCGGCGCGCACCACGCTGCCGCCGCGGGTGTCCACGGTCAGGCGCAGCACGTCGTTGCTGATGGTGATCAGTTGCCCGGCGGCCGTGCTTGCCGGGCCGCCGCTGGCGATCGCCGGCGTCGCGGCGCCGCTGGCGCCCGGCACGGTGTTGTCCGCCGGCGCGTTCGCGCTGGCCGCCGCGACCGGGGCGTTGTGCGCCGGCGCCGGTGCGTAGTCCTTCTCCCAGGCCACCCACAGCAGATAGGCCACGGCCAGCAGGGCAAACAGGAGAAACGTACGCGTCTGGTTCATCGCGGGGCAATTCCGGTGGCACCGCGAGCAGGAGCCGCGGAGGGACAGGAGAAAAGGGAGGTCAACACGCGATTGTGCCGGTGCCTTCGGTGGGCTTCAACGGCGGCAGCCGGCGCCAGAGCGCGTCGAGCTCGGCCAGCAGGGCGGTGCCGGACGTGACCGCGGCGGCTTCGCGCGCCATCACGACCAGGTCGATCGGCGGCAATCCGTGGCGGGCACGGCGGAACGATTCGCGCACCAGGCGCTTGATCCGGTTGCGGTCGACCGCGCGCTTGGAGACGCGTTTGGACACGGCCAGCCCCAGGCGGGCGTGGTCCAGTCCGTTCGGACGCCAGCGCACAGAAAAACAGCGGCCGCCGAGGCGGCCGCTGGCTTGACGCAGGGCGGCGAAGTCGCCGGCGCGGCGGACCCGCGCGTCGCGCGGCAGGCCGGCGGCAGGCACGACTGCTGCGCCGCTTACGGGATCAGGCGCTTGCGACCCTTGGCGCGACGGGCGTTGATCACCTTGCGGCCGTCGGCGGTCGCCATGCGGGCACGGAAGCCGTGGGTGCGGGCGCGCTTGAGCTTGCTCGGCTGGAAAGTCCGCTTCATGGCTTGAGCTCCAGAAGATAAGTCGACAAAAAGGTTGGAAATTATGGAGCCAGCGTGCACGAGCTGTCAAACCCGCCCTGATGCGGCCTGTGGACATCGCTGGGGATATGCTGGGGGTTGGCTGTAGACTTGCCGGTCCACCCTGCGCTTCGGCGCCCCATCGTTGGTCAAGAACTATCCATGAGTGATTTGTGGCGGCGCTGCCTTGAGCGTCTGGAAAGCGAGCTGAGCGCCGAAGAGCTGCACACCTGGCTCATGCCGCTGCAGGCGCGCGAGGACGACGCCGGCGTGCACCTGTTCGCGCCCAACCCGTACACGCTCGATACGGTGCGCGAGCGGTACCTGCCACGGATCGAGGTCGTGCTGGGGCAGCTGGCCGGCCGCGATTGCCCGGTCCGGCTGGAGGTCGGCTCCAGCGCGCCGCGACCTGTCCGGCCTGCCGCCCCGAAGGCCGCGGCGGCGGAACCGGTGGCGCCCGCGCCGGCCTTCCCACACAACCTCGACCCGCACTACACCTTCGAGACCTTCGTCGAAGGCAAATCCAACCAGCTGGGCAAGGCCGCGGCCATGCAGGTGGCGATGAACCCCGGCCGCGCCTACAACCCGCTGCTGCTCTACGGCGGCACCGGCCTGGGCAAGACCCACCTGATGCACGCGGCCGGCAACCTGATGCGCGAGCGCAACGCCAGCTGCAAGGTGATGTACCTGCGCTCGGAGCAGTTCGTCGGCGCGATGATCGAGGCGCTGCGCACCAAGAACATGGACCAGTTCAAGCAGCGCTTCCGCTCGGTCGACGCGCTGCTGATCGACGACATCCAGTTCTTCGCCGGCAAGGACACCACGCAGGAGGAGTTCTTCCACACCTTCAATGCGCTGTTCGAGTCCAAGCAGCAGATCATCCTGACCTGCGACCGCTACCCGAAGGAAGTGGACAAGCTGGAACCGCGACTGAAGTCGCGCCTGGGCTGGGGCCTGTCGGTGGCGATCGAGCCGCCGGACTTCGAGACGCGCGCGGCGATCCTGCTGTCGAAGGCGCAGGACAAGGGCGTGGCGGTGAGCGAGAACGTGGCGATGCTGCTGGCCAAGCGCATCCGCTCCAACGTGCGCGACCTGGAAGGGGCGCTCAACACGCTGGCGGCGCGGGCCAATTTCTACGGCAAGCCGATCACCACCGATTTCGCCGAAGAAACCCTGCGCGACCTGCTGGCCACCCACGCGCAGGCGGTGACGGTGCCCAACATCCAGAAGATCACCGCCGAGTATTTCAACGTGCGGCTGCAGGATCTGCTGTCGAAGCGACGCGTGCGTTCGCTGGCGCGGCCGCGGCAGATCGCCATGGCGCTGTCGAAGGAACTGACCGAGCACAGCCTTCCGGAAATCGGCGAGGCCTTCGGCGGGCGCGACCACACGACGGTGCTGCACGCCTGCCGCACCATCCGCAAGCTGTGCGAGACCGACGCGCGCATGCGGCAGGACTGGGAACAGTTGATCCGTGTGCTGACGGGCTAACCGCTTGAAAAGCAGGGGTCCAAGCTGTGGATAATAGGTGGATGACTCGGCGCCTGACTTTATCCACAATCGACCCACAGCCGGCCGGTACTGTTGGACACAGGCCGTAGTTGACGCAAGATACTGATCTGCAACGGGAAGTTGGCGAAAAAGAGATATCCACCGCGCCAACAACTACCACCGTACTTCTTTTAAAAAAACAGAACAGCAGTTAGGGGAAGCCCACACATGCAATTCAGCATCCAACGAGAAGCCTTGCTCAAGCCGCTGCAGCAGGTCGTGGGCGTGGTCGAACGGCGACAGACCCTGCCGGTTCTGGCCAACCTGCTGGTGCGCGTTGGCGACGGCCGCGTGTCGCTGACCGGCACGGACCTGGAAGTGGAGATGGTCGCCACCACCCAGGCGGACCAGCAGGGCGATGGCGAAATCACGATCCCGGCGCGCAAGCTGTTCGACATCGTGCGTGCGCTGCCTGACGGCGTTCGGATCGATCTCAAGCTCAATGGTGATCGCGTCGCCCTCAACGCGGGCCGCAGCCGTTTCACGCTGGCCACGCTGCCGGCCAGCGAGTTCCCGACGATCGACGAGATCGAGCTGGTCGAACGCGTGAGCCTGCCGGAGGAAGTGCTGCGCGACCTGATGGAGCGCACTGCGTTCGCCATGGCCAACCAGGACGTGCGCTACTACTTGAACGGCATGCTGCTGGATCTGCAGGAGCACACCCTGCGCTGCGTCGCTACCGACGGCCATCGCCTGGCGCTGAAGGAAACTAAGCTGGAGAGCAAGGTGGCTGCTCGCCGGCAGATCATCATCCCGCGCAAGGGCGTGAACGAGTTGATCGGGCTGTTCGAGACCGGTGACGGCCAGGTGGAACTGGAGTTCGGCCGCAATCACCTGCGCGTGCGTCGAGGCGATGTGGTGTTCACCTCCAAGCTGATCGATGGTCGCTTCCCGGACTACGAGGCGGTGATTCCGCTGGGCGCCGACAAGCGGGCGACGCTCGACCGCGAGGTGCTGCGCGGTGCGTTGCAGCGTGCCGCGATCCTGTCGAACGAAAAGTACCGTGGCGTGAAGCTCGAACTCTCGCCGGGCAAGCTGCGCATCGTGGCGCACAACCCGGAACAGGAAGAGGCGGTGGAGGAGGTCGAGGCCGATACCGCCGTGTCGGATCTCGCCGTGGGTTTCAATGTCGGCTACCTGCTCGATGCGCTGGCTGCGCTGAAGGGCGAGCGGGCGCGCCTGAACCTGCGCGACGCGCAGTCCAGCTGCCTTGTGCAGGAGGACGACAATGACCAGTCGCGCCACGTGATCATGCCGTTGCGGCTGTGACGCATGACGGTTGGACGACGTGATGTCGCCCTGCAACGCCGGAGCTGTCGCGAGACGCTCCGGCGTTGTTCGTTGGGGGCTGGCGGATGAAGTTCGAGCGGCTGCGTATCCAGGGCCTGCGTTGCCTCACCGACGTTTCGGTGGAGCTTGACGAGGGCATCCATGTGTTCGTCGGCCCCAACGGTGCCGGCAAGACCAGTGTGCTGGAGGCGGCTTATTTGCTGTCGCACGGGCGCTCGTTCCGGAGCGGTGCGCGCGAAGCACTGTTGCAGCGAGGGTGCACTGCGTTGACGGTCTTCGCGGAAGCGAGCGGCCTGGGCGACAGCCGTCGGCGCCTGGGGCTGGGCCGGGAAGGTGCGCGCTGGGAGGCGCGGCTTGACGGTGCAGACGTGCCGCTGGGCGTGCTGGTGCAGGCGTGCGCCGTGGTCTGTTTCGAGCCGGGTTCCCACGCGCTGATCGCCGGCGGGGCCGAGGAGCGCCGTCGCTTTCTCGACTGGGGCGTGTTCCACGTGGAACACGGCTTCCTTGGTAGCTGGCGCCGCTACCAGCGGGCGTTGAAACAGCGCAACGCATTGCTGCGGACGGGCGCACCCGGGCCGGAGGAGCTGTACGCCCCGTGGGAACGGGAGCTTGGCGAGACGGCCTCCGCCATCGATGCCTACCGCAGGGATTACCTCGACCGGCTCCTGCCGATCCTCGCCGCGAGTGCCGGCTCGCTGTTGCCCGAGCTCGGGCCCATCGCCTTGCGCTACCGCAGGGGCTGGACGGAGGAGTCGGACCTGGCCGGTGTGTTGGCCGATCAGCGGGGCAGGGACCTTGCCCGGGGTCATACGACGGCGGGCGCGCACCGGGCGGATTGGTCTCTGGCGTTCGAACAGGCGCCCCTTCGCGAGCACCTCTCGCGGGGCCAGGAAAAGCTTGCGGCACTTTCCTGTCTGCTGGCGCAAGCCGAACTGCACGCCGGGTGTCGAGGCGAATGGCCGGTGGTTTGCCTGGACGATCTGGCGTCGGAGCTGGATCTGGCGCACCAGGCCGCCGTCGTCGAACGCCTCGCTGCCGTGCGTGCGCAGGTCCTGGTCACAGGCACCGAATGCCCGCTGCCCCTGCAGGCGCGCCCCCACCGCATGTTCCACGTGGAACAGGGGCAAATCCGCCCTCTGCTATAATGACTGGATGGCTTTCCTCGCCCCGGCGTCCGCCGGAGGTCGGGGCAGCGCGGCAACGGGCAGGGCATGAACGCATCCTACGATTCGAGCAACATCAAGGTTCTCAAAGGCCTGGAAGCGGTGCGCAAGCGCCCGGGCATGTACATAGGCGACACGGATGACGGCACCGGCCTGCACCACATGGTGTTCGAGGTCGTCGACAACGCGATCGACGAAGCCTTGGCTGGCTACTGCGACCATGTGACGGTCACCATTCTTGACGACGGTTCGGTCAGCGTCAGCGATAACGGCCGTGGCATCCCGGTCGACATCCATCCCGAAGAGGGACGCTCCACCGCCGAGGTGGTGATGACCGTGCTGCACGCCGGTGGCAAGTTCGATGCGAACTCCTACAAGGTGTCCGGCGGCCTGCATGGCGTGGGCGTCTCGGTGGTCAATGCGCTGTCCTCGCACCTGTGGCTGACGATTCACCGCGATGGCAAGGAATACCAGCAGGAATACTCGCTGGGCGAGCCGCTGTATCCGCTCAAGGAAGTGGGTGACTCCACCCGCCGCGGCACCACCGTGCGCTTCCTGCCGAGCACGGAGACCTTCTCCAACATCGAGTTCCATTACGACATCCTGGCCAAGCGCCTGCGCGAGCTTGCGTTCCTCAACTCCGGCGTCACCATCGATCTGGTCGACGAGCGCGGTGAGGGTCGCCACGACACCTACGCGTACGAGGGCGGCATCCGTTCCTTCGTGCAGCACCTGGCGCAGTTGAAGACCGCGCTGCATCCGAACGTGATCAGCCTGTCCGCCGAGCAGGACGGCATCACGGTGGAACTGGCGATGCAGTGGACCGATTCCTACCAGGAAACGATGTTCTGCTTCACCAACAACATCCCGCAGCGTGACGGCGGCACCCATCTGACCGGTTTCCGAGCCGCGCTGACCCGTTCGCTGCAGAACTACATCGAGAAGGAAGGGCTGGCCAGGAACGCGAAGGTCGCGCTGTCAGGCGACGACATGCGCGAGGGCCTGATCGCGGTGCTGTCGGTGAAGGTGCCGGACCCGAAGTTCTCGTCGCAGACCAAGGACAAGCTGGTTTCTTCCGAGGTCAAGACGGCAGTCGAGCAGGCGGTCAACGAGAAGTTGGGCGAGTTCCTGCTGGAGCACCCCAACGAGGCCAAGTCGATTGCCTCCAAGGTGGTCGACGCCGCCCGCGCCCGCGAGGCCGCGCGCAAGGCGCGCGAGATGACCCGTCGCAAGGGTGCGCTGGATATCGCCGGCCTGCCGGGCAAGCTCGCCGATTGCCAGGAGAAAGACCCGGCGCTGTGCGAACTGTTCCTGGTCGAGGGTGATTCGGCCGGCGGCTCGGCCAAGCAGGGCCGCAACCGCAAGACCCAGGCGGTGCTGCCGCTGAAGGGCAAGATCCTCAACGTCGAGAAGGCGCGCTTCGACAAGATGCTGTCCTCGGCCGAGGTCGGCACCCTGATCACCGCGTTGGGCACCGGCATCGGCAAGGAGGAGTACAACCCGGACAAGCTGCGCTACCACCACATCATCATCATGACCGATGCGGACGTGGACGGCTCGCACATCCGCACGCTGCTGCTGACCTTCTTCTACCGCCAGATGCCCGAGCTGATCGAGCGCGGCCATGTCTATATCGGCCTGCCGCCGCTGTACAAGCTCAAGCAGGGCAAGCAGGAGCTCTACCTGAAAGACGATGCGGCGCTCAACGCCTACCTGATCTCCAGCGCGGTCGACGGCGCTGAACTGGTGGCCGACCCGCATGCGCCCGCGATTACCGGAGAACGGCTCGAAAAGCTGCTGCGCGATTACCAGACCGCGCTGGACCAGATCGAGCGGCTGGGTCATCGCTTCGACGCGAACGTGCTCACGGCCATGCTCGAGCACCCGCCGATCGGTCCGGCGCTGTGGACCGAGGAGGCGGCGATGCAGGGCTGGCTGGGCGCGCTGTCCGGACGCCTGGCGGCCAGTGGCCTGGGCAAGCCGCGTTACCGCCTGGGCCTGCGCCCGGCCAACGAACAACAGCCGGCCGCGATCGAAGTCGTGCGCGAGCAGCACGGCCTGTCGCACACCTGGCTGCTGCCGCAGCCGTTCTTCGGCAGCGCCGAGTTCCGCCCGATCCTGACCGTCAGCCAGCAGCTCGCCGGCCTGAGCCAGCCCGAGGCGGTGGTGCGCCGGGGCAATGCCTCGCGCGGCATCACCTCGTTCGCCGAAGCCCGCACCTGGCTGCTGGACGAGGCCAAGAAGGGCCGCAGCATCCAGCGCTTCAAGGGCCTGGGTGAAATGAATCCGGAGCAGCTGTGGGAAACCACGGTCAACCCGGAGACCCGGCGCATGCTGCAGGTCGGCATCGAGGATGCGATCGCCGCCGACCAGATGTTCTCGATGCTGATGGGCGAAGCGGTCGAGCCGCGCCGCGACTTCATCGAGGCGAACGCGCTGAAAGTCGCCAACCTGGATATCTGATCGCAACGCTGCCGCGTTCCGCGCGGCAGCGTTTTTTCTTGCCCGGTCGTACTAGCGCGCTAACACGCCACAACGGAGAGCAAAAGTGGCGCCTGCCCTGGCGACCCTTTTCCCGTCATGACATGAAATTGCCGGAATTTTTTCGTCTGACATGGCAATGTGACCGCAAGCCATTGATTTGAATAAGGCTTCCATGCGGCAGTGCGACTTGTTATCGCCTGCCTGCTCGCGGTACGCTCAACGATCCCCCGCACTGCTTGTGCGAAAAACCTTACATGAGGACTGCCATGAAGCATGTTCCCTTCCTCAAGCTGTTGAGCGGCACCGCGCTCGCGCTCGCGCTGGTCGCCAGCCCGGCGATCGCCCGTGACCGGCACGGCGACCAGGGTTCCAAGGACACCAAGCAGGCGCTCTATCCGAATGCCACCCGCGAGGAGCCCAAGCTCGACCTGAAGAGCGAGAAGGAACAGAAGGCGCTCAACGAGGGCCTCGAGGCGGTCAATGCGGGCGACAAGGACAAGGCGATGCAGGTGCTGCAGCCGCTTGCCCAGGATGCGGACAGCAAGTACGCCAAGTCGCTCGCACTGCAGGGCATCGCCAACCTCAAGTACAACGACGGCGACCTGAAGGGCGCCATTGCCTCGCTCAAGCAGGCGCTGGACATCGGCGTGCTGCCGAACGACACCTTCTTCCAGCTCGAGTACGAACTGGCCCAGTTCTACCTGGCCGACGAGCAGTACCAGCAAGCCATCGACACCGTCGAGAAGTGGCGTGCCGAGGGCAAGCGCGAGACTGCCGAGTCGTACGCGCTGGAGGGCAATGCCTATTACCGCCTGGAGAAGTATCCCGAGGCGATCACCGCGATGAAGAAGGCGATGTCGATGACCGACAAGCCGGAAGCGTCGTGGACGCAGATCCTGATGGCCGCCTACTCCGAATCGGGCCAGGCCGACCAGGCCGCGCAACTGGCCCAGCAGCAGTTGTCGTCCAATCCGAACGACCCGACCGCGATGAACAACGCCGTGGCCGTGCTGATGCAGGCACAGAAATATCCCGAGGCCATCGACCTGATGGAGAAGGCGCGCGCCAGCGGCAGCCTGAAAGACGAGAAGCAGTACGTGAACCTGGCCAAGCTCTACCTGATCACCGGCCAGAACAGTGACGACCCCAAGCCGAACGCCAAGAAGGCCGAGGCGGTGCTCGAGGACGGCATGGCCAAGGGCGTGGTGTCTTCGAACTACGACAACCAGAAGCTGCTTGGCGATGCCGCTTATATCGCCGGCGACGAAAGCAAGGCCATTGCCGCCTACAAGAAGGCCATGCCGATGGCGAAGGACGGCGAGGCCGCGCTGCGCGCCGGCCAGCTGCTGCTGGGCCAGCAGAAGTACAGCGATGCCCGGACGCTGATCAAGCAGGCGATCGACAAGGGCGTGCAGCACAAGGGCACGGCCTACATGATGCTGGCCGAAGCCGAGCGCGGCCTCAAGAACAAGCCGGGCGCCATCGCCGCGATGAAGCAGGCGGCGCAGGACCCGGATACCGCGGCCAAGGCGAAGGCCTGGCTGAAGCAGGCAGGAGCCGGCAAGTAAGGGTCCTGGCGTACGCACCCGCGAGGCCGGATGGACGTCCATTTGGCGGCCTCACGGGTGCTATACAAACGCCATGGCCTGTTGTACCGTTGAGAACCCTTTTCCCGCGCAATGTCCAGTGGCAGATGTCACCCATTTGGGTCGAGATTTGCCGTTCGATGCTGCGACCCCGCCTTTCCCGATTGACTAGCTCCAGAAAGTGACAGATGGCCTCGAGTAACGAAGAAACCGGCCGCGCGCCGTTCAGTTGGAGGCGCACCTGGGCGTTGGCTGTTGCCATCGCGCTGCACTCGTTTGCATTCCTGCTGCTGATCGCGCCCCCGGCGCCGCCGAAGCAGGAACAGGCGAAGAAAGAGCGCATCGTCCAGGTGAACTTCATCGAGCCGCCGCCGCCGCCGCCGCCGCCGCCGCCGCCGCCGCCGGAACCGCCGAAGCAGCCGCCGCCGAAAATCATCCAGCAGGTGACGCCGCCGCCGACCCCGCCGCCGCCGGCCCCGCCGCCGGCCGTGGAAGAAGCGACGACCAATCCGATCCCGGCACCGCCGCCGGCGCCGCCGGCTCCCCCGGCGCCGCCTTCGGACATCACGGCCAGCCAGGACATCAGCTACAACAGCCGCATCCAGCCCCGGTACCCGCCACAGGCGATCCGCCAGCGTCACGAGGGCACGACGACCCTGTTGATCCTGGTGGCCGCGGACGGCACGCCGAAGGACATCAAGGTCGAGACCTCCAGTGGCTATCGCGAGCTGGATCGCGCGGCGATTGAAGCGGCCAGGAAATGGCGGTTCAATCCGGCCATCAAGAACGGTCAGAAGACCGAAGGCTACGTTCGCGTTCCCGTCGCCTGGAATCTCAACCAGCTGTAATCCCGGTTACAGTCCATCAGTTCACGCCTGACATCTCTAAAGGTAGCGTCATGATGTTCCTACAAACTGCACCAGCCCAGGGCAGCACCTCCAATGCCGAAGCCATGAAGCACATGGGCTTCGGGGACCTGATCCACAACTTCGACCCGCTTGGCTGGATCGTGTTCATCACGCTTGTGGTGATGTCCTTCGCGTCCTGGTACTTCATCATCGCCAACGCGATCCGCAACGCGATGGTCCGTTCGCGCGCCGAGAAGGTGATCTCCAACTTCTGGAACACCGCCTCGACGCAGGAAGCGATCCGTGAGCTGGAAGCCCAGCCCAAGGGCGAACCCTTCTCGAAGATCGCGCTGGACGCGGCTTCCGCGGTGGCCCACCACCAGCAGGCCACTGCGGCCGCTGCCGGCGGTGGTCGCCTGGCCGAGTCGCTGAGCCGCTCGGAGTTCATCGACCGCGCACTGCGCCAGGCCGTCGCCCGCGAAAGCCTGCGCCTGGAAGGCGGCATGACGCTGCTGGCCACCGTCGGTTCGTCCGCGCCGTTCATCGGACTGCTCGGTACCGTGTGGGGCATCTACCACGCGCTGATCAAGATCTCCGCCTCGGGCAACGCCTCGATGGAGGCGGTCGCCGGTCCGGTGGGTGAGGCACTGATCATGACCGCGTTCGGTCTGTTCACCGCGATCCCGGCCGTGCTTGCGTACAACTTCTTCAACCGTTCGAACCGCATGACCTACGCGCAGTTCGACGAGTTTGCGCACGACCTGCACGACTTCTTCGCCACCGGTTCGCGTGTCGAAGGCGTGGCGCCGACCCAGAAGTGAGGGCTTGACCCATGGCAATGAGTACCGGAGGCAATTCCGGCGGACCGATGTCGGAGATCAACGTCACGCCGCTGGTCGACGTGATGCTGGTGCTGCTGATCATCTTCATGATCACTGCGCCGCTGATGTCGCACCGGATCATCGTGCCGTTGCCGAACGCCAACCCCAAGGCGCCCGATACCGGTTACGTCGAACCCATGGATGTGGCCCTGAAGCAGGATGGATCGATGTACCTCAATGACGCCGAGGTGACCGAGGCGGAGTTGAAGGCACAGTTTGCGGTCGCGGCGTCCAAGACGCCGCAGCCGGAGATCCAGCTTCGCGCGGACAAGGACACGGAGTACAAGTACGTCCGCAAGATCCTTACCGACGCGAAGGCAGCAGGCATGGTCCATGTCGGTTTCATGACGACCGGCAAGGAGTAAGACGATGGCTTTCAGTTCCGGAAACACCAGCGGCCCGATGGCCGACATCAACGTCACGCCGCTGGTCGACGTGATGCTGGTGCTCTTGATCATCTTCATGATCACGGCGCCGATGCTCACCCACAAGGTGAAGATCGACCTGCCGCAGCCGAACCCGAACATCGTCCAGCCCGAAAACCCGCTCGAGCCCATCCGGCTCAAGATCGACCGCGCCGGCGCGCTGTACTGGAACGACACGCCCGTGGACGAGCTGGGCCTGAAGGCGCAGATGGCGGTCATCGCACAACAGACCAACCAGCCGGAAATCCAGATCAACGCGGATGACGGCGTGGCTTACGAGTCGGTCGCCCGGGTACTGGCCGACGCGAAGAGTTACGGTCTGACGAAGATCGGCTTCACCGAGGCGCAATGATCTCAGGCGGATCAACGCTACCGGCAAACCCCCGCGAAAGCGGGGGTTTTGCTTTTCTGGGGCTGAAAAACGCCAAGGGGGAAAGCTCCAGCCACCACCGCACGCTGGCCGGGATGCGGCGGTGGACCGGAGCTCCTGGGGGCGCCCCCGGGGGCTCAGCGAAGGATCTGCAGGTAGCGCCGCACGGTCGGCGCCAGGCCGTCGTACAGCGCCTCGCCGATCAGTGCATGGCCGATCGAGACCTCCGCCAGACCCGGGATGGCCGCCTTGAAGCCGCCGAGGTTGGCCTGGTTGAGGTCATGACCGGCGTTCACCGCCAGCCCCGCCTGTTGCGCGCGCCGCGCGGTATTGGCGCAGGCGGCCAGCGCATCGCGCGCATCACCTTCGGCGAATGCCTCGGCATAGGGGCCGGTATAGATTTCGATACGCTCCACGCCGATTGCCACGGCCTGGTCGAAGCCGACCGCGCCGGCATCCACGAACAGGCTCACGCGGCAGCCGATCCCGCGCAGCTCGGATACCAGCGGACGCAGGCGCTCGCAGTCCGCGGCGAGGTCGAACCCATGGTCGGACGTGATCTGACCATCGCTGTCGGGGACCAGCGTCACCTGCGTCGGGCGTACCTCGCGGGCCAGCGCGACCAGCCCGGGATAGGCGCCACGTGCCGGTGCGAACGGGTTGCCTTCGATGTTGTACTCGACCTTGCCACGCAGCACCGCGGCCAGCGCGCGCACGTCGTCGGGCCGCACGTGGCGCAGGTCGGGCCGCGGATGCACGGTAATGCCGCCGCATCCGGCCTCGATGCAGGTGTGCGCGGCGCGCAGGATGTCCGGTTCGGTGCCGCCGCGCGAATTGCGCAGCACGGCGATCTTGTTGAGGTTGACGCTGAGCAGGGTCATGGACGCCGTCATGCGGGATTGGGGACCGGCAACAGTGCGCCGATCATCCGGCGTCGGCAAGTACCCCGTACCGGATGTCCCGCGGCGCGCCCCGCCACGCGATCGCCGCGTGGTGTCCGGGTCCGATGTCGAGCGCATGCAGCTGCCAGGCCGCGGCATCGTCCCCGGCTAGTTGCAGCAGTTGCGGCGCGCCCGTCGCCAGGCCGATCTGCAACCGGTCAAGCCCGAACGCCAGTCCCCGGCCCAACGCCTTCAGCACGGCCTCCTTGGCGGTCCACAGCGCCAGGAACGCCTCTTCGCGCCGCGCCTCCGGCTGGGCGGCCAGCCACGCTGCTTCGTGCGGATGGAAATAGCGACGCGCCAGCTCCAGCGCGCGCGGGCGCGGGCGACGGCGCTCGACGTCGATCCCGGGCGCCACGCGCCGGCCCAGCGCCACCAGAGCACAGTCGCCGCTGTGCGACCAGTTGACATCCAGCTCGCCGGCCTGTGCAGGGGCGAGCTGCGGTCGCCCATGCGGTCCGTCGACCAGCTGGATAGCATCGGCCGGCACGCCCAGATACCCAGCGATCAGCGCAAGCAGGGGGGCACGCCCGCACCTGGGGTCATAGCGCAGGCGCCACACGTGCAGCGTCCCGTCACCGAGCTGGGTTGCCATGGCGGGTACGTCGGTTGACAAAATCGGCATCCGCGGACGGTAGCATCAGACGCCAGCACGACGAAGCTGCCCACGGCCAGCCGGCTCGGCCATGACCACCACGGTCGGAAGGTCGACCGTCCCGGGAGCGCGCGGAACCGTAAACAGCCCTCCCGGCGTGCGCACTCCGGGTGCGGGTTTGCGCCGTGGCATCACCCGCGCGGCGCGCACGGGTGCGCTCGTGCAGTTCACTTGATGAGCCGCTCGTCCACGAGCTTCTGCACCACGCTCGGATCGGCCAGCGTGGAAATGTCGCCCAGTTGCCCGGGCTGGTTCTCGCCGATCTTGCGCAGGATGCGCCGCATGATCTTGCCCGAGCGGGTCTTGGGCAGCGACGGCGCCCATTGCAGGTAGTCCGGCGTGGCGATCGGGCCGATCTCCTTGCGCACCCATGCCACCAGCTCCTTGCGCAGCTCCTCGCTGCCGTCCACGCCGGCGATCAGGGTGACGTAGGCGTAGATGCCCTGGCCCTTGATGTCGTGCGGACAGCCGACCACCGCTGCCTCGGCCACCTTCGGATGCGCCACCAGCGCGCTCTCGACCTCCGCGGTGCCGATGCGATGACCGGACACGTTGATGACATCGTCGACGCGTCCGGTGATCCAGTAGTAGCCGTCCTCGTCGCGACGCGCGCCATCGCCGGTGAAGTAGTTGCCGGGGTAGGCGCTGAAGTAGGTGTCGATGAAGCGCTGATGGTCGCCGTATACCGTGCGCATCTGGCCTGGCCAGGAGTCGGTGATCAACAGGTTGCCCTCGGCCGCGCCTTCAAGGACCTGACCCATGGCGTCCACGATCGCCGGCCGGATGCCGAAGAAGGGCAGCGTCGCCGAACCCGGCTTGACGTCGATCGCGCCCGGCAGGGGCGTGATCAGGATGCCGCCGGTCTCGGTCTGCCACCAGGTGTCCACCACCGGGCAGCGCTCGTCGCCGACCACGCGCCAGTACCATTCCCAGGCTTCCGGATTGATCGGCTCGCCGACCGTGCCGAGCAGGCGCAGGCTCGCGCGCGAGGCCTTCTTCACCGGCGCCTCGCCCTCGCGCATCAGCGCGCGGATGGCGGTGGGCGCGGTGTAGAAGAGCGTCACCTTGTGCCTGTCGACGACGTCCCAGAAGCGGCTGCAATCGGGGTAGTTCGGCACGCCATCGAACATCACCGTGGTCGCGCCGTTGGCGAGCGGCCCGTAGACCACGTAGCTGTGGCCGGTAACCCAACCGACGTCGGCGGTGCACCAGTAGACGTCGTCCTCGCGCAGGTCGAACACGCACTCGTGGGTGTAGCTGACGTACACCAGGTAGCCGCCGGAGGTATGCAGCACCCCCTTGGGCTTGCCGGTGGAACCGGAGGTGTAGAGGATGAACAGCGGGTGCTCCGCCTCCATCGGCTCGGCCGGGCAATCGGTGCTCTGGCCGTCCATCAGCACGTGCCAGTAGCGGTCGCGCGGCGACTGCATCGCCACCCCGGCACCGGTGCGCCGTACCACCACCACGGTTTCCACGCTGCTGGTGCCGGGACGCTCCAGCGCCTCGTCCACGTTGGCCTTGAGCGCGATCCGCCTGCCGCCCCGCACGCCCTCGTCGGCGGTGATCACCAGCTTGCACTGCGAATCGGCGATGCGTCCGGCGAGCGAGTCGGGCGAGAAGCCCCCGAACACCACCGAGTGGATCGCGCCAATGCGCGCGCAGGCGAGCATGGCCACCGCCGCCTCCGGGATCATCGGCAGGTAGATCGCCACGCGATCACCCTTGGCCACGCCCAGGTGCTTGAGGGTGTTGGCGAACTTGCACACTTCCGCGTGCAGCTCGCGGTAGCTGAGCCGGCGCGAGTCGGCCGGATCATCGCCTTCGAAGATGATCGCGGTCTTGTCGCCGCGCTCGGCCAGGTGCCGGTCCAGGCAGTTGGCCGCCACGTTGAGCGTGCCGTCGCCGTACCAGCGGATGTGCAGGTCGGCCGGATCGAACGACACATCCTTCACCTGGGTCGGCGCCTTCATCCAGTCCAGCCGCTGCCCCACCTTCGCCCAGAAGCTTTCCGGATCGCGCACCGATTCGGCATAGAGCCGCTCGTAGTCGGCCTTGCCGATGCGGGCCTTTTCGGCGAAGACCGCCTGGACCGGATGGAGCGTGGACATGGGAGCGTCTCCTCGGTGGATCGGGTTTGGACGTCCGAGTGTAGCGTCGGCTGCGCACGCCTGCGTGCGGTCGCGCCGGCTGAGACGCCGCCGCGCTAGATTGGAAGGATGTCCGAGCTCCCCCCGCATGCCATCAAGGGCCGCGGCGCTGCCTCCAACCCGGAGGGGCGCTTCGAGAGCCTGCGCCACCACGCCGAGGACGATGGCTGGCAGAGCCTGCTGCTGGATGCCGACGCGCCACGCCCGCGCACCGAGGTGACCGAGGAACGCGCGCGCAGCGTGATCAGCCGCAACGACTCGCCGGACATCGCCTTCGAGCAGGCGATCAACCCCTACCGAGGTTGCGAGCATGGCTGCATCTACTGCTACGCCCGGCCCTCGCACAGTTACCTCAACCTCTCGCCCGGGCTCGACTTCGAAACCCGGCTGCGCGCCAAGGGCAACCTGGCCGAGGTGTTGCGCGCGGAACTCGGCAAGCGTGGTTACGTGCCCACGCCGATCAACATCGGCAGCAACACCGATCCCTACCAGCCGGTCGAGAAGCGCTGGCGCCTGACCCGTGCCGCGCTCGAGTTGCTGGCCGAGTGCCACCATCCGTGCACCATCGTCACCAAGAACGCATTGATCGAGCGCGACCTGGACCTGCTCGCCGGCATGGCGCGGGAACGTCTGGTGCAGGTGTTCATCTCGGTCAACTCGCTGGACAACCACCTGGCGGCCAGGCTCGAGCCGCGCGCCAGCGCACCGCATCGGCGCATCCAGGCCATCGAGGCGCTGGCCGGCGCCGACGTGCCGGTCGGCGTGCTGGTCGCGCCGATCATTCCCGCGCTCAACGATCGCGACATGGAAGCGGTGCTCGAGCGCGCGCACGCCGCCGGCGCACGCTGCGCCGGCTACACCGTGGTGCGCCTGCCGTACGAGCTGAAGGCGCTGTTCCGCGAGTGGCTGGCGCTGCACGCGCCGCAACGCGCCGCGCATGTGATGAGCCTGATCCAGCAGATGAACGGCGGTCGCGACTACGACAGCGACTTCCGCACGCGCATGCGCGGGCAGGGCGTGTTCGCGCAGCTGCTCAGACGGCGTTTCGAGGTGGCGTGCCGCAAGCACGGCTTCGGACGTGCGCGCGAGCTGGCGCTGGACACCTCCCGTTTTGTGCCACCGCGGGAAGCGTCGCCGCAGGGTGTGTTGTTCTAGGCGAGGCTTCCCCCATCCGCCTGTCGGCACCTTCCCCCGTGAAACGGGGGAAGGCTCACTTGCCACCACGGAGGTGGCTGGCGCAATCCCGCACCACGCTCCTTCCCCGCTCGCGGGGGAAGGAGCCCGAAGGGCGTGTTGTTCCATGCGAGGCTTCCCCCATCCGCCTGTCGGCGCCCTCCCCGTGAAACGGGGGAAGGCTCACTTGCAGCCTCTATGCAGGTAGGTGGCGCAATCCCGCACCCCGATCCTTCCCCCGCCTGCGGGGGAAGGTGCCCGAAGGGCGGATGGGGGAAGCCTTGCCTCGACCTCTCAATCCGGCGGCCGGTTAGCCGCCCGCTCCACCTTGCCGTCGCGACGCAGCGCGCTGATCACCAGGCTCAACCCCAGCACCGACGCGACTGCGATGAACAGCACCGCCAGGACCGGCAAACCGAACAGCATCGGCCCGCTGTGCATGCGCGAGGTCAGTGCGCCGCCGATCACCAGCGCCGCCACGATCACGCCCGTACTGATGCGGTTGGCGATCTTCTGCAGGCTTTCCATCATGTGCGACTCTTCCAGCCCGTCCACGCGCACGCGCAGGCGGTTCTGCGCCAGCGTGCGCAGGATCGCCGCGACGTGTTGCGGGGTGTGTCGGGCCAGCTCCTGCAGGTCCAGCCACTCGGTTGCCAGGTTGGCCGGGGAGAGCGTGCCCAGCGCCTGCCGCCGGAGCACCTGCTGCAGGTGCTGCTCCACCACGCGGCGCGTGTCGATGGTCGGATCGAGCGCGCTGGTGACCGCCTCCAGGTTCAGCAGCGTCTTGCCCAGGATCGAGAGCTCCGCCGGTGGCCGCAGGCCGCAGGAGGCGCCCACGCGGGCCAGCTCCAGCACCAGCCGGCCTTCGGAAAACTGGCGGCTGGAGTTGTGCAGGCCCACGTAGCTGGCGACCAGCTGCTCGGCCTGACGCCGGTAAAGGTTGCGGCGGAAATCCTCCAGCGCCATGCCCATGGCTTCGCTGATGTCGGCCACCTGGTCGCCGTTGCCGGAGATCGCGCCCAGCATCAGCTTGAGCAACTGGTGGCGCGTGCGCGGCACCAGCCGCACCACCATCCCCAGGTCGAACAGCGCCAGCCGGTGGTCTTCCATCAGCAGCACGTTGCCCGGATGCGGGTCGGCATGGACCAGGCCATGGATGAACACCTGGTCCAGGTAGGCACGCAGCAGCTCGCGCGCCTGCTCGTGCAGCGGGTGCTCGATGCGCCGCAGGGACGGGATATGGGTGACCTTGATGCCGCGCACGCGCTGCATGGTCAGAACGCGGGTGGTGGTGAAGTCGGCCAGTGGCAGCGGCACATAGAGCGCGTCGTAGCCGCGCAGGTTCTCGGCGAAGCGGCGCAGGTTCTCCGCCTCCAGCTCGAAGTTGATCTCGTTGGCGAGGCTGTGGCGTAGCTCGTTCACCAGCCCGGCGAAGCCGTAGCGCCGGCCGACGTCGGTCATGCGGTCGGCGGCGCCGGCCAGTTTTTCCAGGATCGCCAGATCCTCGCGCAGCGTCTGCGCGATGTTCGGCCGCTGCACCTTGAGCACCACCTCGCGCCCGTCATGCAGCGTGGCCGCGTGCACCTGCGCCACCGAGCCGGCGGCCAGCGGCTCGTCATCGAAGCGCGCGAACAGCGTGCCGATGCGCACGCCCAGTTCGGCCTCGATGGTCTGGCGGATCTCGGCCACCGGCACCGGCACGACATCGTCCTGCATCCGTTCCAGTTCGGCGATGTAGGGCGCCGGCACCATGTCCGGCCGGGTGGAGAGCGCCTGACCCACCTTGATGAAGGTCGGGCCCAGTGCTTCGAGGTCGTCGACGAACTGCTTGGGCTGGCCTGGCCGGACCGCCTCCTCCTCGTCGGCCAGCGCCGCCTCCTGGATGTCCAGTTCCAGCCCGCTGAACAGGCCGGCCTTGCGATAGCGCAACAGGAACGCGCCGATGCGGGCGTAGCGGGACAGACGGGCAGTGGTTTCGTTCACGCCTTCGGCTCCATGGTCTCCATGGAGCGTGGAGTGGGGGGCGGCAACGGCGCGTCAACGGCCGGACAGGTTTACCGGGGCTCGTTCGCGCAAGCTCGGCACAGGGGCAGAGCGCGGGACACCTGCCCATCAACCGGGTTGGCCAGGAAGGGATGCCGGCGTTGCATCGGAAGCGCCGGTCCCCACCGGCACGAGCAGCGCGCGCAGGTCGATCAGCACGTGCAGCAGCATCGGCAGCAGCAGGCTGCCGCTGGACAGGTACAGCCAGGCGAGCAGGGCGCCCAGCAGGGCGGTGGCCAGCATGCCGCCGAGCCCCTGGTAGAAGTGCGCCCACCCGAAGGCCAGCGCGAGCACAACCACGGTCGGCAGCATCGCCAGCTGCGGCCACGCCGCGTGCAGGGCGGCGGCGGCGAAGCCGCGCCAGATCCATTCCTCGGTCAGTCCGGCGGTTACCGCCAGGAAGGCAAACCCCCAGCGTTCGGCGCGGTTGTGCGGCAGCATCCGCAGCACCTTGTCCCCACCGGCCACGCGCGGTGCGGGGCTGCGCTTGCGGCGCGACAACACGATGCCGACCGCGGCACCGGCGATCAGTGCACCGGTCATGCCGGCGACGAAGCTCCAGGCCGCGTCCCCGGTGTGTGGCCAGCGCAGCCCCACCTCGCCCGGCGACCAGCCCTGGGCCAGTACGACCAGCGCTGTGACGAAGGCAAGCGCCCAGGCCATCCACGTCCAGCTCCGGTAGAAGCGCAGGCGAGCGCCCGGCTGGCCGGCAGCGAGCGCGGCAAGCAGCCGGCGATGCGACCAGCGTCCCAGCAGCGGTTCGCCCAGCAACAGCCAGGCGGCCAGCATCGGGCTGGCCAGGCTTGCGAAGTCCATCAGCGTTTCCCCAACAGTTTGCCGAGGCCTGTGCGTGCGTCGCGACTACGCCGGCGCAGCACAGGCTCGGTTGGCAGTTCCAGTTCCTGCGCCTGGCGCGCCAGCGCAAGCATCTGCGGTTCAAGCAGTGCCAGGCGCTGGGCCTGGCTGTGCGCGGTACGTTGTCCCGCAGCCACCGCCATGCCCTTGCCGCGCACTCGCTCCAGCAGCCCCTCGTTCTCGGCCAGGCTGTAGGCACGCGAGACGGTCATCGGGTTGACTGCGTGGAACCCGGCCATCCCGCGCACGGATGGCAGCAGTTCGCCCGTCGCCAACTGGCCGCTGGCAATCAGGCGACGCAGTTGCTCGACGATCTGCCGATAGATCGGCTCGGCCGACGCGGGCTGAATGATGAACAGCGAGGCAACCATGTGTATCAGTACATCAATACGATGGGCAGGCGTCGAGCATGACCCATGGAGCAGTCGCTCCCCGGCGCGCGATCGTGTTGCGCCTGTGGCCCGCCCTCGGCACGAGCGGGCCTTGCAAGCAGCCTGAGCGGGATGAGGGGCGGCTCCCCCGAAAGCTTCACTCCATGCGCGGGCCGCGTTCGAGAGCCGAAAGGGCAGCCGTGGGCTTCACGCGCCGGTGATCGCCCAGCCGCTCTGCTTTCCCCGGAACCCCTGCCACGGAGGCCACCGATGTCGTCGTTCTCGCTCTACCTGCTCGGCATCCTGGTACTGATCGCCGGCCTGGCCTACGTCGCCTGGCTGATGCACGCGCCGCTGCAATGGATCGGCGCGGGCGTGATCGTGGTGTTCGGGCTGGGCATCCTGGGCGCGGTCAAGCACACCCAGCGGCGCGATCCGCCGAAATAGCCGGACCGGCATCGCCGGCCCGGCGGCGGCCGGCTCAGCTGGCCGGCAGGTAGGTCGCGAACCACGCCAGCGCGCGCTGCAGTACGTCGCGCTGGTGCGCCGGGTCGACGAAGTGGTGGCCCTCGTCCGGGTACACCACCAGCGAGGTTGGCACGCCCTGGGCGCGCAGCGCATGCCAGTACTCGAACGACTGCGGCGCCGGGCATTCGGCATCCCGGTCGCCCACCACCACCAGCGTCGGCGTCTTCACCCGCTTGATGAAATTGATCGCCGAACTCCGGGCGTAGACGGCCGGGTCGTCGTACACCGACGCGCCGAAGAACGGGATCATCCACTGGTCGATCAGGTTCTGCCCGTAATAGCTCTGCCAGTTCGAAATGCCCGCGCCGGCGACCACCGCGTGGAAGCGGTCGGTCTGCGTGGGCACGAACATGCTCATGAAGCCGCCGTAGCTCCAGCCGGTCAGGCCCAGTCGCTTGTCATCGACCGGCAGCTTCTTTTCGATCGCGTCGATGCCGGCCAGGATGTCGGACAGGTCGCCGTAGCCGAAGTCCTTGCGGTTGGCCTGCACGTAGGCCTCGCCCTGGCCGAAGCTGCCGCGCGGGTTGGGCTGAAAGACGAAGTAGCCGAGGTTCGAGAACGGCACGCTGCCGTAGCCCACGCCGGGCCAGCGCGGGACCACGGCGCTGGCCGGGCCACCGTGCACGCTGACGATCATCGGATAGGTCTTCGCCGGATCGTAATGAGCCGGGTAGAGCAGCCAGCCCTGCACGTGGCGGCCGTCATGTTCCCATTCGACCGATTCGGCCTTGCCCCAGCTCGGCGCGAGCGCGGCGTTGATCGCGGTGACCGCCGGTGGCGCGGCATCGCCGAGCGATCCGGCGTGAACCTCCGGCGCGGCGGTGTAGGAGCTTTGCACGAAGGCGATGCGCTGGTGGTCGGCCGACAGCGACATCGCCATCGAGGCGCTGCCGTCGCCGATGCTGGCCGGCAGGGTGAAGCGCACGCGCTGCTGCCTGGCGTGGCCGGCGTCGATCGCGTAATCGGCCAGCTGGCTCTGGCCGTTGCTGACCTGGCTGACCAGCAGCGTGCGCGGCGAGGTCCAGGCGAACCACGACGGCGTGACATGGATGCCGGTGGTCAGATCCACGGTGGCGCCGCCCGTGGCCGGCACCGCGTAAAGATTGCCACCGGTCGCGCCCTGGTCGCTCATCAGGCCGCCGACGAAGGCCAGCCGCTTGCCATCCGGCGACCAGCGCGGCAGCGCCAGTTGCAGGCCGTGCAGCGAACCGGTGTCCGTCTTCGGGTCGACCAGCACGCGTGGGGTGGCGCCGGCGCGGGCGTCCTGGGCGTACAGCCTGGCGATCCACCAATTGTTGTCGCCCGGCGCCGGTGCGGCGACGTAGGCGAGCTGCCTTGCGTCCGGTGACCAGCTGAACTCGTAGACGTAGCTGTCGGCCGGGGTGACCAGTGCCGGCGTACCGCCGCTGGCGGGCAGGGTGGCGACGCGCTGGATCTCCAGCCCTTCGACGCCGATTTCGCCGACCTGGGGCTTGGCCGCCGCCACCGCGCTGGCGCGGCGGGTCGCGCCCTGGACGTAGAGGAAGCCCAGCGTGCGGCCGTCGGCCGACCAGGCGAGGTCATGTGCGTAGCCGTCCAGATCGGCCAGCCGGCGCGGCGCGTCCTGTCGTGTGACGTCGGCCGTATATACGTCCATGTCGCCGGCCTTGCCGCCGCAGTCGGACAGGAAGGCCAGGTGGCGCGAGTCGGGTGCCCAGGCGATCTCCTCCTGCTTGCACGGCGAGTCCCCCATCGCCAGCGGATGGGCGTCGCTGCCGTCGGCATGGGCGAGCTGGATCACCGGCTTGCCGTGGCTTTCGACCACCCAGGCCAGCCGCCGGCCATCGGGCGAGAGCTGGACGGCGTGGATCGCACGCACCTGCCCGAGCTGGTCGAGCAGCTGGTCGATGCGCGGGTCGACCTTGCCTGGCGCGGCGGACGCCAGCGGGGCAAGGGCCAGGGTGAGCAGGGGCAGGAGGCGCAGGGAAGGGGGCATGGGCCGCTCTCGCGAGGGAAAGGGGCCACGCTAGCAGCGCACCGGCACCCGCTCCAGTGCGGCCGGTCACAGCGGGGCCGTGTAGGAGCGCCCTTGGGCGCGACCGCGATTGCCGGCTTCGTGACAAGGTGACAAATCGCGGTCGCGCCCAAGGGCGCTCCTACAAGGGGACTTCGGTCAATGGGAGGCCATGGCCGGCGGCGCCTGACGTGCCGCGGCCAGCCGCGCGCGGATCAGCGGCATCGCCGCCAGCGCGGCCTTTTCGCCTTCCATGATCGCCCGCTCCTTCTGCGCGAAGTCGGCCGCGCCGATGTCGTTCACCTTCGGCCGGATCACCACGTCGGCGCGCGCCAGTTCCTGCGCGCCCAGGTGCTGGCCCATGATCACCACCGAGCGGCCGACGATGCCGACCATGTCCGCCGGCAGCGTGCCGTCGCTGCGCGAGGAAATGTCCACCGCGATCACGAAGTCGGCGCCCAGTTCGCGCGCGGCATCGACCGGCACCGGGCTGACCACGCCGCCGTCGACGTAGTGCCGGCCGCCGATGGCGACCGGCTCGAACACGCCGGGCACGCTGCACGAGGCGCGCACCGCCGCTCCGGTGTCGCCGTGGCGGAACACCATGCGCTGGCCGGTCTCCAGTTCGGTGGCGACCGCCGCGAAGGGCAGCCTCAGGCGTTCGAGCGGGCGCTGGCGGACGAGGCCGTTGACGTAGTCCTGCAGCTTCTTCCCCTGCACCAGGCCGCCGCTGAACAGCCGCACGTCGCGGATCGCGGCTTCGTCCAGCGAGAAGGCAGCCTGCTGCATGGCGAAGGCATCCATCCCGCTGGCATACAGCGCGCCGACCACGCTGCCGGCGCTGGTGCCGGCGACGACGTCCACGTGGATGCCGCTCGCTTCGAGCATCTTGATCACGCCGATGTGCGCAAAACCCTTGGCCGCGCCGCCGCCGAGCGCGAGGCCCACCACCAGCTTGCGCGGCGGCGGCGGCGCGACCGGCGGCGGCTTGCGCACGGGCGTGCAGCCGGCCAGGGCGACGGTGAGCAGCAGCAGGAGGCGCAGGTGTCGGGCCATCGTCGGGACGAAAGGAGGATCGGCGGAAAGCGTGCGGCAGGACGATGGCGAAACCGGGGCGGGACCGGGCAGGCGCACGGGCGCCTGCCGGTCGCCTCAGGCGTAGGCGACGTCGGCCTCGCGGTGGTAGCGGGTGGCCACCTCGACTTCGCCCTTCGAGCCCAGGAACACCGGCACCCGCTGGTGCAGGCCGCTCGGCTGGATCTCGAGGATGCGCTCGCGACCGGTGGTCGCCGCGCCGCCGGCCTGTTCGACGATGAAGGCCATCGGGTTGGCCTCGTACATCAGGCGCAGCTTGCCGCCCTTGGCCCTGATCTTGGCGTCCAGCGGATAGAAGAACACGCCGCCGCGGGTAATGATGCGATGCACGTCGGCCACCATCGAGGCGACCCAGCGCATGTTGAAGTCCTTGCCGCGCGGGCCGTCCTTGCCGGCCAGCAGTTCGCCGACGTAACGCTGCATCGGCGCCTCCCAGTGGCGCTGGTTGGACATGTTGATGGCGAATTCGGCGGTCTGTTCCGGGATGCGGATGTCGCGGCGGCTGAGCATGAAGCTGCCCACCTCGCGGTCGAGCGTGAACTCGTGCGTGCCGTGGCCGAAGGTCAGCACCAGCAGCGTGGCCGGCCCGTACACCACGTAGCCGGCAGCCAGCTGCTGGGTGCCCGGCTGCAGGAAGTCCTCGACCTTCGGTTCGACCACGTCCTCGGGGCAGCGCAGCACCGAGAAGATCGTGCCGACGGAGATGTTCACGTCGATGTTGGAGGAGCCGTCCAGCGGATCGAACAGCAGCAGGTGGTTGCCCTTCGGGTACATGTCTGGGATCGGCTGCGGGTCTTCCATCTCCTCCGACGCGCAGGCGGCCAGGTGGCCACCCCAGGCGTTGGCCTCGAGCAGGATCTCGTTGGAGATCACGTCCAGCTTTTTCTGCGCCTCGCCCTGCACGTTCATGCTGAGTGACCCCGGGCTGCCGGCATTGCCCAGCACGCCGCCCAGCGCGCCCTTGCTGGTCGCCACGGCGATGCGCTTGCAGGCGCGCGTGACCACTTCGATCAACAGCGAAAGCTCGGCGTTGATGTGGCCGGCGCGGCGTTCCTCGATCAGGAACTGGATCAGCGAGACAGGCTTCATGTCGGGTCCGTGGCAGGAAGGAACGGGCATTCTAGAGGGTTGCGGGAAAGCGAACCTGTGAACCTGGAGCGGACGTTGCGAGCGCGTACAGCTCCTGGTCCCTCCCCTGCTTGGAGGGGGAAGACTGGGAGGGGGCCCTACGCTGGCCGGGAGCACCCTCCCAGCCCTCCCTGCAAGCAGGGGAGGGGGCTTGCCACGTTTCGCCCATTTGCCCGCCTGCTGACATCACGTTGGCAGCAGCCCCGGCGCATCCTGCCCACCTTGCAAAGGAGCAATGCGATGCGCGACACGGTCTATTTCCTGGTGTTCGACGGTTTTGCGGATTGGCAGGCGGCCCTGGCGCTGTGCGAGGTGCGCCGACCCGGCGACTGGCAGGTCGCCACGGTGGGTTTCACCCGCGCGCCAGTGCGCTCGATGGGTGGCCTGATGGTGCAGCCGGAACTGAGCCTGGCCGAGCTGGACTTCGCGCGCGCGGCGCTCGCCATCGTGCCCGGCGGGCACCTGTGGCAGCGCAACGAAGGCGCCTCAGCGGTGGCCGCGCTGCGCCAGCTGCACGGCGCCGGGGCGGTGGTCGCCGGCATCGATAGTGGCGTGCTGGCGCTGGCCCGCGCGGGCCTGCTCGACCGCTGCCGCCACACCGGCAACTGGGCCGGCCACATCGACGCCCAGGCACCCGGCTACGCGGGTAGCGCGCAGTACGACGCCTCGGTGCTCGCCGTAAGCGACGGCGGCACGATCACCGCCAGCCACCTGGGCAGCGTGGAGTTCGCCCGCGAGGTGATACGGACGCTGGACCTGTACGGACCGGGCGACCGCGAACACTGGTACCGCCTGTTCAAGCACGCCCAGCTGCCGCCGTGGTGCGTCGGCGAAGCGGCGGCCGCGTGAGGAGGACGACCATGCATCCGATCCTCGATCGCGTCGCCGCCGCCTACCGTCCCCTGGCCGGGCGCAACCGCCGCCTCCGGCGAGCGGCCACGGCGGCGCATGACCCTGCTGGCGCTGGTCGCCGCATTGTCCGGACGCCGGCCATGAGCGCGCACGCCGTGTTCGAGCTGCG
Source organism: Frateuria sp. GZRR33 (assembly GCF_051900425.1). Lineage (NCBI taxonomy): Bacteria > Pseudomonadati > Pseudomonadota > Gammaproteobacteria > Lysobacterales > Rhodanobacteraceae > Frateuria > Frateuria sp. GZRR33. Next base: position 272,694 of record NZ_JBHZGK010000005.1, read on the forward strand.
CCAGTACACCCTGCGTCCCGGCCAGCGCGAGCGCCTGGTGGAACTGTTCGAGCGCGAGTTCGTCGAGCCGCAGGAGGCCCTGGGCATGGGGCTGCCGGGCCAGTTCCGCGACCTCGACGATCCGGACCGCTTCGTCTGGCTGCGCAGCTTCCCGGACATGCCCACCCGCGCCGCGGCGCTGGGCGCCTTCTACGACGGCCCGGTCTGGCGCGCGCACCGCGAGGCGGCCAACGCCACCATGCTCGATTCGGACGACGTGCTGTTGATGCGGCCCACGCAGGCCTTCGCGCTGGAGGGCCTGTCCCGTCCGGTGGCGGGCGAACGCGCGCCGGCCGGCCTGCTCACCGCGACGATCTGCCCGGCACCGTCCGTCGACCTGGCGGCGCTGGCCCGGGGCTTCGACGCACAGGTGCGTCCGGTGCTGGAACGCCTGGGCGTGACCGTGCTTGCGCAACTGATCACCGAGCCGGCGCGCAACACCTTCCCGCGCCTGCCGGTACGCGAGGGCGAGAGTGTGTTCGTCTGGTTTGCGGCGTTCGCCGACGCCCACGCGCAGGCCTGGCATGAAGCGGCCGCCGCCGCGGACCCGGTCGTCGTCGCCTGGGCCCGACGCCTCGACGCCACGCCCGAGACCCTGCGCCTGGCGCCCACGCCACGTTCGCTGCTGCGCGGCGCATCATCCTCCATCCGCCCACCGCGGGAGCACGCATGACCCGGACCTACCACGGCAGTTGCCACTGCGGTGCGGTGCGCTTCGCCGCCGACATCGACCTTGCGGCCGGCACCGGTCGCTGCAACTGCTCCATCTGCAGCAAGACACGCCGCTGGGGCGCCATGGTCCGGCCGGACGCCTTCCGCCTGCTGGAGGGCGAAGCGGCGCTCGCCGACTACCAGTTCGGCACCCGCAGCGTCCACTACCGCTTCTGCCGGCACTGCGGCGTGCAGCCGTTCGGCACCGGTCACCTGGAAGCGCTGGGCGGCGACTTCGTCAGCGTCAACCTGGCCTGCCTGGACGATGCCAGCCTGCAGGAACTGGCCGAAGCGCCGGTACGCTACTTCGACGGGCGCCACGACAACTGGATGAACCCGCCGGCCGTGACCGCTTACCTCTAGGGAGCACATGCGATGTTCGATCACCTGGGCCTGCCCGTTACCGACCTGGAACACGCGCGCCGCTTCTACGAACAGGCGCTGCAGCCGCTCGGCATCGAGGTGGTCAAGAGCTTCCCGGACGCGGTGGGACTGGCTGCCGGCCGGGGCCGCAAGGGCGAGCAGGAACTCTGGCTGACCCGCGCCGACCACGCGCCGTCGCCGATGCATATCGCCTTCGCCGCCGCTACCCGCGCGCAGGTCGACGCCTTCCATCGGGCCGCACTCGCGGCCGGTGCCCGCGACAACGGTGCACCCGGACTGCGCCCGCAATACCACGACGGCTACTACGGAGCGTTCGTGACCGGCCCGGACGGGCACAACCTGGAGGCGGTCTGCCATCTGCCGCCGGAGAGCACGCAATGAACCCACCGAAGGTCACCTTCTTCCACGCGCCGCAGTCGCGCTCGCGCGGCACGCTCGCCCTGTTCGAGGAACTGGGCGTCGACTACGACCTGCACCTGCTGGACCTCAAGGCCGGCACGCAGCGCGACCCCGACTACCTGGCGCTCAACCCGCTGGGCAAGGTGCCGGCCATCCGCCACGCCGGCGCGATGGTGACCGAGCAGCCGGCGGTGATGATGTACCTGGCCGACCTCTACCCGGAGAAAGGACTGGCGCCGGCCATCGGCGATCCGCTGCGCGGGCCGTACCTGCGCTGGATGGTGTTCTACGGTTCCTGCTTCGAGCCGGCGCTGGTCGATCACTCCATGCAGCGCGATCCGGCCCCGCATGCCACCTCGCCCTACGGCACCTGGCAGGAAGTGCTGGACGCCATCGTCGACCAGCTCACGCCCGGGCCATGGCTGCTCGGCGAGCGCTTCACTGCCGCCGACGTGCTGTGGGGGACCGCACTGCACTGGACCACGATGTTCAAGCTGGTGCCCGAGCTACCGCCGGTGCGCGCATACATCGACCGCGTGCGCGCGCGTCCGGCGATGCAGCGGGCCGAGGCGAAGGATGCCGCGTTCCTCGCCAGCCAGTCTTGAACGGCCCCGGGCGTCGGCGCACTGGCCCGCAGTGCGGGCCTCGGCGATCATGCGCGCATGCGCCGCGCCGATCGCCTGTTCCTCATCATCCACGCCCTGCGCGGCCGCCGTACCGCGCTGCAGGCGCGCGCGCTGGCTGAAACGCTGGGCGTGTCGCTGCGCACGGTCTACCGCGATGTCGCCGACCTGCAGCTCTCGGGGGTGCCGATCGAAGGCGAGGCGGGCGTGGGCTACGTGCTGCGCAAGGGCGCGGACATCCCGCCGCTGATGTTCACCGCCGAAGAGCTCGAATCGCTGGTGGTCGGCACCCGCTTCGTGCGCGCCTTCGCCGGCGAGCGCCTGGCCGAGGGCGCGCAGGCGGCGCTGATGAAGATCGAAGCGGTGTTGCCGCCGGAGCTGCGCGAGCGCGCCGCGCGCACGCGCATCTACGCGCCGGTGTGGCGCGACGAATTCAGCACGGCTTTCGCCGCGCGCATCGACCGCCTGCACGCGGCGATCGAGGGGCAACGGGTGCTGCGGCTTGTCTACCGCGACGAAGCCGGCCAGGCGAGCACGCGCGACGTCGAACCGCTGTGCCTGGCGTTCTGGGGCGGCAAGTGGACGCTGGGCACCTGGTGCCGTTTGCGTTGCGCGTTCCGCAACTTCCGCCCGGACCGGATCGACCGGTTCGACGAAACCGGCGAGCGTTTCGCGATGGGCGAGGGGCGCAACCTCGACGCCTACCTGGATGCCATGCGCGGCTACTACGCCGGCGTGTAGCGACGATACGTTGCAGGAGCGCACCCTGTGCGCGACCGGGACGATGGCGGTCGCGCACCGGTGCGCTCCTGCCGGGGCCCAACATGTCGCGCTTCTTTGCGATGATCGCCGCATCCCCTCGCAAGGAACCTGTCGATGAACCACCTGCTGGGCGGCCTGCTGGCCGCGGGCCTGTTGCTCGCCCCGGCCGTGCATGCCAACGACGCCGACGACCGCTTCAAGGCGATCTACACCCACGAATGGGCTTGGCGCACCGGGCAGGGCGACATCAGCGCCTCGGGCGAGCCGCAGCAGAACAATGGCCGGCTGGACAACGTCGACGCGGCCAGCCAGCAACAGCGGCTGGAACAGTGGCAGCAGGTGCTGGCGAAACTCGATGCACTCGATGCGAGCCAGCTCTCGCCCGCCAACCAGGTCAACTACGCCATCTACCACGCGCAGATCGCCAACCTGCTGGCCGACCAGCGCTTCAAGACCTGGCAGATGCCGTTCAACAGCGACTCGGCGTTCTGGAGCGACATCGGCTACGAACTGGACGCCGACCACCTGCGCACCGCCGGGGATTACCGTCGCTATCTCGACCGCCTGGCGCAGATCCCCGCCTACTTCGACCAGCAGATCGCCAACATGCGGCTGGGCCTCGAGCGCGGCTTCTCGGTGCCGCGCGCGGTGCTGGACGGGCGCGACGCGTCGATCGCCGCCGTGGCCGAGCTCAAGGATCCCACCGCGAGCAGCTTCTACGCGCCGTTCAAGCACCTGCCCGACGCGATCCCGCCCGACCAGGCGCAGGCGCTGCAGGGCGAGGCGCTGCGACGCATCCGCGATGAGGTGATCCCGGCCTACGCCACGCTGCTGACCTTCTTCCGCCAGACCTACGTGCCGCGGGCGCGCACCACGCTCGCGGCCGAAGCGTTGCCGGACGGCAAGGCGTTTTACCGCCAGCAGATCCGCGAGTACACGACGCTGGACCTGGATCCCGACGCAATCCACGCGATCGGCCTGGAGCAGGTGGCGACGATCCACGCGCAGATGCTCCAGACCATGAAGGCGAGCGGCTTCAAGGGCGACTTCCCCGCCTTCCTCCATTTCCTGCGCACCGACCCGCAGTTCTACGCCAGGACACCCGAGGAACTGCTGCAGCGCACCGCCTGGGTGGCCAAGGAAGTGGACGGCCAGATGAGCCGCTTCTTCGGCCACCTGCCGCGCGCGCGCTTCGCCATCGTGCCGGTGCCGGCGGACATCGCGCCGTATTACACCTCCGGCCGCGGCGGCGCGGACGCCTACCTGGTCAATACCTACGACCTGCCCTCGCGCCCGCTGTTCAACATGCCGGCGCTGACCCTGCACGAGTCCTATCCCGGCCACGCGTTGCAGCTGGAGCTGGCCGCCGAGCAGCAAGGCCAGCCCGAGTTCCGCCGGCAGGGCTACATCTCCGCCTACGGCGAGGGCTGGGGCCTGTACTCGGAGTACCTGGGCAACGAGATGGGCATCTACGACACGCCCTACCAGCGTTTCGGCTACCTCACCTACCAGATGTGGCGCGCCTGCCGGCTGGTGGTCGACACCGGCATCCACCACCTGGGCTGGACACGCCAGCAGGCCATCGACTACCTCACCCGGAACACCGCGCTTTCGGCGCGCGAAATTGCCAACGAGGTGGACCGCTACATCAGTTGGCCCGGGCAGGCGCTGTCCTACGAGCTGGGCTACCTGAAAATCCGGCAGCTGCGCGGCAAGGCCGAGCACGCGCTGGGCGCGAAGTTCGACCTGCGCCACTTCCATGACACCGTGCTGCAACTGGGGTCGGTACCGTTGCCGGTGCTGGAAAAGCGCATCGACCGCTTCATCGCCGAAGGCGGGCCGGAGCCCGATGACGGCTGCGAGTGCAGGTGACCGCCCCTGCGCGGCGCAGTCCCTGCAGGAGCGCACCCGTGCGCGACCGCCATGCCACGCGGTCGCGCACAGGTGCGCTCCTGCAGAGATCCTGGCGATTTGCGAGAACTGCGTAACTGGAGTAAATTGAACGCGAACTCCACAAGGAGAGTCGCGCATGCTGGCCCATCCCCGTCCCGAACAGGCTCCAGCCGGTGACCTTGGCGGCCCCGCGCTGCGTTCCTTCTTCCGCCTGGCCGAGCACTGGAAACTGCGCATCGCCGAACAGCGGCGCCTGCTCGGCGAACCGGCCGAATCGACGTTCTTCAAGTGGAAGCGCGACCAGGACGGCAACCCCGGTCGCGACGTGATCGAGCGGATCAGCTACCTGCTCGGCATCTGGAAGTCGCTGCAGATCCTGTTCCCCGATCCGGCCCAGGCCGATGCCTGGTTGCGCAAGCCGAACCAGGCGCCGCTGTTCGGCGGGCACTCGGCGCTCGAACGCATGCTCTCGGGGAACGTGGGCGACCTCTACGTGGTGCGCCAGTACCTGGACGCGCAGCGCGGCTGAGGCCGAGACACCGGTCGCGCCCGGCGAGACCCCGGGCTGCCATGCTTTGGCTGCTCCCCCTGCGGGCAGGGGGCTGGGAGGGGTCGTCCACGCGGCGATGCAGCCCATGAATACCTCTCCATCCGCCCTGACACGTCCGGGCGGCTGCGATCCGGAGCCGACGATGTCCACCGACCTGCCGCCCCTCAAGCGCATCCGCTGGAGCCATGCCTACCGCATCGTGCCCAGCCGTTTCCCGCCGGTGGGCGTGTTCGACCGCATCGCCGACCCGGCCGACCTGGATGCATTGTTCGCGATCGAGGCGATGACCAATCCGCGCCTGCGCGAGGAGGCCGGGGCGCTGAAGCTGGTGCCGCGCGACCGGCGCATCAGCGGGCCCGGCAGTACGCCGGTGATGGCCGCCTTCACCCACCTCAACCCGGAAGGCAGCCGCTTCTCCGATGGCACGTGGGGGGTGTTCTACGCCGCGCACAGCGTGGCCACGGCGGTGGAGGAAACCGTCTACCACCGCGAGCGCTTCCTTGCCGCCACCGCCGAGCCCGCCTGCGAAGTGGAGATGCGCTGCTACCGCACCAGCGTCGACTGCAAACTGCACGATCTTCGCGGCGGCTGGCCGGCCGCCCACGACCCGCGCGACTACGCCGCCAGCGTCGCGCTGGCGCGCAGGCTGCGCGCAGCCGGCTCCGACGGCATCGTCTACGACAGCGCGCGGCACGCGGGCGGCGAGTGCGTGGCGGCGTTCTTCCCCGACGTGGTCGCGCCCTGCCTGCAGGCGCAGCACTTCATCTACCGCTGGGACGGCACGCGCATCGCGCAGGTGCTGGAAGTGAGCGAACTGAAGCGCCCCTAGGCCCGACCGCCGCGCAAACCCCGCCCTGACTTCTCCGGTGATAGCGTGGGCGGATGAAACGTCCCTGGCTCTGGCTGTTGCTCGCGCTGCTGCCGTCGATGGCATGGGCCTGTGCCGACCGGCCCGGGCAGTGGCAGGAAGACATCGCCGCGTTTGCCGCGGCGGACCGCGCGCACCCGCCTCCGGCGCACCCGGTGCTGTTCGTGGGCAGTTCGTCGATTCGCATGTGGAGTTCGCTGGCGAGCGATTTCCCTGGCCGCGCGGTGATCAACCGTGGCTTCGGCGGCTCGCGCATTCCGGACGCCACGTATTACGCCGACCGCCTGGTGGCGCCTTACCATCCGCGCGCCATCGTGCTCTACGCCGGCGACAACGACCTGGCCGAGGGATGCACGCCCGAACAGGTGCGCGATGCCTTTGCCGCCTTCGTGCGCCGTGCCCGCTCGATGGACGCGGATGTGCCGATCGCCTTCATCGCGATCAAGCCGAGCATGGCGCGCAAGAGCCTGCTGCCGCAGATCCGCCGCGCCAATGCGCTGGTACGCCGGTATGCGCGCAGCCAGGCGGGCGTCAGCTATCTGGACGTCTTTACGCCCATGCTGGGGCCGGATGGCCAGCCGCAACCGAAGTGGTTCGGCGCCGATGGCCTGCACATGAACCGGCAGGGGTATCGCCTGTGGACGGGCCTGGTGCGCGACTGGCTGCACCGTGCCCTGGACACGGCACGCTGAAACCCCGGGTAGCCGGGCGTGCGTGCCGCGTTACCACGCCGCCTTGATCGCCCGTCGCCTAAGGTCGGGCCACCAGCGTCCGACGGAGACGGCATGCTCGACCAGCCTTCCCCTTCCGGCGGCGAGGCCGCCGAGTTCCTCGAATGGCAGAGCGAGATCGCCATCTTCGCGGCGATCGACAGGCTCGAACCGCCGCCGGCCGACGCGGTGCTGTTCGTGGGCAGTTCCTCGATCCGCCTGTGGCACACGCTGGCGGCCGACTTTCCCGAGGTTCCCACGATCAACCGCGGCTTCGGCGGCTCGGAGATCGCCGACAGCGTCTATTTCGCCGAGCAACTGGTCGGGCCATACCGACCACAGGCCGTGGTCATGTACGCCGGCGGCAACGATCTGGCCGACGGCAAGTCGCCGACCGAGGTTCGCGACGCCTTCGGCGCGTTCGTCACGCAGGTGCGTCGCTGGGCGGGGCAGGTGCCGTTCGCCTACCTGTCGATCAAACCCAACCTTTCGCGGCGCCGGCAGTTGCCCCGGATCCGCCAGGCCAACGGGCTGATCCGTGCGTGTGCCGCGGCGCGCGGGGTGGATTTCCTGGACGTCCACGCGCCGATGCTCGGCGCCGACGGCCAGGCGGACCCGCGCTGGTTCGGCGACGACGGCCTGCACCTCAACGCCGCGGGCTATGCACTGTGGACCAGCGTGGTGCGCGACTGGCTGGCCAGGCAAGGGCTCCTGTAGGAGCGCACCGGTGCGCGACCGGGAGGCATGGCGGTCGCGCACAAGTGCGCTCCTACAGGGGCTCAGGCAGGTACGGGTCGAATGGGCGGAAGCCCACCCGGCAACCCTCAGGTATCGGCGTTGGTGGCGAAGCCTTCGTGGCTGCCGTAGTGGAACACGCGGTCGGCATCCTCCAGCACGTCGGCGGCCGCGTGCGGGGTCTTCTCGCGCAGCCGCGCGTAGATCGGCGTGAAGTCCGGTGTGGTCGCCTCGAACAGCTGTTCGAAGCTGTCGATCACGAAGTAGGTCTGCTGGTAGGTGTCGATGCGGTAGCGCGTGTTCATCACGCGCTCGAGGTCGAAGCCGATGCGGTTGGGCGCGTCCGCGTCCAGGCTGTAGACCGACTCGCCCTTGGAGCTGACGATGCCCGCGCCGTAGATGCGCATGCCCTCGCGAGTGTCGATCAGGCCGAACTCCACCGTGTACCAGTACAGGCGCGTGAGGTTCATCAGCGCCTCCGGTCCGATCGCGTGCGCCTTCATGCCGCCGCGGCCGTAGGCCTGCATGTAGTCGGCGAACACCGGGTTGAGCAACAGCGGCACGTGGCCGAACAGGTCGTGGAACAGGTCCGGTTCGGACAGGTAATCGAGCTGTTCGGGCTTGCGGATCCACCAGCTCACCGGGAAGCGGCGGTTGGCCAGATGATCGAAAAACACCTCGTCCGGCAGCAGCCCTTCGACCGCGACCAGCTCCCAGCCGGTGGCCCTGGCCAGCACCTGGTTGATGTCGGCGAACTTCGGGATGCCGCCGCTGCCCAGGCCGAACTTCGCCACGCCGTCGAGGAACTCCTGGCAGGCGCGCCCCGGCAGCATCTCGCACTGGCGCGCGAACAGCGTGTCCCACACCTCGTGGTCGGTGCGCGTGTAGCTCGACCAGGGCTGCTCGACCACGTCGGTGGCGTAGACCGGCACGTAGCCGCGGTCGGTCTGCTGGTGTTCGACTTTGCGGGGCGTGGCGGTTTCCATGGCGACTCCGGCAGCTTCTGGCGCATTGCGCTTTACATCCTCAAGAATACGCTGCGTGATCCGCACGAAGGTTGCATTTCTTGTGAATCAGCCGTGATCTGCCGCAGTATCCTTGCGCGGTAGGCGCAAAACGCGGAGCAAACTGCCATGTCCAAGCTCGATCGCACCGACCTGCGCCTGCTCGCCGTGCTGCAGGGCGAAGGGCGCATCACCAATGCCGAGCTGGCCGAGCGCGTGAGCCTGTCGCCCTCGGCCTGCCTGCGCCGGCTGCAGCGGCTGGAGGCCGAGGGCATCGTCACCGGCTATGCCGCCCAGGTCGACCCGCAGGCGGTGGGACTGGGCCTGCAGGCGTTCGTGCGGGTGCAACTGGCGCGGCACGAAGCCGGCGCGATCGAACGCTTCGTGGAGAAGGTCGAGGGTTGGGAAGAGGTGGTCGCCTGCCACGCGCTGACCGGCGACATGGATTACCTGCTGCACGTCTACGTGGCCGACCTGCCGCACTTCTCGCGCTTCCTGCTCGACCGGCTGCTCAACGATGCGGGTGTCGCCGACGCCAATTCGAGCTTCGTGCTGCGCACGGTCAAGCGCTCGCCGTCGCTGCCGCTAGGGCAGCTCGACGGCTGAAACGCCACACCCCACTCGCCGCCTCTTGCCCGGCCGCGCGACGGCAGGAACGAAAACGCTAAACTAACCGGCTCATGGACACCGCCCCGACTTCCGCTCCCGATCCCTGGCGCCCTTTGCGCTACCTCTGGCGGGTGCCGTTGCTGCTGCTGCACATCGTGCTGGGCATCGTGCTGTGCGGGCTGATCCTGAGCTGGAACAGGCACCGCGTGATGGTCGGCGGGCGCGAGCCGTTCGCCCACCGCATGATCCGCTGGTGGTCGACCATGCTCATGCGCATCTTCGGCCTGCGCTCGGTGCGCATCGGCAAGCCGCTGCCTGATCCGGTGCTGTTCGTCGCCAACCACACCTCGTGGATCGACATCGAGCTGCTGCACAGCCAGCGGGCGGCCTGCTTCGTGGCCAAGGCCGAGATTGCGCGCTGGCCGCTGGTCGGCTGGATGGCGGCGACCGGCGGCACGATCTTCCACCGGCGCGGCAGCAACCACTCGCTGGCGGCGGTGATGCAGGCGATGGTCGAGTGCCTGCGCGGCGGCCGTTCGGTGGCCGTGTTCCCCGAGGGCGGTACGGGCCACAACGGCGTGCTGAAGGTATTCCACGCGCGCATCTTCCAGGCGGCGCTGGATGCCCAGGTGCCGGTGCAGCCGGTGGCCTTGCGCTTCGCGCGCGACGGCAAGCGGGTGGTCGATGCCGGCTTCCGCGAGGGCGAGCACTTCATGGGCAATCTGTTGCGCATGCTGGGCGAGGCGCCGCTGGATGCCGAAGTCCATTTCCTCACCCCCGTGCCGGCCATGCCCGACGCGCGCCGGCGCATGGCCGAGCTCTCGCGCGAGCGCATCGGCGCGGCCCTGGAAGACGCCCACGCATGAGCGAGCTGCCGCGCGGAAAGGATTTCCGTCCCCCCTGGCCGCTGACCAGCGGCCACCTGCAGACCATGCTTTCCTCCAGCGGCGTGCGGCGCCTGCTGCTGCCGCAGAGCGCGCGCGAAGTGCTCGAGGGTGCCGAGCCGGTGCTGGTGGACGGCGGCGAGGGCGTGCGCCTGACCGGCGCCTTCACCGCGCAGCGCACCGGCGGCGCCTCGCGGGGGCTGGCGGTGCTGTTCCACGGCTGGGAAGGCAGCGTCGATTCCACCTACGTCCTGCAGACCGGCAGCCGCCTGCTGCGCGACGGCTGGGACGTGTTCCGGCTCAACTTCCGCGACCACGGCGCGAGCCACCACCTCAACGAGGCGCTGTTCCACTCCTGCCGGATCGACGAGGTGGTGCACGCACTGGGCGACATCGTGCGCCGCTGGCCGCGGCCGGCGACCGCGGTGGCGGGGTTCTCGCTGGGCGGCAACTTCGCGCTGCGCGCTGCGCTGCGTGCGCCGTCGGCAGGCATCCGGATGGACTACGCGCTGGCGGTGTGCCCGATCATCGACCCCAGCGAGGGCCTGTTCTCGCTGGAGAAGAGCGCACCCTGGTTCTACCAGGCTTATTTCATGCGCAAGTGGCGGCAGTCGCTGAAGGCCAAGCAGCAGGCCTTCCCGCAGCGGCAGTACTTCGAGCTGGCCGAGCTGAAGCAGAGCCTGCGCGGTCTGACCGAGGCGCTGGTGCTCAGGCACACCGACTTCGAATCGCTCGAGGCCTACCTGGACGGCTATTCGGTGGCGCGCGATGCGCTGGCCGGCCTGGGCATCCCGGCCACCATCCTCACCGCGCGCGATGACCCAGTGATCCCCGTCGGCGCGTTCGAGCAACTGCGGCTTCCGCCGAACATCGAACTGGACATCGCCGAGCATGGCGGGCACTGCGGCTTCATCCGCGGCGCCGACATGGTCAGTTTCACCGACGAGTACATCGCCGCCCGCTTCAACGCGATCGCCGCGTAACCGTGCAGGGCGGGCTCCGGCCGATCGGCCGGGGAGGGGTAAGCTCCATGGCGGGCCGGGCCCACCCTACGATGTCGCGAACAGCCGCGCCGGATCGGCGAACGCCTTGAACTCCAGCGCGTTGCCGCACGGATCGAGCAGGAACATGGTGGCCTGTTCGCCCGGCTGGCCACGGAAGCGGATGTGCGGTTCGACCACGAAGCGGGTGCCGGCCGCACGCAGCCGGTCGGCCAGCGCCTGCCAGGCGTCCATCGGCAGCACCAGCCCGAAGTGGCGCACCGGCACGGCGTCACCGTCGACGTCGTGCGCGGCCACGCCGCGCGCTTCCTCCGGCGCCAGGTGCGCGACGATCTGGTGGCCGTGGAAGTCGAAGTCGACCCAATCCTCGCTGGAACGCCCTTCCGGGCAGCCGAGCAGGCCGCCGTAGAAGGCGCGCGCGTTCGCCAGCGAGGTGACCGGAAAGGCGAGGTGGAAGGGCGGCAGCGTGGGCATGATCGATCTCGCGAAGGGCGGGTCCGTCAGCATGGGCGGCGCCGTGTGCCGGATCAATGCGGCCGTTCACGCCGCCGGTGTCGGCCAGGCGCCATGCTGGCCACCCGACCCGCCGCCCGGTGACCGCATGCCCGCGATGCCCCCGCCCACGCGCAGGATCCCCGCATGAGCATGACGCCGATCCTCGCCGCTTGCCTGGGCGGGGCCGCCGGTGCCGCCGCTACGGCGCTGGGCACGGTGCCGGCGCTGTTCGCCAGGAACATCGATCAGCGCACGCAGGACACCATGTTCGGCTTCGGCGCCGGCGTCATGCTGGCGGCCAGCGCCTTCTCGCTGGCCCTGCCCGGGATCCACGAGGCGCAGCGGCAGGGGCAGGGGCCGTGGGCCGCGGGCGCGCTGGTCGGCGTGGCGATCCTGATGGGTGCCATCGCGCTGGTGCTGCTCGAACGCGTGCTGCCGCACGAGCACTTCATCAAGGGGCCCGAGGGGCATCCGTCCCAGCGGCTCAAGCGCGCCTGGTTGTTCGTGTTCGCCATCTGCCTGCACAACCTGCCCGAGGGCCTCGCGATCGGCGTGGGCTTCGGGCCGGGCGTGGCGCATGGCGTGGCGCTGGCCACCGGCATCGCCATCCAGGACCTGCCCGAAGGGCTGGTGGTGGCGATCGCGCTGATGGCCGCCGGCTACGGTCGGCGCTGGGCCGTGTCGGTGGGCATGGCCTCGGGGCTGATCGAGCCGGTCGGCGCGCTGGTCGGCGCCGGCGTGGTGATCGATTACCCGATGCTGTTGCCGGTCGGGCTGGGCTTCGCGGCCGGGGCGATGCTGTTCGTGGTCAGCCACGAGATCATCCCCGAATCGCACCGGCAGGGGCACGAGCACTTCGCCACCGGCGGGTTGATGGTCGGCTTCGTGCTCATGATGCTCCTCGATACCGCCTTCGGCTGAGCGCAACCGCAGGGCGGGCTTCCGCCCGCCCCGTGACGAGTGCCGGAGCCGCAGGTGGGTTCGAGCCCGCCGCTTCGGCGAGGGCAGGGTGGGCCGAAGCCCACCCTGCGGTTCCGGCTTAGTGCCGGGTGCCGGGCGCCTGGCCGCCGTTGCGCCCCAGGTCGGCGCCGGTCTCCGGGTTGATCGACGGGTTGGAGCGCGTGCGCTGGGCCATCTGCGTCAGCACCGAACGCTGCTGGTCGGTCATGCCCACCTCCGGCAGGCCGCTGCCGCCGTCCATCGCCAGCATCTTTTCGCGGTCGCTGACGAACTGGAAGTTCTCGTCACTGTTCCATGGCCCGCGCATGTCGCCTTCGCCCTGCGAGGTGTTGACGTACATATTGGCGAACTCCGGCTTGCCTGGCAGCTTGCCCGGCGGGAAGTTCGGCTGGATCGCGTACAGCGCCTTCTCGAACGACTGCTGGTGGGCGATCTCGCGGGTCATCAGGAAGCCCAGCGCGTCGCGTACGCCGGGGTCGGCGGTGACGTTGATCAGGCGCTCGTAGACGATCTTCGCGCGTGCCTCGGCGGCGATGTTCGAGCGCAGGTCGGCGGTCGGCTCGCCGATCGAGTCGATGTAGCCGGCCGTCCACAGCTGCCCGCCGGAATTGGTCAGTGCGGGGCCACCGCCATAGAGCACCTGGGTCACGTGCGAATCGTTGCCGGCGCCCTGCAGCTCGCGGAACATCTGCGCCTGTTCCTCGGCGCCTTCGGCGAGCTTGCCCTTGGCACCCTTGTTGAGCATGCCGACGATGGTGCCGATCACTTCGAGGTGGCTGAGTTCCTCCGTGGCGATGTCCAGCAGCATGTCCTTGCGGCCGGCGTCGTCCTCGGCCAGCGCCTGGGTGAAGTAGCGCATCGCCGCGGCGAGCTCGCCCTGCGGGCCGCCGAACTGTTCGAGCATGAGGTTGGCGAGGGCCGGATTGCATTCGGAAACCCGTACCGTGTACTGCAGGCGTTTGTTGTGAGCGAACATGATGGGTCCTTGTCGTCTGCGAAAGGGAGACGACCGGCACGGAGCACCGGCCGCGAGGGTTCCCGGAGGCGGCAAGAACCGTGCCCCTGCCGGGGGCGCGGTTTGCGAAGGTCCTGCGCACGCAAGGGGGCAAGTTTTGCGTTCCGCTGCAAGATTTGCAGCGGTTGGGGTCGCAGCAACGCGAGGCGCGGCCAGCGCCGCTGCCGCCCACCGACCGGCACCACGTACCGAAGCCGGTCTGCGGACCCGCTCCGTTCGCGCGGGACGATGGCTGAGCCCACGGGCATCGGCGGCAACCTTGCAAGCGGTGCCCGGGACGGGCAAGTCGATCGCGCACGGCTCCACGGGGCCCGGTCGTGCGGGTCGCCTACGGCCCGAAGCAGCCCCGCTGGCGCCGGCGTCCGCGCGCGGACGTACCCTTTTCCGCTTCACGGCGGCAGCGCTACGCTGGCCGTTCCGCCCGCAAGGCAGAGCCCCATGCGTCCGCTGCCTGTGCGGGGGGAACCTGCCCGCCGCATCCGCCCGGGCCGTCTATCGCGTACCTGAGAGCGCGAACGATTCCGCCGTTCCCCCGGAGCGAAGAGGAGTCGATCCCACCCCTTGAGGAGGACCCTATGCAACTGCGCAGCAACGACTTCCAGGACGGCCAGCCGATCCCGCCCGAGTGCGCCTTCGGCAAGCCCGGCGACCCGATCGCACTGTCCGACAACCGCAACCCGCACCTGGCCTGGCGCGACGCTCCGCCGGGCACGCGCTCGTTCGTGCTCACGTGCATCGACGGCGACGCCCCCAGCCGCGGCGACGACGTCAACAAGCAAGGGCGCACGGTGAGTGCCGACCTGGCGCGCACCGATTTCGTGCACTGGCTGATCGCCGACATCCCGGCCGAATGCGGCGAATTCGGCAACGGCTCGTGCAGCGACGGCGTCACCCCGCATGGCAAGCGCGCGCCCACCGGACCGGCCGGCAGCCACCAGGGCGAGAACGACTACAGCGGCTGGTTCGCCTCCGATCCCGACATGGCCGGCACCTATCTCGGCTACGACGGCCCGTGCCCACCCTGGAACGACGAGCGCGTGCACCGCTATCGCTTCGAACTGCACGCGCTGGACGTCCCCAGCCTCGGCCTCTCACCCGGCTTCAGCCGCGACCAGCTGGGCCGGGCGATGGACGGCCATGTGCTGGCGAGCGCCGCACTGACCGGCACCTATGCGATCAACCCGGACGCGAAGTGAACGGAGGACGCACTGGCATGCGCCTCTTCACGTGCAGATGGCAACTGCTGTGGATGAATGAGGCGCATCGGGCCTTGCAGGCCGGCCCAGGAAGGGGATCGTCTCTCAACCCATGAGGAAGCCGTCATGCTGCATTACGCCATCGTCTTTCTGGTCATCGCGATCATTGCTGCGATCCTCGGTTTCGGCGGCATCGCCGGCGCGGCCGCGGGCATCGCCAAAATCCTGTTCGTCATCTTTCTGATCCTGGCGATCATCGCCTTCTTCCGCCGCGCCAGTTGAGCGGCGGTGTCGTCACCTTCCACCGGGAGAACGCCATGAACCCGACCCAGAGCTCGTCCACCCCGCGCGACCCCGGCCTGAACCCGGCCGTGCCGAATCCGGCCATGGCCGCTTCGGACGCGACCGATCTGTCCGACACCGGCATGCCCGGCGCCCACAACCGCATCGACCAGGGTGCCGAGCGCGTCAAGCAGGCCACTTCCGATGCGGTGGCGCGTACCAAGCAGGCGGTCAACAACACGGCCGACAAGGTCGAGGCGGGCGTGCACCGCGCCACCGACAAGACCGCCAGCGCCGCGCACCGGGCCAGCGACAAGGCGGCTGACCTGAGCGAGCGTGGCCGCCAGATGCGCGACGAGACCATGGACAAGGCCGAGCTCTGGATGGAGCAGGCGCGCGAGTACGTTCGCGAGAAGCCGATGCAGTCGATTGCCATCGCGGCCGGGGCCGGCTGGCTGCTCGGCCGCATCCTGCGCCGCTGACGCTTCCGACCGACGAGTGCCAGGGATGCCAGAGGCCGAACAAGTCACCACCGACGACGGTGCCGCCCAGGCGGCGCCGCCTTCGGGCGTGCTCGCCGAGCTGACCGGCCTGGGCCGCGCGATCAAGGAACTGTTCGGCGCCCAACTGGAACTGCTGTCGGCCGAAGTCGGCCTCGCGCGCAGTGCGCTCTCGTGGATGTTGCTGGCCGGGCTGGCCGCCACCGTCGCCGGCGTCGGGCTGGGCCTTACCTTGCTGGCGCTGGTCGGCGTGCTGCTGGCCAAGTGGTTCGCGTCCTGGGTCTGGGCGCTGGTCGCGCTGTCCGTGCTGCAGCTGGTCTTCATGCTCGCGGCGATCCTGTTCTTCCGCCGCTGCATGCACTGGATGAGTCTCCCCGCCACGCGCACCGAATGGGGTGCGATGATGCGCGAGACGCGGGCACGGGCCCGCCGGCGGGTGGAAGGGGAGGACGCGGCATGAGCATCTTTGGCGAGCGCGCGCGGGTACTCGCGGCGCAGCGGCGGATGCGCGAGGCACGCCACGCGGTCACGCGTCCTGCCTCGGCGCTGCTGGCGCGCGGCGAGCGCCATCCGTTCGTGATTCTCGGCGCCGCGGCGGCGGGGGGCTTCCTGCTCGGGCACTCCCACGCCAAGCCGTTGCACCTGCCCGGCATGAGCCACCTGTTCGGGGCACTGCTGAGCGAGGCCACGACCATCGGCGCGAGCTTCCTTGCTGCGCACACCGCCGCGCAGAACGTCACCGAGGACGCATGAACGGCTCCGATCCCGTGGTCGCGCCGGCTGCGGTCGACGCGGCGGCGACCGTGCCGCCGCCGATCGCCGGTTCGCCCCAGTTGCGCTTCGCGCGCAGCCTGCGCCGTCACCTGCTGGCGGTGCGGGTGGTACTCAACGCGCTGCTGGTGCTGGCGCTGCTCTACACCGTCACGGTCGCCCGCGTGCTGCTGATTCCGCTGGTGCTGGCCGCCTTCATCGGACTGGCGCTCAACCCGATCGTTGCTTCCGGCGCCCGCCATCGCCTGCCGCGGTGGCTGACCGCCAGCGTGCTGGTGATCGCGCTGCTGACCGGGCTGGGCGCCGGCGTCGGCGCGCTGGCGCAGCCGGCGCTGGGCTGGTTCCACGGCGCGCCGGCAGCGATTCGCAGCTTCGTGCCCAAGCTGCGCAGTGTCACCAAGCCGCTGGAAGCGGCCAACCGGGCGACCCAGACGCTGGTCGGCGGACCACTGCGCACCGCTCCGGCGCCATCCTCGACCATGGCGATATCGGCCTGGGACGTGGTCTCCACCGCGCCCAAGGTGCTGGCTGCGGTACTCACCGTGGTGCTGCTGGTGTTCTTCTTCCTGGTCTACGGCGATTCGCTGCTGCGGAGGCTGGTCGAGATTTCGCCCGGCTTCGCCTACAAGCGGCACGCGGTGGAGATCGTGCGCAGCATCCAGGTCGAGGTCTCGCGCTACCTGCTCACCGCGCTGGCGATCAATGCCACCCTCGGCGCGCTGACCACGCTGATGCTGTGGCTCTACGACATGCCCGACCCGCTGCTGTGGGGCGTGGTGGCGATGACCGCCAACTTCATTCCCTACGTCGGCGCGATCACCACCACCATCGTGCTGGGACTGGTCGGCATGATCCACGCCCACGACATCGGGCCGGCCCTGCTGCCGGCGCTCACCTTCGCCGGCATCACCGCGGTCGAGGGCAACCTGATCACGCCGATGATCCAGGGCCACCGCATGCGGCTCTCGCCGATCGCGATCCTGATCTGGTTGCTGGTGTGGGGCTGGTTGTGGGGCATTCCCGGCGCGCTGCTGGCGGTGCCGATGCTCACCAGCGCCAAGCTGATCACCGAGCGCGTGCGGGGGTGGGGCTGGTTCGCGGTGATGGTCCAGCGCTAGCGGCGGCCACCTTTGCGGATCCGGGCGCGCGGGCCCATCCGTCTGTCGGTACCTTCCCCCGCGCTCGCCGGGGAAGGCCTGGGGCTGCGGCGCTTCCGATCCCTCCCCGTTCACGGAGGGAAGCTGCCCGGAGGGCGGATGGGGAAGTCTTGCGACAAGCCTAACGCCCGCCGCCACCCGCTCGTGCAAGCCCGCCGCACGCCTCGTCCCCACACGCCTGCCACCCACCGCCCAGTGCCTTGTACAGCGCGATCGCCTGCAGGTTGATGCCGGCCTCGGCCTCGGCCAGCTGGTCCTCCGCGGCGAGTTGCGTGCGCTGGGCGTCGAGCAGTTCCAGGTAGTCGATGGCGCCGGCGTCGTAGCGGATCTTCGCCAGCTTCGCGGCACGCGCGCTCTGGTCGGCCTGCTCGAACAGGTGCTGCACGCGCACGCGTTGCTGGTTGTAGCCGACCAGCGCGTTGTCGACGTCTTCCAGCGCGCGCAGCACGGTGCGCTGGTAGTCGGCCAGTGCACCGTCCGCGCGTGCCTCGCTCGCCTTCACGCCCGAGCGCACGCGCTGCACGTTGAGGCCCGACCAGCTGATGCTGGGTGCGATCGACCAGGCGCGCGTGTCCGGGCTGCCGAAGTCGTTGCTGCGCCCGGCCAGGAAGCCGAGGAAGCCGCCGAGCTGAATGTGCGGGAACCACTCGGCCTTGGCCACGCCGATGCGTGCGTTCGCCGCCGCCAGGTCACGCTCGGCGATGCGGATGTCCGGGCGCCGGCGCAGCACGTCGTCGGCGTTGCCGATCGGCAGGATGGTGTCGATCGGCGTGAAGTGCGCGGAGGAGAGGTCGACGTCCAGAGCGCCCGGCCGTTCGCCCAGCAGCACGGCAAGACGAAAGCCGTCGGCCTGGGCCCGCGTGGTGAGCACTGGCAGCGTGGCCTCGACGCCGGCCAGGCGTGCGCGGGCGCTGGCGACGTCCTGCTCGGAACCGGTGCCCAGCGCAGCGCGGCTTTCGATCAGCTCCAGCGCCTCGCGCTGGTTGGCGATGTCGCGTTGCGCGACCTCGATGCGCAACTGCGTGCCGCGCAGGTCGAAGTAGTTGCGCGCGACCTCGGCGAACAGCGTCACCTGCGCATCCTGCAGCGAGGCGGCCGCGGCCTCGCTGTCGGCGCGCGCGGCCTCCACCTGGCGGCGCACGCCGCCGAACAGGTCCAGCTCCCAGCTGGCGTCGAAGCCGGCCTGGTAGGTGGTGGTAGTGGTGCGCTGTTCGCTGAAGCCCGGCGTCTGGCCGCGGCTGCGCGTGTAGCTGGCGCCGGCGTCGATGTCCGGCCACTGTTCCGAACGCGCGGTGCCGAGCAGGGCGCGGGATTCCTTCAGCCGGGCCAGCGCGATCTTCAGGTCCGGGGCGTTCTTCGCCGCGCGGGTGATCAGGGTGTCGAGCGTCGGGTCGTTGAACTGCTTCCACCAGTCGGCCTGGAAGTCGGCATGGGACTGGCGGGAGGTGTCCACGCCCTGCAGCGCGACGGGCTTCTCGACCGGTTGGCGGTAGTCGGGGCCGACGTTGATGCAGCCGGCGAGCAGAAGGGTGACCGTCAAAGCGAGCGCCCGCTTGGCTCCCTCTCCCCTTCGGGGAGAGGGTTGGGGTGAGGGGGCGGGGCTTGCGGAGAAGTTCATAAGAGCTGGCTCCGATGAGAGGCCGCCGCTAGAGCGACCCCTCACCCCAGCCCTCTCCCCCATTTTTGACAAGAGCCGGGGGAGAGGGAGCAGATATTTCGTAACTCGGGACATCTCAGTGCTCCTCGATAGCGACTGGCAGCGCCGCATGACGCGCGGCACGCCTTGCTGCCGCGCGTTCGCTCCAGCCGCGCACGATCACGTAGAACAGGGGGGTGAACAGCAGGCCGAAGAAGGTCACGCCCAACATGCCGGAGAACACCGCCACGCCCATCGCGTGGCGCATCTCCGCACCGGCGCCGTGCGAGGTCACCAGCGGCACCACGCCCATGATGAAAGCGAAGCTGGTCATCAGGATCGGGCGCAGTCGCAGCCGTGCCGCTTCGAGCACCGCCTGCCGGCGGTCCAGCCCTTCGTGGATCTGCGCCTCGCGGGCGAATTCCACGATCAGGATGGCGTTCTTGCAGGCCAGGCCGACCAGCACGATCAGGCCGATCTGGGTAAAGATGTTGTTGTCGCCGCCGGACAGCCACACGCCGGCGATCGCGGACAACAGCACCATCGGCACGATCAGGATCACCGCCAGCGGCAGGGTCAGGCTCTCGTACAGCGAGGCCAGCACCAGGAACACCAGCAGCACGCACAGCGGAAACACCAGCACCGCGGTATTGCCGGCCAGGATCTGCTGGTAGGTGAGCTCGGTCCACTCGAAGCTCATGCCGTTGGGCAGGTTGTCCTTCGCCAGCTTCTCCATCGCCGCCTGCGCCTGGCCCGAGCTGAAGCCCGGCGCCGGGCCGCCGTTGATCTCGGCGGTCGGGTAGCCGTTGTAGTGCTGCACGCGGTCCGGACCGACGCCCTGGTGCACCTGCACGAACGAACCCAGCGGCACCGCCTCGCCGGCGGCGTTGCGCGTCTTCAGCCGCAGGATGTCCTCCGGCTCGCGGCGGAAGCCCGGCTCGGCCGAGACGTTGACCTGGTAGGTGCGCCCGAAGCGGTTGAAGTCGTTGACGTACAGCGAGCCCATGTAGGCCTGCATGGTCTGGTAGACGTCGGCCAGGTTCACGCCCTCGGCCTTGGCCTTCTCGCGGTCCACCTCGGCGTCGATCTGCGGCACGCTCACCTGGTAGCTGGAGAACAGCCCGGCCAGCGCCGGCGTCTTCTGGCTCTGTGCGATCAGGTTCTGGGTCTGCTTGAACAGCTCCTCGAAGCCCTGGTCGGCACGGTCCTCGATCTGGATGCGGAAGCCGCCGATCGTGCCCAGGCCCATCACCGGCGGCGGCGGGAACACCGCGATGTAGGCGTCCTGGATCGCTGCGTACTTCTGGTTCAACGCACCGGCAATGGCCCCGGCCGACAGCGCCGGATCGGTGCGCTCCTCGAACGGCTTCAAGGTGACGAAGACAATTCCGGAATTCGGCGAGTTGGTGAAGCCGTTGATCGACAGGCCCGGGAACGCCACCGCGCTTTCCACGCCCGGCTGTTTCAGGGCGATCGCGCTCATGCGACGGATCACCTCCTCGGAGCGGTCGAGCGAGGCGGCATCGGGCAACTGCGCGAACGACACCAGGTACTGCTTGTCCTGCGAGGGCACGAAGCCGGCCGGCACGTGGATGAAGCCGAACACGCCCAGCGCGACCAGCGCGCCGTAGATCACCAGCGCCGGCGCGCCCTTGCCGAGCACGCGGCGCACGCCGCCGACGTAGCGGTTCGCGCCGCTGACGAACATCCGGTTGAACGGGCGGAACAGCCAGCCGAAGCCACGTTCGAGCAGGAGGCTGAAGCGATCCTTCGGCGCGCCACGCTCCTTCAGCAGCAGTGCCGACAGCGCCGGGCTCAGGGTCAGCGAGTTGAACGCCGAGATCACCGTGGAGATCGCGATGGTCAGAGCGAACTGGCGATAGAACTCGCCGGTCAGGCCGCTGATGAAGGCCGCCGGGATGAACACCGCGCACAGCACCAGCGCGGTGGCCACGATCGGCCCGGTCACCTCGGTCATCGCGCGTCGCGTGGCTTCCTTCGGCTTGAGGCCATGCTCGATATGGCGTTCGACGTTCTCCACCACCACGATCGCGTCATCGACCACGATGCCGATCGCCAGCACCAGCCCGAACAGGCTCAAGGCGTTGAGCGAGAAGCCGGCCAGGTACATCACCGCGAAGGTGCCCACCAGCGAAACCGGCACCGCCACCAGCGGGATGATCGAGGCGCGCCAGGTCTGCAGGAACAGGATCACCACCAGCACGACCAGCAGGATCGCCTCGAACAGCGTATGCACCACCGCCTCGATCGAGCCGCGCACGAACACGGTCGGGTCGTACACGATCCGGTAGTCCACCCCTTGCGGGAAATCCGCCTTCAGTTGCGCCATGGCGGCGCGTACCTCGTCGGAGATCTGGATCGCGTTGGAACCCGGACGGGCGAAGATCGGCAGCGCCACCGCCGGCTTGTTGTCGAGCAGGCTGCGCAGCGCGTAGTTGTTCGAACCCAGTTCGACGCGCGCCACGTCGCGCAGGTGCGTGACCGCGCCGTCCTTCGTCGTGCGCAGCACGATGTTGGCGAAGTCGTCCTCGCTGACCAGGCGGCCGCGGGTGTTGATGTTGAGCTGGAACGCGGCACCGTTGGGCGCCGGCGGCGCGTTGAGCGAGCCGGCGGCCACGTCCACGTTCTGCTCGCGGATCGCGTCGACCACGTCGCCGGTGGTCAGCCCGCGCATCGCCAGCTTCTCCGGATTCAGCCACACCCGCATCGAGTACTCGCCGGCGCCGAACAGCTGCACGTCGCCCACGCCATCCAGCCGCGCGAGCTGGTCCTTGATGTGCAGCCGCGCGTAGTTGGACAGGTACAGCATGTCGTAGCGCTGGTCCGGCGAGATCAGGTGCACGACCATGGTCAGGTCGGGCGAGCTTTTCTGCGTGGTGACGCCGAGCCGCTGCACCTCCTCGGGCAACCGCGGCAGCGCCTGCGCCACCCGGTTCTGCACCTGCACCTGGGCGTTGTCCAGGTTGGTGCCCAGCGCGAAGGTCACGGTCAGCGTCATCGCGCCGTCGCTGGTGGCCTGCGAGGAGGTGTAGAGCATGCCCTCGACGCCGTTGATCTGTTCCTCCAGCGGCGTGGCGACGGTGGCGGCGATCACCTTGGGGTTGGCGCCGGGATAGCTGGCGCGCACGACGACCGTCGGCGGCACCACTTCCGGGTATTCGCCGATCGGGAGCTTGAACAGCGAGATCGCGCCGGCGATCACGATCAGCACCGACAGTACGCCGGCAAGGATCGGACGCTCCACGAAATATTGGGCGAGTTTCATTGCTTGGGTTTCCCTGATGTGCCCCTCCCCCTGCCTGCAGGGGGAGGTCGGGAGGGGGTTCGCTCTTGCGACGAAGAGCACCCCTCCCCAAGCCTCCCCTGCAAGCAGGGGAGGGAGTCATGGCGTTACTTGCGCGAGGCGACCTTCGCTGCGCCGCCGCTAGCCCCGGCCAGCCGGCCATCGGCGTCCAGGCTGCGGGTTTCCATCGCGACCAGCGTGGGGCTGACTTCCATCCCCGGGCGCACGTGCTGCAGGCCGTTGACCACCACCACGTCCTTGGCGGTGAGCCCGGCAGTGACCACGCGCAAGCCGTCGGCCAGCGGCCCCAGCGTGACCTTGCGGTAGGCCACCTTGTGATCGGGCTCGAGCACGTAGACGAACTTGTTGCCCAGGTCGGTGCCGACCGCGCGCTCGTCGATCAGCGCGCGCGGCTGGCGGCTGGGCGTGCGCAGTTCCAGGCGCACGTACAGGCCCGGCGTGTAGCGGCCATCGTCGTTGTCGAATACCGCGCGCAGGCGCATCGTGCCGCTGTCGGCGTCGAGCTGGTTGTCGACGAAGTCGATGCGGCCGGCATGCGGGTAGCCCTCTTCATCCACCAGGCCCATCGCCACCTGCGGAGCTACCCCGCGCTCGCGGCGCAACTGGTCCAGCTTCAGGTACGCGTGCTCGTCGATGGTGAAGTAGGCATACACCGGGTCGACGCTGACCACGCTGGTGAGCACATCGGCTGGCGTCACCAGGTTGCCGGCGGTGATCCGCGCGTTGCTCACGCGGCCGTCGATCGGCGCGCGAACTTCGGTGAAGCCGCGATCCAGCCGGGCCGCTTCCAGTGCGGCAGCGGTGGCGGACGCCTGCGCGCCGGCACTGGCCGCGGCGGTGGCCAGGCGATCGGCTTCCTGCGTGGAGATCGCATGCTGCGCCAGCAGCTTCTTCGCGCGCTCGGCGTTGGAGGCGGCCAGCTTCTGCTCGGCGCGCGCCTGGTCGAGCGTGGCGGCGAGGCGGTCGACCTCGGCCTGGTAGGGCCGCGGATCGATGGTGAACAGCAGCTCGCCCTTGTGTACGCGCGCGCCTTCGGTGAAATGGATGGCGTTGACGTAGCCGCTCACGCGAGGATGCACTTCGACCGTGTCCACCGCCTGCAGGCGACCGGTGAAGGCATCGGTATCGCTGACCGGCCGCACCAGCGTCTGCGCCACGGTCACCGCGGGCGGCGGCGGGGCGCCGGCTTCCTGCGCGTGGCTTTCGCCGTGGCTGCCGAGCACCGCCCAGCTGCCGGCCGCGACCGCCACGGCCAGGCTCAAGAGAATCCATCGCTTTTTCATCACGCGCTCCCGGGTCTAAATTAGTGCACCAGTCGGTACAGGACCGGCGAAGGCCCGGGAGAATAGGTACACTTGCCGGTATAGAAAACCGCGGCACGGTGCAAAGCACTCGTGCCGCGGGGTCACGAATCACCCTGGAGTGGGCTCGATGGAAGACTTCGCAGCAATTTCCGCGTTCGTCCGCGTGGTCGAAGCCAAGAGCTTCGCCGCCGCCGCCGCCCAACTGGGCATGACCCCCTCCGGCGTCAGCCGCGCGGTGTCCCGGCTGGAGGAGCGCCTCGGCGCGCGCCTGCTGTTCCGCTCGACCCGATCATTGCGGCTGACCGACGACGGCGCGGTATTCCACGCACGTTGCAAGGACATCCTGGCCGACCTGGCCGAAGCCACCGAGGCGCTGGGCTACGCCAACCGCAAGCCGGTCGGCAAGCTGCGCGTGGCGGTGTCGCTGGCGGTGGGGCGCGCGGCGCTGATCCCGCGGCTGGCCGAGTTCGAGCAGCGCTACCCCGACATCCGGCTGGAACTGTCGATGAGCGACCTGCCGGCCGACATGAATGGCGAAGGCATCGACTGCGCCATCCGCGTGGGCGAACTGGAAGATTCCAGCCTCATCGCGCGCAAGATCGGCTACCTGCGCAACGTGGTCTGCGCCTCGCCGGCCTACCTCGCCCGCTACGGCGCCCCGCAGACCATCGAGGATCTCAAGCAGCACCGCTGCATCAACTACGTATATCCCAACGGCCGCCCGCGGCAGTGGATGTTCGACGGCGCCAACGGGCCGATTGCGGTCGACGTGGACGGGCACCTCTTGATCAACGATGCCGAGTCGGTGATCCAGGCGGTGGCCGCGGGCCTGGGGATCACCCAGGCCCCGCACATGATGGTCGCCTGCATGCTCGACTGGGGAAAGCTGCAGCTGGTGATGACCGACACCCGCTCCACCGGCAAGCCGGTGTGGATCGTCTATCCGCAGAAGAAGCACCTCTCCGCGCGCGTGCAGGCCTTCATCGAATGGGTGCGCGAGCTGTTCGAGCGGACCAACGAGCCGCAGTTCCGGCCGGCGCGGGTGGCGACCGAGACGAACGGATCGAACGCCGCGGCGGCCGCCTGAGCACGGCGGCGCCATCGCGCGCCGCCGCAGGCACTCACCCGGTCCGGCCGGCGGCCGGCGACGGGTCGCCCGCCAGCACGTCGTGCACGCGATGGGCGAGCTCCTCCAGCGTGAAGGGCTTGCGCAGCAAGCCGGCGCCGGGAATGCGTTCGCCGACGCGCTCGGTGGCCTCGCGGGTGAAGCCGGTCATCAGCAGCACCTTCAGGCCCGGCCGCACCTGCCGCGCGATATCGGCCAGCTCCCAGCCGGTGAGCTGCGCCATCTCCACGTCGGTCAGCAACAGGTCGATGTACGGATGGGCGTCGAGTACGGCCAGCCCATCGTGGCCGCTGGACGCGGTCAGCACGCGATACCCCAGCTCGGTCAGCGCCTCGGCTGCGAACACGCGCACGCCGATGTCGTCGTCGACCAGCAGGATCAGCGTGCTGCCGTCGCCCCGCGGCACGCCATCGACGCCCCGGTCGGTTGGCGCCGGGCCGGTGGTCTCGCCAACGGCGCGCGGCAGGTAGATGCGGATCGTGGTGCCCTTGCCGACGTCGCTCTCGATGTCCACGTGCCCGCCGGATTGCTTGATGAACCCGTAGACCTGGCTCAGTCCCAGTCCAGTCCCCTTGCCGGCCGCCTTGGTAGTGAAGAACGGCTCGAAGGCCTTGCGCCTGACCTCGGCCGTCATGCCTTGCCCGGTGTCGGTCATCGCGATCATCACGTAGGCGCCGCGGGCCACGTCGGGCCGGCCGCTGGCGAACTCCTCGTCGAGGAACACGTTGGCCGTCTGCACGGCCAGCCGGCCGCCTTCGGGCATGGCGTCGCGGGCATTGACCGCCAGGTTGATCAGCGTGCTTTCCAGCTGGTTGACGTCCACCCGCGTCTTCCACAGGTCCGGCGCCTGCTGCAGCTCGACGCTGTAGATGCCGCCGAGCGTGCGGCGGATCACCTCGGTGGTGCTGGCCACCACGTCGCCCGTCGCCACCAGCACCGCGTGCAGCGGCTGCTTGCGCGCGAACGCCAGCAGCCGCTGCGTCAGTTCGCCCGCGCGCCGGGTCGCCTCCAGCGCGTACCCGACGTAGCGGCCGACATCGAGGTTGCCGCGGGCCAGGCGCGCCTTGAGCAATTCCAGGTTGCCCATCACCACCGCAAGCATGTTGTTGAAATCGTGCGCCATGCCGCCGGTCAGCGCGCCCAGCGCTTCCATCTTGCGGGACTGGCGCACCGCCTCTTCCAGCATCGCCTGGCGCTCGGTGCTCCGACGCAGCGCTTCGCTCGAGGCCAGCAGTTCGTCGCGCACCCGCATCACCATGCTGTGGCGTCGGGACATCTCGCGCAGGGTCAGCACGGCCAGGCCCAGGATCGCCAGCGCGGAGGCCGAGGCGCCGGTCAGCACCCAGCGCGAGAGCATGCGCTCCTTGGCCTGCTCGGCGGCAATGCTGCGGTCGCACTCCACCAGCATCGTGGCCACGAGCGAGCGGATGCGCTCCATCAGCTGCATGCCCAGGTTGGAGCGGACCAGCCTCACGGCCGCCTCGTGCTCGCCCTGGTTGTAGTAGGACAGCGTCTGCGCCAGCTCGGCCTGCTTGCCCGCGATCAGCGCACGCAGCTCGGGCAGGTAGCGGCGCAGGTGCGGGTCCTCGATCTGCCGGTCGAGCGCCTGCAGCAAACCCGTCAACCGGGGTTGCGCGCGCATGTAGGGCGCCAGGTAGGCGGTCTCGCCGGTGAGCAGGTAACCGCGCTGGCCCGTCTCGGCGCCCTGGATCGTCAGCATGGTCTGTCGCAGGGAGGCACGCACCGCCTGGATGTGCTGTTGCTGTTCCATCCCCGCCTCGCGCGCCGCTGCCAGCACGTAAGCCCCGGCCAGCAGCGAGGCCAGCAGGACGAAGCCCGCCGCCAGCATGATTCGCGACCGGATCAGGCTTGGGGGTTTGTCTGCTGCCATGGAAACGCCGTCGTGTGCAGCCGGACCGGGGTGGCGGCGTGCGCGGTCATCGTAGGCACGCCGGCGTGCGCAAGGCGTGGGCATCGGGGCGGAAGCTGGCAACGCTGCGCTCGAACGCACCACCCGCCTTCGCCGGTGTAGGCTGCCGTCGCATGCATACGCCGGAGGGGACACGGGATGGGAGCTGGGCTGGCGAGGGGATTGGAATGGTGGGCCGCGCTCGTGTTGCCCGTCGGGGCGGCGCGCGCGGCCGATGTACAGGTGGTGCAGACGTATCACCTGCAGGCCGGATTGGACGTCGATACGGCCGGGCAGGTGACGCGGGTCGAGCTGCCCGGAGCGGTTCCACCCGTGCTGGGAGCGCCCGCGCAGGAAGCAATCAAGCGCTGGCGCTTCAAGCCGCCCGTGCGGGTAGGCCATGCGGTCACGGCCCGCACCTACGCATGGATCGACCTGGTCCTGGCCCAACGGCCGGACGGCAATTACGGCGTGGCCGTGCGCTACATCAAGAACGGCCCGGCGCTTGTGCTTCGGGCGCCCCGATGGCCACGGGAGCAGGGCGACGGGCGCCTGACGATGGCCGCCGTGGTGCAACCGGACGGCAGCCTGACCGACATCAAACTGGTCGCCTCCGAGTTCAGCAGCCCGCTCGCACGAAAGCAGTTCGCGCTGGCGGTGGACGAGGCGATACGCCACAGCCGCGCCCTGCCCGAACTTGTCGATGGCAAACCCGTCGCCACCCGCGTGCAGATCCCGGTCATCTTCCAGACGCGGAGCCCCTCGGACGCTGCCGAGGCCAAGGCCAGGCGGACCACGGACGCCCCCGCGGACGCGCACGGAACACCGGATCTGTCCGGGCAGGCGGTCGCGCTGGACAGTCCCGTGCAACCGCTGGAGGCCGAGCCGCGCGGCTGAGGCGCGGCGCCGGCAGGCAATGAACAGGCATCCCGCACGCGGGCGCGTGAGGGAGCATCCACGGGGAGAGAAAGCATGAAGCCGATGACACGGATGGCCGCCGCCGCGACTGGCGCAGGTGCGATGGGTACCGACCGGCATACCGGGCGAACAGGCAGGGTGGCGGCATGGGCGCTGTGTGCGTTGCTCGCGGCCGGCATCGTGCAGGCGCGCGCCACGGCCGCCGATGCGCAGGTCGCGCGCGAATACCGGGCCGAGGTGGCGCTGGACATCGCTACGGACGGCAAGATATCGGCGATCCAGTTGCCGCAGGAAGTCCCCGCGATACTGACGGCGCCGGCCCGGGAGGCCATCGCGCGCTGGCGCTTCAAGCCGCCCGTGCGTGACGGGCACGCAGCGACCGCGCGTACCTACGTGCGACTCGTGCTGCAGCTCGTGCGGCAGGCGGACGGGAACTACGGGCTGCGTGCGGTGTACCGCTCGAACGGGCCGAGGCTCAGCTTCCCGGTGCTTCCCCGCTATCCGCTCGACGAGCTCCGCCGGCGCGGGCAGGGATCGGTCGTGATGGAGGCGATCGTGCACCCGGACGGCACCCTGACCGACATCCACGCAGCCAGCCATCGCATCAACCATCCGAACCCGGGGGCTTTCATCAAGTCCGCCGAGGCGGTGATGCGGCATGCCCTGGCGGAGCCGGAGCGGGTCGACGGGAAACCGGTGACAACGCGTATCCAGGTGCCGTTCGTCTATGCGTTGCACAGCATCAGCCGCAGCGAGGCGCTTTCCCGACAGGCACGCGAGGAAACGGCGCCCGTCGCCTCCGATGGTTTCAACCCGATCGGGGAAGCCGTTGCGCTCGACAGTCCGGCCCAGCTCGTGACCGGCCCGCCGGGCTGAGGGCGCGGGCCGGGCGCTTCAGCCGCCGGCCGGCAGCCAGAGCAGCAAGGCGACGCCCAGCCCGATGCGGTAGACCGCGAACGGCGTGAAGCGGTGCGTGCGGATGTAGCCCAGCAGCCACTTCACGGCCGCAAAGGCGACGACCGCCGACACCACGAAACCGACGATCAGCGCGCTCCAGTCCTCGTGCGCGGCACCGCCGTTCTTGACCACCTTGAGCAGCTCGTAGCCCGTCGCCGCGTACATCGTCGGGATGCCGACCAGGAAGGCGAACTCGGTGGCGGCGGCCCGATTGCTGGTGCCGGCCAGCAGCGCGGCGAAGATCGTCGCGGCCGAGCGCGAGGTGCCGGGGAACACGCCGGCCAGCATCTGCGCGATACCGACCAGCACCGCCACCGTCCAGGTCACCTCGCGCCGGTCCGGCTGGCGTGCGGCCACGGCTTCGGCGCCGATCATCCAGAAGCCGCCGATGACCAGCGCCCAGGCGATCGGCGTCACCGTGTCGGGCAGCGTGAAGCCGAGCTTGACCGCGATGAAGCCGAGCACCGCGGTGATCAGGAACGCCACCGTCAGCTTGGCCAGGTAGTCGCGATTGGCCGGGTCACGCCACTGGGTCAGCAGCTGCCACAGCCGCTTCCAGTAGATCAGCGTCACCGCCAGGATCGCGCCGGCCTGGATGCCGATGTTGAACAGGTCCGAACGCTGGCCCAGGCCGAGTTGCTCGGCGATCAGCAGGTGGCCGGTCGAGGAGATCGGCAGGAATTCGGTGATGCCCTCGATGATGCCGAGCAGGATGACGCGGATCAGGTCGCTCACTAAGGGCCCTCCGGCACTTCGCTAAAGCGGCATAGCTTACGGGGAAGCGGGCACGGCGGCGTGAGGCTGGGTTGCGCCAAATTGGTGCATGGCCGACGCGACAAAGGTGCAATGGGCCCTGTAGGAGCGCACCGGTGCGCGACCGCCATCCTGCTCCGGAGCGCCATGGCGGTCGCGCACCGGTGCGCTCCTACAGGGATCAAGGCTGGCACGGGCATTGCAACGGCGCCCGCATCCTTTCCCGCTCCGAGGCTTGCCCATGACTGCCCAGAAAGTGCTCGACCTGATCGCCGAACACGACGTCGAGTTCGTCGACCTGCGTTTCGCCGACATGCTCGGCAAGCACCACCACGTCACCTTCCCGGCGCACGCCATCGACGAGTCGACCTTCGAGGACGGCAAGATGTTCGACGGCTCGTCGATCCCGGGCTGGAAGGGCATCAACGAGTCGGACATGGTGCTGCTGCCCGACCCGGACACCGCGCATCTGGACCCGTTCTCGGCGCACACCCAGCTGATCCTGCACTGCGACGTGCTCGAGCCGTCGACCATGCAGGCCTACGGCCGCGACCCGCGCTCGATCGCCAAGCGCGGCGAGGCGTTCCTGAAGTCCACCGGCATCGCCGACACCGCCTTCTTCGGTCCCGAGCCGGAGTTCTTCATCTTCGACTCGGTGCGCTGGCAGAACGACATGGGCCGCGTGTTCTACGAGATCGGTTCCGAAGAGGCCGCCTGGAGCTCGCGCTACAAGTACGACGGCCAGAACAACGGCCACCGCCCGGGCGTGAAGGGCGGCTACTTCCCGGTCGCGCCGGTGGACTCGCTGGGCGACCTGCGCGCGGACATGTGCAAGGTGCTCGAGTCGCTCGGCCAGGTGGTCGAAGTGCACCACCATGAAGTGGCCAACGCGGGCCAGTGCGAGATCGGCGTCAAGTTCAACACGCTGGTGAAGAAGGCCGACGAGCTGATGACGATGAAGTACGTCATCAAGAACGTGGCGCACCAGAACGGCAAGACCGTGACCTTCATGCCCAAGCCGCTGGTGGGCGACAACGGCTCGGGCATGCACGTGCACCAGTCGCTGGCCAAGGACGGGCAGAATCTGTTCGCCGGCGAACTCTATGGCGGCCTGTCGCAGATGGCGCTGTGGTACATCGGCGGCATCTTCAAGCACGCCAAGGCGATCAACGCGTTCGCCAACTCGACCACCAACAGCTACAAGCGGCTGGTGCCGGGCTTCGAGGCGCCGGTGATGCTGGCCTACTCGGCGCGCAACCGCTCGGCGAGCTGCCGCATCCCGTACGTGTCCAGCCCGAAGGGCCGCCGCATCGAGGTGCGCTTCCCCGACCCGATGAACTCCGGCTACCTGGTGTTCACCGCGCTGATGATGGCCGGCCTGGACGGCATCATCAACAAGATCGATCCGGGCGCGCCGGCGGACAAGGACCTCTACGACCTGCCGCCGGAAGAAGAGAAGAACATCCCGCAGGTGTGCGCGAGCCTGGACGAAGCGCTCAACGCGCTGGACAAGGACCGTGAGTTCCTCAAGGCCGGCGGCGTGTTCACCGACGACTTCATCGACGCCTACATCGAGCTGAAGATGAAGGAAGTGACTGCCTACCGCGCCAGCACGCACCCGCTGGAGTTCCAGATGTACTACGCGATCTGACCGCAGCAACAGGGGTCGAGGGGACGGGCGCTTCGGCGCCCGTTTCTTTTGGAGTGGCTTTGCGACACGTTCAGGGCCGCTCGACCACCAGCGCCACGCTGCCGTGATTGTTGGCGT
This sequence comes from Frateuria sp. GZRR33, assembly GCF_051900425.1. Classification (NCBI taxonomy): domain Bacteria; kingdom Pseudomonadati; phylum Pseudomonadota; class Gammaproteobacteria; order Lysobacterales; family Rhodanobacteraceae; genus Frateuria; species Frateuria sp. GZRR33. Next base: position 303,938 of record NZ_JBHZGK010000005.1, read on the forward strand.
AGGCCTGCCAGGCGTCGTTGGCGTAGGCGTAGAAGTAGCCGCTGGCGCCCGGGGTGAAGCGGCAGCCCGCGCCGATCACGAAAGTCTCGCCGCGCTCGTCGCCTTCGCCGTTGGCCACGAAGCCGATCAATGCGCACCACGGCGCGGACTCGAGGCGACGAGTGAACCAGAAATCGCTGTCGCCATGGCTGGCGGTGTTGAACGCGTGTTCCACCGAGCCCAGCGCGGAAGCGGCCAGTCGCGCGATGTCGGAGGCATGGTGCCCGTCGACCTCGCCGCCGGCGGGGGAGAACTTGGCGCCCGCGTCGAGCCATTCGCCCGAGGCGGTGAAGCGGTAGGTGACGCCGGCCTCCAGGTACAGACCGGTGATGTTCCAGTGGGTCGAGGCGAACACGTCCAGCGTCGTCCGCTCGCCGCCGGCGAGCCCGCGGGTGGGCCAGTAGTCGCCCTGCGCGAGCGGCGGGTCGGCCTGTCGCGCGAGCGCACTGGGATGCAGCAGGCCGGCCAGCACGCTGGTCCTGGCCACCTGCGCCACCGCGCGCGGCTGGTTGCGGCCGAGTTTGAACAGGCCCTGCCGCGAGTCGTGCAACACGGCTTGCGGATCGGGGCGAAGCTGCGCGCGCGTGTTCTCGCGCAAGCGCAGCCCGCAGGCGGCGGCCTCGTCGAGCATCCACGCCAGTGCAATGTCGGACAACCCGGCCTGTGCGTAGCCCCCGCCGACGTCGCCGTGCACACCGGGAAACCACACCTGGTGCACCCGGTCAGGACGGCGGATGTGGGTCCACAGGGTCGGCAGGAAATCCGCCCGGCGCTCGTCCATCGCCACGGCATGGCGGGCGTTGGCGATCATCAGGCTGATGCGGGTGTCGTGGAACTGGTAGCGGCGCGGATCGCCGATGAAGCGCAGCACCGACAGCTCCAGCGGAATGCCCAGCGCACCGACCGTGTCCCACACGCCCATGAAGTGCATGCCGATGGTGCCAGCCGTGGGCTGCCCGGGCGGCACGCCGTGGAAGGCCCAGCCACCGGCGTTGGCGAACGGCTTGCCGGCGCGGTAGGCCTCGAACACCTGTTGCACGCGCGACCACACGTCGGCCGGTGCCAGCGCCGGGTCGGACAGGTCCAGCAGGCCGCTGTGCGCGAGCAGCCCGCCCAGGCTGCGCACGGTGTAGGCACCGCGGCTGAAGCCGAACAGGAAGATGCGGTCGCCCGGCTGGTAACGCACGGCCAGCCACTGGTAGGCGCTCATGATGTTGCGCTCCAGCCCGGCGCCGGTGCCGCCACCGACCACCCGGTCCAGCCAGCCGCCGTTGGTGCCCACCCCGGGGTGGTAGTAGGCCAGCTGCCGCTCGTCCTTCACGGCGGCGTTGTAGAGCTTGGCCACGTTGGTGGGCGCGGGCAGGCCCTGGTCGGTGTGCTCCAGGGTGTTCCAGGTGCCGTCGCAGCAGACGATCAGTTGGGTCATGGCCGTGTCCTCCCCGGTTGCCCATGGCCGACCCTACGCGCGCGCTGGTGGCCGAACCGTGCAGCGCGGCCTGCATCCGCGCCGCCGGTCGCCAGGTACCTGGCCGGACGGCGACGGGCCGGGGGAGGCTTGGATGGACAGGCAAAAGCGATGGCGGTGGATGGCAGGCATGCTCGCGATGGCGACGGCCGCGGCGGCACAGACGATCCCGACCCATGACGGGCAGGGCCGGCTGGTCGACGGTCAGGGGCGCGCGTTGTACGTCTACGACGCCGATGCCGTGCCCGGGCAAAGCGCCTGCGGGGGGCCGTGCGCCGCGGTCTGGCCGCCGCTGGAGGCGCCGCCGCGGCGTCGTCACCGCGGGGTTCGGCCGGATCGTGCGCGCCGACGGCCGCCGCCCGTGGGTCTGGCAGGGCCGCCCACTCTACCGCGATGCCGGCGATGCGCCGCCGGGGGACGCGCGTGGCGATGGTCCCAACGGCACCTGGCACCGGGCGGTCGAGGCGGCTGCATCCGCACAGGCCACCCATCCGTAACGCCATCCGGGGGCGCGCTTGGGGCGCGCCCCAGACAGGGAGACACCATGCACAAGCAACGGGGATACCGGGCAACGCTGCTCGGCGCGCTTCTCATTGCCGCGACGGCGCCGGGCCTGGCGATGGCCGACGATGCCGGCGCCGGCACCAGCGGCAAGCTGCTGCTCACCGGCGGCGTGAGCCAGGTCGAGGGCGCCGCCGGTGGCGGGCTTACGCCGTGGGCGGTGATCGGCGGCTACGGCACGCGTGACCAGATCGGCGCGAACGCCTTCTACACGCGGGTGAACCTGCCCGACTACCACCTTGACGACGCCGGCGTGATGGTCGGCTTCTACAACCGCGTCGAGCTTTCCTACGCGCAGCAGCGCTTCAACACCGAGGACGTCGGTGCGGCGCTCGGCCTGGGCCGCGGCTTCACCTTCCGCCAGGACGTGGTCGGCGTGAAGGTGCGCCTGTTCGGCGATGCGGTGCTGGAACAGGACAGCTGGCTGCCGCAGGTTTCCATCGGCGCGCAGTACAAGAAGAACAACCAGGACGCGATCGTGAAGTTCGTCGGTGCCACCCGCTCGCAGGGCACCGACTACTACATCGACGCGACCAAGCTGTTCCTCGCCCAGAGCCTGCTGGTCAACGCCACCGTGCGTTTCACCAAGGCTAACCAGATCGGCATCCTCGGTTTCGGCGGCGACCGGCACGACGGTTACCAGGCGGAACTGGAAACCTCGGTCGCCTACCTGCTCACCCGCCAGTGGGCCATCGGCGCCGAGTACCGCATGAAGCCGGACAACCTCGGCATCGCGAAGGAGGACGACTGGTACGACGCCTTCGTCGCCTGGGCACCGACCAAGCACGTGTCGGTGACCCTTGCCTATGCCGACCTCGGCAACATCGTGATCAAGGACCGCCAGCGCGGCCTCTACGCCTCCGTCCAGCTCGGCTTCTGACAAGGAACAACCTCATGCTCAAGCAGTCGCTTCTTCCGTTGTTCCTGGCCGCCGGCCTCGCCGCCGGCGCGGCCCAGGCGCAGAGCGCCATGCCGCTGACCCATCCGGCCGCCGACCCGGCGCCGCGCGACCCGTCGCTCAAACCGGTGTTCGACCAGTTCGGCGGCAAGGCCGGGCTGGTCGCGCTGATGGACGATTTCATGGCCAACCTGATGGCCGACCCGCGCACGCGGCCGTTCTTCGAGCCGGTCGACCGCGAGCACGTCAAGGCCGAACTGGTCGACCAGTTCTGCGTGATCCTCGATGGCCCCTGCACCTACACCGGCAAGAACATGGCGCAGGTGCACCGCGGCCTGGACATCCACCGCAGCCAGTTCAACGCGCTGGTGGAGGACCTGCAGAAGGCGATGGACAAGCACGGCATCCCGTTCCGCGCACAGAACAAGCTGCTGGCCAGGCTGGCGCCGATGCACCGGGAGGTCGTGACCCAGTAGTCCGGCGGCTGCGTTGCACCAAGAGGGCGCAACGCCCATCATGGTGCAATGAACGAAGGCGACTGGCGCGCATGGGCGGAACAGGCGACGACCGGGCTCGGCCTGGTCGATGCCCGTTTGCACCTGGCCTGGCTCAACCCGGCGCTGGCCGAAGCGCTGGAGCTGGGCCCGCGACGCGCCATCGGCCAGCCGCTGGCGTCGCTGCTGGGCGAGCCGGCGGTGGCGTCCCAGGCAGCGCGGGCGCGCGACGAACAACGCACCGTGCAATGGCGCGACCTGCGCCTGGGCGCGCCGGAGCGGCGGCTCGACGTGTCGTTGCAGCCGCTCGATGCCGAACACCTGCTGCTGGAAGTGCACGTGCTCGCGCCCCCAGCCGCCGGGCACTCCCCGGTATCGGCCAGCCTGCGTGGCCTCGCGCACGAGGTGAAGAACCCGCTCGCCGGCCTGCGCGGCGCGGCGCAACTGTTGCAGCGGCGCGTCGGCGAGGCGGAGCTCAAGGCGCTGGCGGGCATGGTCATCGCCGAGGCCGACCGGCTGGCCGCGCTGGCCGATCGCCTGCTGCGTCCGGCCGGCGCGCCGCCGCAGGACGCGATCAACCTGCACGCGGTGCTGGAGCGGGTCGTCGCGCTGCTGGAGGCCGAGCCTTCGCCGCTGGCGATCCGCCAGGACTACGACCCCAGCCTGCCGGAGCTGCGCGGCGATGCCGATCGCCTGCAGCAATTGCTGCTCAACCTGGCGCGCAACGCGCGCGAAGCCGGCGCGCGCCATCTGATCCTGCGCACCCGCGCCGAACATGGGGTGCGGCTGGGCGAACGCGTGCTGCGCACCGCCCTGCGGCTGGACATGGTGGACGATGGCGCGGGCGTCCCCGCTGCCCTGCGCGACACGCTGTTCGAGCCGCTGGTGTCCGGTCGCGCCGACGGCACCGGCCTGGGCCTGGCGATGGCGCGCGAGATCGCGCACGAACATGGCGGCGAGTTGCGCCACGCGGGCGGTCCGGGCGCCACCACCTTCACCCTGTGGCTGCCGCTGGAGCATGCATGGCCCGCGCACCCCTCCACGGTTGCGAGCGAGTCTCATGAGTCCTGAGGTCTGGATCGTCGACGACGACCGCAGCATCCGCTACGTGCTCGCCGAAGCGCTGCGCGAGGTGGGCCTGGCCGTGCGCGAATTCGGCGACGTGTCGGCGGTGCGCGCAGCACTGCGCGAGGCGCGCCCGGCCTTGCTGCTGACCGACGTGCGCATGCCCGGCGAGGACGGCCTGGAGCTGCTCGCCGAACTGCACGCGCAGGGCATCGGGCCGGTGATCGTGATGAGCGCCTTTACCGACGTGGCCACCACGGCGGCCGCCTATCGCGCCGGCGCGGTCGACTACCTGGCCAAGCCGTTCGACCTCGATCACGCGGTCGAGGTGGCACGCCGCGCACTCGCCGAACAGCCGGCCGCACCGCCGCCCCCGACCGTCACGCCCACGCATGCGCTGTTCGGCGAGAGCGCGCCGATGCGGGAGGTGTTCCGGCTGATCGGTCGCGTGGCAGCGAGCGACCTCAACGTGCTGGTGACCGGCGAGACCGGCACCGGCAAGGAACTGGTCGCGCGCGCGCTGCACGAGGAAAGCGCGCGCCGCGGCAAGCCGTTCGTCGCGCTCAATACCGCGGCCATCCCGAGCGAGCTGCTGGAGAGCGAACTGTTCGGGCACGAGGCCGGCGCCTTCACCGGCGCGGCGCGGCGCGTGGCCGGGCGTTTCGAGCAGGCCGAAGGCGGCACGCTGTTCCTGGACGAGATCGGCGACATGCCGCTGGCGCTGCAGACGCGCCTGCTGCGTGTGCTCGCCGGCGGCGAGTTCTACCGCGTCGGCGGGCGCGAGCTGATCCGCGGCAACGTGCGCATCGTGGCAGCCACCCATCAGGACCTCGACGCGCGGGTGGCGGCCGGGCAGTTCCGCGCGGACCTCAAGCACCGGCTGGACGTGGTGCGCATCGAACTGCCCCCGCTGCGTGCGCGCCGGCCCGACATCCCGCTGCTGGCCAGGCACTTCCTGGCCACGGCCGCGCAGGAGCTCAAGCTGCCGCCCAAGCGGTTCTCGCGCGCGGCGCTCAAGGCGCTGGAACAGCGCGACTTCCCGGGCAATGTGCGCGAGCTGGAGAACCTGTGCCGGCGGTTGGCGGTGATCGCACCCGGCGCGGAGATCCAGGCCGCCGAACTGGGCGCGGCGGCCGCGCCGACCGCGGCCGGCGACTGGACCGGGGCCTTGCACGCGTGGGCCAGCGAAGCGCTTGCGCGCGGCGAAGCGGACATCCACGCGCGCGCCCGCGAGGCGCTCGACCGTACGTTGCTGGAGGCGGCCTTGGCGGCGCACGGCGGGCATCGGCAGCATGCGGCGGCGGCGCTGGGGGTGGGGCGCAATACGCTGACGCGGAAGCTGGGGGCATCGCGCAAGCGCTCCCGGTAGGGGGTTCCGCGCAAGAGCAGCCCCTCACCCCAACCCTCTCCCCGGAGGGGAGAGGGAGCAGGTTTGTGGCGGGGTGGTAGTGACGCGCGATCTGGAACCCTCTCCCCTTCAGGGAGAGGGAGCAGGTTTGTGGCGGGATGGTCGTGACGCGCGATCTGGAACCCGCTCCCCTCCGGGAAGAGGGCAGGGTGAGGGGCGTGATCGCGGGAAAGCCGGCCTCAGCCTCGTTGTTGGCCGATAATCCCCGCCTGCCCAGGAGGACCCATGCCCGCATCCCAAACCATCCGCCCCGCCACCCGCGCCGACATTCCCCACCTGGTCGAGTGGAACGCCGCCATGGCGCAGGAAACCGAAGCCAAGGCGCTCGATCGCACAGTGCTCGCGCGCGGCGTCGAGGGCGTGTTCGACGAACCGCGCCGTGGCTTCTACCTGGTGGCCGAACGGGATGGCACGGCAGTCGGCAGCCTGCTGGTCACCTACGAGTGGAGCGACTGGCGCTGCGGCGACTTCTGGTGGATCCAGAGCGTCTACGTGGTGCCCGAGGCGCGCCGCGGCGGCGTGTTCCGCGCGTTGTACGCGGCGGTGCGCGACAAGGCGCGGGCCGCCGGCGCGGTCGGGTTGCGGCTGTACGTGGAGACGGAGAACCAGCGCGCGCAGCGCACCTACGCCGAACTCGGCATGGAGCCGTGCCATTACTTCATGTACGAAGAAGGCCTGCCGCGGACGTAGGCCGTAGGGCGGGCTTCAACCCACCTTCCCGCATCCGGAAATACGGGCGGTGGGCTGAAGCCCAAGCCCGCCCTACGATCCGGGCTGGTCGGACACCCAGCGCCGCAGGTGCTGCTCGGCGAGCAGTTTGCCGAACGCGGTCGCGTCCATCGGCGCGCCGAACAGAAAGCCCTGCAGCTGCTCGCAACCAGCCTTGCGCAGGTACTCGGCCTGGGCTTCGGTCTCGACGCCTTCGGCCACCACCGTCTTGGCCAGGCTGCGCGCCATCGCGATGATTGCCTGGGTGATCGCGGCGGTGTCCGCGTCGCTCTCCACGTCGCGCACGAAGGCGCGGTCGATCTTCAACGCATCGACCGGGAAGTGTTTCAGGTACGACAGGCTGCAGTAGCCGGTGCCGAAGTCGTCCAGCGACAGCCGCACGCCGCAGCGCTTGATGCGCTGGAGCAGCGCGATGGTGGCGTCGCCGCCGGCCATCACGGTGCGCTCGGTCAGTTCCAGCTCCAGCAGTGCCGGATCGAGCGCGCAGTGGTCCAGCACGGTCTGCAGCTCGGCCAGGAAGTTGGCGTGCTGGAACTGCAGCGGCGAGACGTTGACCGCGATCGGCACGCCCATGTGCTGGCTGTGCCACACGTCGGCCTGGCGACACGCTTCGTGCAGCACCCAGGCGCCGATCGGCACGATCAGTCCCACGTCCTCGGCCACCGCGACGAACTGTTCGGGCGGATAGCGCTCGCCGCCGTCGGCGTCGAACCAGCGCAACAGCGCCTCGGCGCCGACGATACGCCCGTCGGCGGCATCCACCTTGGGCTGGTAATGCAGCGACAGCTGCTCGCGCGCGATCGCCAGCCGCAATTCGGCCTCGATGCGACGGCGCAGCGAGGCGCGTTCGTTCATCGAGGCGGTGAAGAAGCGATAGCTGTGCCGGCCGCCGACCTTGACCTCGTACATGGCGCTGTCGGCGTTGCGCAGCAGCTGGTCGGCGTCGGCCGCGTCGTCCGGGCACAGGCTGATGCCCACGGACATGCGCAGCGAGAGTTCGGGCAGGCCCGCCACGGTGGTCCGCTCGCCGTAGGCGATCAGCCGCTGCGCCACGCTGGCGGCCTGGCCGGGCGCCTCCACCTGCGGCAGCAGCGCCACGAACTCGTCGCCGTGGTGACGGCACAGGATGTCCTCGTCGTGCAGCGCCTGGCGCAGCTGCGCGGCAAACGCGCGCAGCACGCGGTCGCCGTTGGCGGGGCCGTGCTGGTCGTTGATCTGCTTGAAGTGGTCGATGTCGATGTACAGCAGCGCGCAACGCTGCTGGCGCCGGCGCGCGGTCGCCACGGCCTGCTCGATCTGGCCCTGCATCTGGCTGCGGTTGGGCAGGCCGGTCAGGGTGTCGAGCTGGGTCAGGTGGATCATCTTCAGCGCCAGCGCGCGCGTCTCGCTGACGTCGCGGAACACCAGCACGCCGCCGATCGCATGGCCGGCGTGGTCGTGGATCGGCGCGGAGGAGTCCTCGATCGGCGTTTCGAAGCCATTGCGGTGCAGCAGCACCGCCTTGCCTTCCAGGTCGACGATGGCGTTGCGCTCGATCGCGCCGCGCAACGGGTTTTCAAGTGCGGCGCCGGTGCGCGCGTCGCGCAGGCGGAACACCTCGTCCATTGGGCGGCCGCGCGCCTCGGCGGCGGTCCAGCCGGTGAGGCCTTCGGCGATCGGATTGAGCGACGTCACGCGCAAGTCGAGGTCGGCCGCGATCACCGCGTCGCCGATGGAGTTGAGCGTGACCTCGGCCAGTTCGCGTTCGCGGAACAGCGCTTCCTCGTACTGCTTGCGCTGGCTGATGTCCTCCACCTGCGAGACGAAATACAGCGGCTTGCCATGCTCGTCGCGCACCAGCGAGGTGCTGAGCTGGAAGTGCACGACGTGGCCGTCCTTGTGCAGGTTGCGCTTCTCCATCTGGTAGGCGTCGGTGCGGCCGGCGAGCATCTGCCCGAGCTGCGCCATGTCGGTGCCGTAGTCGTCCGGGTGGGTGACGTCGGCGATGCTCAGGGTGAGGAATTCCTCCTCGCTGTAGCCGAGCATGCGGCAGACCGCTTCGTTCACGCGCAGGAAGCGGCCGTCGGGGCGCACCAGCGCCATGCCGATGGCGGCGTGCTGGAAGGCGCCGAAGAAGCGCTGCTCGCTCTCGCGCAGCTTCAGTTCCAGCGCATGCCGCTCGGTGATGTCGATGAATACCGCGAACACACCGTGCACGCGGCCCTCCTCATCGGCGTCGGGCTGGAAGCTGGCGTGCATGTAGCGGTGCGCGCGGCCAGCGAACAACACCCCCTCGACCGTGCTTGGCTGGCCACCCAGCGTGGCCTGCAGCGCTTCGATCGCGCGTGGTGCGCTGGCCTCGTCGAGCAGCTCGCCGACCGCGCGACCGGCCAGGCCCCTGGTCGCCACGCCCAGCCAGCGCCGCGGCGGCTGGTTGGCGAAGCGCACGACGAGGTCGGGGTCGAAGTAGGCGATCAGCGCGGGGACGCCGCGCAGTACGTGCTCGGGCCAGTTCCTTTCGGACTGGTCGTCGTCGTCGGGCGGTTCGGCCAGTCCGTCCGGTGAAAGGGGTTGGGTCATGGCACTCCCCCCGAGCGCGTACCCTGCTCCGGACCCCATCATGCGCCTGCCGCCGGATGGATGCCACAACCGGCCGGCCTGCTGCCAGAGCGCCCTCAGTGCCGCAAGGGGGAGGGCACGGTGAGCCCGCTATCGTCCAGCATCACCCGGCCCAGTGCCTGCAGCGCGGGCTCGATGCCGAGCCGCGCGGCCAGCACCGCCACCAGCGGTCCCAGCGCCTGCGGCGCGAGCGGGTAACCCTGTGCGAGCAGGCGGGGGTGGCCATCGGCGCCGGTCTGGGCGGCGCTGATCGCCACGGTGCCCAGGCCCGGCGCTTCGTGTGCGAACAGCGCCGGCGGCGCCAGCGCCGGGTCGGCCTCGGCGAAGGTCTCCAGCAGCCAGCCTGCATCCGCCTCGCCCGCATCGAGCGCCAGCGGCAGGTGGTGCGCCTGCAGCAGCGCGGCGTACTGGCGCAACTCGAACACCAGCCCGGCGAAGGCGTGCGCGCGCTCGGCGGGCGCGCCCGACTGCTGTGCCAGCCAGGCCGCGGGCGAACCGGCGTGTACGGCGCCGTCGGAGTAGCGCAATGGCAGGCCGCGTGCACTCAGCGTGGATTCGCCCTGGTAGGGTGTGAGCAACGCAACTTCGAGCAGGGTCCACAGCGGCGCGAGATTGACGTGCTCGTACTGCACGCAGGTCAGCGCAAGCAGGTCGTTGCGACTCAGGTAACGGGCGTGCTCGAGCCGCACGCCGAGCGTGCGCATCAGCCAGTCGGCGGTGCGCGCGCCGGCCTCGCCGCGGCCGACCAGTTGCACTTCCATGTCCTGGGCCAGGTCGTCGGCGAGCGCCTCGGGGGCCAGCACCGACAGCGGCAGCAGGCGCATCGCGCCGCCGGCGTGGCCCGGTTCGGGCACCAGCGTCTGCGCCGGCATCTGCCCGGCATGGCTGCCGAAGGCGACCACGTTCTCCAGGTGGCCGCGCGGCACCCTGCGGGCCAGTTCGTCCAGCGTGGCCCACACCGGGAAGCCCGGGCGCAGCAGCTCGACCGGGTCGAACAGCGCGCCGGCCAGCGCCAGCCGCGCCTCGCCGATGCGCGGCAGCAACGCATGCAGGTCCTCGGCGACCAGCGCAGCCAGCGCGTCGGCTTCGTCGCGGCTGAGCGTGACGGCCGTAGGCGACTGGTCGGGCAGGCATTCCAGCGCGAGCACCGCGGGCAGGGCGATTAGCGGTTGCGCATCCATCGGCATTCCAAACGGCGGGGAACCGACGATTATACGGAGCGCCTCCCGTTCACGCTTTTGGGCTTCCGCCGCATGGGCCTGCGGGTTAGCCTTTGGAGATTCGAAGGCCTCTGGACCGCCCCGGACATGGAAAAAACCACGAAGCGCGTCGGTGTGATCGGCGGTGTGCGCATCCCGTTCTGCCGCAACAACACCGCCTACGCCGACGTCGGCAACTTCGGCATGTCGGTCAAGGTGCTCGGCGCGCTGGTGGAACGCTACGGCCTGCATGGCGTGGAGCTGGGCGAGGTCGCGCTGGGCGCGGTGATCAAGCATTCGTCGGACTGGAATCTCGCGCGCGAGGCGCTGCTGAGCTCAGGCCTGGCGCCGACCACGCCCGGCATCACCACCGCGCGCGCCTGCGGCACCTCGCTGGACAACGCCATCATCGTCGCCAACAAGATCGCCGTGGGCCAGATCGAAGCCGGCATCGCGGCCGGCTCCGACACCACCAGCGACGTGCCGATCGTCTACGGCGAGCGCCTGCGCAAGCGGCTGCTCTCGATCAACCGCGCCAAGGGCTGGCAGGACAAGCTCGCCGCCGCCACGCGCGGGTTCTCGCTGGCGGAGCTCAAGCCCTCGTTCCCGGGCGTGGCCGAACCGCGCACCGGCATGTCGATGGGCGACCACTGCGAGAAGATGGCGCGCGAGTGGCATATCGGCCGCGAGGCGCAGGACCAGCTCGCGCTGGAGAGCCACAAGAAGCTCGCCGCCGCCTACGACGCCGGTTTCATGGACGACCTGGTGGTGCCCTTCCGCGGGGTCAAGCGCGACAACATCCTGCGGCCCGACACCAGCCTGGAAAAGCTGGCGACGCTCAAGCCCGCATTCGACCGCAGCTCCGGCCACGGCACGCTGACCGCCGGCAACTCGACCGCGCTGTCCGACGGCGCCGCCGCAGTGCTTCTGGCTGGCGAGGACTGGGCAGCGAAGCATGGCCTGCCGGTGCAGGCGTGGGTGCGCGACGCGGAGGTCGCCGCGGTCGATTTCGTGCACGGCGAGGGCCTGCTGATGGCGCCGACCGTGGCGGTCGCGCGGTTGCTCGCGCGCAACGGGCTCACGCTGCAGGACTTCGACTTTTACGAGATCCATGAGGCCTTCGCCGCGCAGGTGCTGTGCACGCTGCGGGCGTGGGAGAGCGCCGAGTACTGCCGCAGCCGGCTCGGCCTGGACGCCCCGCTGGGCAGCATCGACCCGGCCAGGCTCAACGTGCACGGTTCCAGCCTGGCCGTCGGCCATCCGTTCGCCGCCACCGGCGCGCGCCTGGTCGCCACGCTGGCCAAGGAGCTTGTGCAGAAGGGCAGCGGCCGCGGCCTGATCTCGGTGTGCACCGCCGGCGGCATGGGCGTGGTGGCGATCCTGGAGCGCTGAGCCGAAACGCGTCGCCATGCCGCGCCTGCGCGTCACCACGACCTTGAGCGTCATCGGCCTGCTGGTCGGCATCGTCGGCACCGATGGGTTGAGCGGCCTCACCGACGACTGGACCGGCCCACCGCCGCGCGCGGTGGCGCAGATCGCGCCGCGGCGGCATCGTGTACCGCCGCGCCATCGCCCGCATGCCGCGCCGCGCGTGGTCGGCGCGCAACCGGAGCCCGTGGCGCACCCACGGCCACCGGCGCCCGCGGAGCTGGTGCCCATCGATACGCCGCCCGGACCCTCATCGTGGGCCGAGTTGCGCGGCCATCTGGACGGCCGCGTGGTACTCGCCATCGACACCGACGGCAGCGGCCGGGTGACCGCCGCCGACGTCGCCCGGTCCAGCGGCGATCCGGTGCTCGACGCGCACGCCCTGGCCACGGTGCGGGGCTGGCGTTTCGCGGTACCGGCCGGCGCTGCGGGCGTACAGGGCGAACTGCCGATGCGCTTCGACAGCACGGTGCCTTCCACGCCGCCATGAACGGCTCCTTCTCCCTTCCGGAAAAAGTGGACGAAGGACGGCTCATGTCACGCATGCCGAGCCAGGCGCGCGCCTCTGCCTCCTGTCTCCCTCGAGTAGAGGAGGGCGAGGGGGAAAACCCTGCGGCAGGACCGCGATACAGGCCAGGTCCAGCTCGGCCCCCGCGTATCCCGGGCCCTTCACCCCGGCCCCCCTCTCCGGTTGGGAGAGGACGTCGAGGCGCCGCTAGAGGATGCCGCTTGCGCTGGATCCGAACGCGGTGATCAGCCGCGTGTAGATCAGCTTCGGCGACAGCGCCACATCGGGAAAGTCGCCCACCGGTTCGTAGCAGCTGTAGAACGCCGGGTCGTCTGGCTGCATCGGGGCGCAACCGGCCTTCAACTGGTAGCTGGTGGCGTAGCGGTACGGCCAGAAGTCGAACAGGGGCAGGCTTTCGGACAAGTCGCCGATGACCTGGTTGAGCTTGGTCAGCACCGGCACCACCGGACGCCGCGGGGCGATGACCCAGGCGTTCTGCGGCTGCGTGTCACGCAGGATCGAACGGCGCAACTGCTCGGCGAAGCGCGGGTCGTAGACGATCACGCCGGCCTCGGTGTTGTAGTGGTCCGAGCGCGGGTCGAAGTTGTGCGAACCGACCATCGCGAAGCGGTCGTCCACCACGATCGACTTGGCGTGCAGGGCAAAGCGCCGCCCCTCGCTGACCAGCGGCGCCGGGCGCTGGCTGCTGCCGTGGCTGCCGAGCAGACCGTGGCTCTCGGTACCCACGTAGCGTTGCGAGGCGTCGTGCGCCGGATCGCCGTTGGCGTGCTCGCCCTCGCCGATCCATTCGAGGCTGGCGCGCGCGTTGGCGGCCGCCGGATCGGCGGCGTGCGGCTTCAACTCGTAGATCTCGAAGCCGTAGTCCTTGAGATAGCGCTTGCGGTGCTTGTAGGAGACCGCGTAGACCGCGAAGGCGTCGGTGGAAGCGAGCGAATTGGTCGAGACGACGATGCGCGGCGGCGGGGTTGCCAGGTGCAGGCGCTCGAAGATGCGCCGCGCGCGCCGACTGAGCACCAGGTACGGCGTCTGCAGCACCACCTCGTGGCGCGCGGCGCCGACCATCTGCATGACATGGGCGGTGAACTGGCGCGCCTGCCGCTTGAGCGGCTGGTCGGTCTTGGCCGGCAGGTCGCTGAAGAAATCCACCGCGCCGGTTTCCAGGCTGTCGGCCAGCACGTGGGCGCGCAGCCATGCCGCGTCGCCGGCCTCCTGCTCCACGCGATAGACGCGTTGCGGGTGTTCGTACGTCGGCGCGAGCCACTCCGATGCAGCCGGGTGGTCCAGGATGTGACGATTGACGTCGCGCAGATGGGTCAACGGCACCGAGCGCTTGTGCCGCCAGAACAGGGCGAAGCTCTTGGCCATCGCCTGCGCCGCCGGGCCGCCGACCAGCACGTCCCGGTCCACGTAGTCGAAGTCGTCGTCCCAGTCGAAGTAGCGGTCCTGGTAGTTGCGCCCGCCGGTGATGCCGACGGTGTTGTCCACCACCAGCACCTTGTTGTGCATGCGCTGGTTGAACTTGAAGAAGCAGCAGGCGATCCCCGCGGCCCATTCCAGCGGCGAGGTGTTCGCCTCGTGGAAGGTCGGGTTGTACAGCCGCACCTGGAGGTTGGGGCTGGCGCGGGCGAGGCGGTCGAGCAACGCGACATCACCGAAGGACGAAAGCTGGTCGGCCAGGATGCGCACCTGCACACCGCGGCGCGCGGCGCGCACCAGTTCGTCCAGCACCAGCTTGCCGACGTCGTCCCGGTCCCAGATGTAGGTCTGTACGTCGATCGAGCGGCGGGCGCCACGGATCAGGTCCAGCCGCGCCACCAGCGCCGGCTCGCTGGCGTCGAGCAGCGCCACCCGGTGGCGTGGAGCGCCCGGCGTGGACGCACCCAGTGCCTGCCGCGCGGCGTCGAGCAGGGGCGAGGGGCTCGCGCAGTGGTCCGCACGGTCGCAGGCGGACGCGGCCGGTACGGTGGCCGCGACCACCGCGTCGGCACGGCGGATCTGCGCGCGCGAGAGCGTGCAGCCATCGAGCAGCGCGGTGGCGGCGAGCAGGACGAACAGGGCGAGTTGGCGCAGCGGCATGGCGCGCATGATACGGGGGTCGTCGTGCACGTAGACACGCTGGCCCGGCCGGCACGGCACCGGCGCGGCGTGAAGTCAGTCGGGCGCGCGCGTGATCGCGATCGACAGCGCCAGTTGCACGCGGTCGGACAGCACGGCGCGATGCGCGGTCATGCCGAACTCGCTGCGCTTCAGTTCCCCGCGCGCCTGGATCGTGCAGGCATCAGCGGTGCAGTGCGCCGGCAGCAGTTCGAAGCGCACCGGGCGGGTCACGCCGCGCAGGGTCAGCTGGCCGTCCAGTGCACCGCCGCCGTCGAGCGCGCGGCGCGCCACCGGTACGGAGACGAAATGCAGCGCCGGGTATTGCGCCGCGTCGAAGAACTCCTCATCGAGTACCCAGCGACGCAGCCGCTGCGAATCCATCGACAGGCTGTCCAGCGCGATGCGGGCATCGACCACCACGTGGTCGTCCGCCCGCGGCTCGACGGTCCCGGTGATGGTCCCGAAGCGGCCATGGATCGTATGCAGCCAGAGCAGGCGCACGCCGAAGTCGACGTGCGAGGGCGGGCTCTGGATATGCCACACGTGCGAAGGCGAGGCGTGGACGGCGAACGCCAGGGCCAGCAGCGCGACGGTGGCGGGCAGGCGCATCAGGGCGACCAGAACGCGTCCAGCCGCGCGTTGCCCGGCTCCAGCGCACCCTGCAGGTGCAACACCGCCAGCCCGCCCGGCGGCATGCCGCGGAATTCGTCCGAGCGGCCTTCCACCAGCAAGGCGACCAGCCGCTCGATGCCGGGGTTGTGGCCCACCAGCAGCACGCAGCGCGCGTCGGCGTGTTGGTCGAGCAGGGCCAGGAGCTCGCCCGGCGTGGCGTCGTAGATGTCGCCGGCCAGGCCGACCGGCGCGTCCTGGGCCAGCGCGCGCATCGCCAGCTCCGCGGTGCGGCAGGTGCGCAGGGCGGGCGAGCACAGCACACGGTCCGGCCGCGCACCGTGGGAGGCGAGCCAGCGGCCGGCCGCCAGCGCCTCCTGCTCGCCGCGCGGGCTGAGCGTGCGGTCGTGGTCATCGCCCCCGGCGGCCGCGGGATTGGCTTCGGCGTGTCGCAACAGAATCAGTTCCTGCATGGCGTTCCTCAATGCTGGCGCTTGAGCCAGCGCAGCAGCGGCAGCCAGTCCTGCTGCTGGCTGCGCACCTGTTCGGAGTGATAGTCGAAGATACCCTTGCCCAGCGACGTGAGCAGCACGTAGGCCTGGCTGTCACGCAGTTCGGCGACCACCGGGAAAGGAGAGGATTCGGCCAGTTGCGCCAGCGCGTCCTGGCTGGCGTGGGTCCAGGGTTTGAGGCGGTTGCCGACCAGTGCCACCGGCAGTTTGCCGCGCTTGATCCGCGGCACGGCGGCGAGCTGGCCGAGGAAGCCAAGCGTGGCGTGCAGGTCGAACGAGGAGGGCAGCACCGGCACCACCACCGCGTTGGCTGCCTCCAGGAGCGGTTCGAGCTCGCGCTGGCCGCTGCCGGCGGGCGTGTCGATCAGTACGCGCTCGGTATCCGGCGGCAGCTTGTGCAGGCCGCGGCGGCCTTCCAGCCCCAGCACGCCCGGCATGCCTTCGGGCCGCAGCGAGGCCCAGCGGTAACTGGAACCCTGGCGGTCGGTATCGACGATCGCGGTGTGCCTGCCTTCCTGTGCCCAGTGCGAGGCCAGCTGGGTGACCAGCGTGCTCTTGCCGCAACCGCCTTTGCTGCATGCCACCAGCACCGTCAGCATCCGCGCGCCCCTGCTCGACAAAGGTTGGGGCAAGCGTAGCGGGTGGGCCGGGGAACCGCGAGTAGGGTGGGCGCAGGAGGGGCGCAGCGGGCGGACAACCGCTTTAGTGCGTGCCGTCGTCCGCCTTGCGGGGCTTCCAGTCGGCCGGGGCCGTGGTGGATATCCCGGCATCGCGCAGCGCCGCCAGCATCAGGCTCATCTCGGTGCCGCCGTGGCGCGCCAGCGACAGCAGGTGCTGTGCCTGGGCCTTGTCGGCCTGCGCCTTCGCCGCGAGCCGGGTGAACTGTTGCACCTGCCAGACCAGGTCGCGGCGTTCGCGCTCGGCCTGGCCGCGCTCGTCGGCATCGTTGGCGAGCACTTCGCGCAGGTGCAGGCCGAGCGAGCGCGCCAGCGGGCTGGAAGCCCATTCCAGGGTCTTGCCGAGCTGGCGGCAATCGGCGGTCAGTGCCTGATCCTCGCCGGCCGTCTGGCACAGTTCCGCGGCGCCCTGCAGGCCCGGCTGCGGCTGCGCGCCGGCGATGCCGAACACGATCATCGCCTGCACCCCGGCGGCGCCCGCGCCGGCGTCCGGTACGAGCGTGGCGTCGGGGGGCGGCAGCACGCTCACGCCGTTGGCCAGCGCCTGCAGGCTGGTGCCGGTGTAGTCGTCATAAAGCCTGGCCTGGGCGGCATGGGCGAGGTCGGCGCGGGCGTCGTCGCGCTTGTCGTTGCGCAAGTCCTGGCCCAGCTTGAGCAGCCACACGGCGGCATTGTCTGGCGCCTGCGCGACCAGCGCGGCAAGGGCGTCGGCGTTGGGACAGGCATCGGCCTTGGCGTCGCAGTCGGCCAGCTGCACCCAGCGCTCGGCCGGACCGTTCCCCGGGGCGGCCACCGCGCGCTCGATCAGGCTGTGGAAGTCGTTCCACTTCGGCTGGTCGGACAGCGGGCGCGCCAACAGCGCGGCGCCGAGCAGGGGCAGGGCGTCCGCACGCGGCGCCAGCACGCTGACCAGATCGCGCTGGAAGGCGACCAGCGCCTTGGTGCGCGCTTCGGGCGCCGACGGCGTGGGCTGTTTCGCCAGCGCGGGCGAGGCTGCGACGCCGGCGCCGATCGTGCAGATCAGGGCAAGGGCGAGTTGACGCAGTCCCGGCATCGCGTTCTCCTTGGAGCGAAATGAAGCGGCAGCATAGCCGGCAAGGATTAAGCCAGCCTGATCCGCCGGTCGACGCGATGCGCACGGGCGGGTGGGGATGGTTAGCATGGTCGCTTCCCCGACGCGCGCTTGCGTGCACCGTCGCAACGACCGGAGAGATGCCGTGAATCAGTTTTCCAGTTTGGCCGATGCCCAGGCCGCGCCGTGGTTCGTCGGCTGGGGCACGCTGGCGCTGATCAATGCCGGGCTGGCCCAGGGCAAGAACCGCAGCGGCCTGCTGTGGTTCCTGCTGTCGCTGGTGCTCGGGCCGATCGCCACGCTGGTGCTGGTGCTGTTGCCGAAGGTGCGGCAGAAGATGTTTTGAGCCGCACGGTGGCTTCTTGTAGGGCCCGCAAGCGGGCCCTCCGCAGGAATCGCGGTCTTACTCGCCCAGCGACTCGCGCATGAACTCCGGCTGCGCCAGCGCCGCGCGGTGGGTGTCGGCGTTGTAGTAGCGGGTCGGGAAGCCCTTGCTGATCGCGCCGCGCTCGCGGAAGCCGGACAGGTCCGCGCCCTTGCGCGCCATCGTGCAGCTCCACCAGCCGGTCGGGTAGCACGGCTGCGGGAAGGTCAGCGTCTTGACCGCGCCGAAGCCGGAGGTGCGCATCGCCGAGCGCATCGACTTGATCAGGTCCAGGTGCGCCAGCGGCGATTCGCTCTGCTGCACCAGGATGCCGCCGTGGCGCAGCGCCTTGTGGCAGCTGGCGTAGAACGCGGCGTTGAACAGGCCCTCCGCCGGGCCGACCGGGTCCGTCGAGTCGACGATGATCAGGTCCAGCGAGTCCGGCTCGGCCTCGGCCATGTACTTGATGCCGTCGATGAACAGCAACTCCGCACGCGGGTCGCCGTTGGACTCGCACAGCTCCGGGAAGTACTGCTCGGCCAGGCGCGTCACGCGTTCGTCGATCTCCACCTGCGCGGCGTGCTCGACTTCCTCGTGCTTGAGCACCTCACGCAGCGTGCCGCAGTCGCCGCCGCCGATGATCACCACGCGCTTGGCCCGCGCATGGGTGAACAGCGCCGGGTGGGTCATCATCTCGTGGTAGAGGAAGTTGTCGCGGCTGGTCAGCATCACGCAGCCGTCGATCACCATCAGGTTGCCCCAGTCGGTGGTCTGGTAGATCTCGATGGTCTGGAACGGGGTCTTCTCCGCATGCAGCAGCTTTTCCACCCGGAAGCCGATGGAAGAGCCGGAGGACTGGTGGGCCTCGGTGAACCAGCTGAGTTGCGACATGGTGCTGTCCTGCATGGGGGGGCGTGAAAAGAGCGGCATTGTAGCGGCATCCGTGCGCACGCAATGTGCGCGTTGACCCCCTGTTGCCGCCGACCGCCGCTACAATGCGCCCCCGGGCCAGCCACCAGCCGCCCACGAAGCCTGACCGGCCCCGCGGCGTGCGAGGCTTCCGGCCGGCAGGCCTTCCGCTCGAACGAGCAATGCGTCAAGGCTCGCCGCTGCGACGTGCATGGATCCCGTTTGCCTCGAAGGAGACCCTTGCCATGTCCACGTCCTGGTCCGTCGACGACGCCCGCCAACTGTATGCCGTGCCCTACTGGAGCGACGGCTACGTCGACATCGATGCCGCCGGCGGCATCGTGATGCGCCCGCGCGGCGCGAACGGCCCCGCGCTCTCGCTGCCGCAGATCGTCGAACAGGCCAGGGCGCAGGGCCTGCGCCTGCCGCTGCTGGTGCGCTTTCCCGACATCCTCGCCGACCGCCTCAGGCGCATGCAGGGCGCGTTCGCCCGCGCGATCGGGGAGACCGGCTACGCCGGCGGCTACACCGCGATCTTCCCGATCAAGGTCAACCAGCAGCGCGGCGTGGTGCAGGAGCTGGTCGCTGCCGGTAGCCAGGGTTTCGGCCTGGAGGCCGGCTCCAAGCCCGAGCTGATGGCGGTGCTGGCACTGGCACGGCCCAACTCGATCGTGATCTGCAACGGCTACAAGGACCGCGAGTACATCCGCCTGGCGCTGATCGGGCGCAAGCTGGGCCTGCGCGTGTTCATCGTGATCGAGAAGCTTTCCGAGCTCGATCACGTGATCGCCGAGGCGAAGGCGCTGGACGTCGAACCGCTGCTCGGCGTACGCGTGCGGCTGGCCTCGATCGGCGCCGGCAAGTGGCAGAACACCGGCGGCGACAAGGGCAAGTTCGGGCTGTCGCCGGTGCAGGTGCTCGAGCTGGTGGACGCGCTCGACAAGGCGGGCCTGAAGCACACGCTGCGCCTGCAGCACTTCCACATGGGTTCGCAGATCTCCAACGTGCGCGACATCGCCAACGGCATGCGCGAGGCGACGCGCTATTTCGTCGAGCTCTCGCGCATGGGCGTGCCGCTGGACATCGTCGACGTCGGCGGCGGCCTGGGCGTGGACTACGAAGGCTCGCGCTCGCGCAGCCACAATTCGATCAACTACTCGATGGAGCAGTACGCGCTGACCATTGTGCAGTCGCTGGCCGACGCCGTGGCCGCCGAAGGCCTCCCCGCGCCACACATCCTCACCGAGGCCGGCCGCGCGATGACCGCGCACCACGCGGTGCTGGTGTCGGACGTGACCGAGGTGGAGGAGGTGCCCACCGGCGCTCTGCCGCCACCCAGCGACGGCGAACCGACCGTGCTGCGCCACCTGCGCGAGGTGCATGCCGCGCTGGACGAGCGCCCGCCGCTGGAGCTCTACCACGAAGCGCAGCACCACCTGGCCGAGGGCCAGTCGCTGTACGCGCTGGGCCAGCTCGGCCTGGCCGATCGCGCGCGGCTGGACGAGCTGTTCTACGTGATCGCCAACGCCGTGCGCGGACGGCTTTCGCCCGCCGACCGCGCGCACCGCACGTTGCTGGACGAGCTGGACGAGAAGCTGGTCGACAAGTACTTCCTGAACTTCTCGGTGTTCGAGTCGGTGCCCGATATCTGGGCGATCGACCAGATCTTCCCGATCGTGCCGGTCACGCGCCTGGACGAGGCGCCGACGCGCCGCGGCGTGATCGTGGACCTGACCTGCGATTCGGACGGGCGCATCGACCACTACGTCGATGCCGAGGGCGTGGACGTCAGCCTGCCGCTGCATCGTCCCCGCGCGGGCGAGGAGTACTGCCTGGGCCTGTTCATGGTCGGCGCCTACCAGGAGACGCTGGGCGACATCCACAATCTGTTCGGCGACACCGACGCGGTGAACGTGCGCGCCAGCGGCGAAGGCTACGTGTTTGACCACGTGCGCCGTGGCGACACGACCGACGTGATGCTCGACTACGTCGGCTACGACCTGGCGGCGCTGCGGCGCAGTTACCGTGAGCGCATCTCGGCGGCCGGCATCGAGGGCGAGCGCGCCGAGGCGCTCTACCGCGATCTCGACGCCGGTCTGACCGCCTACACCTACCTCGCCGACTGAGCCCCATGTAGGAGCGCCCCCTGCGCGCGACCGCGAGACTCCCGGTCGCGCACAGGTGCGCTCCTACACAGAGCCGGCCCTTGCACGAAAGTCCGATGGCGCCAGTCGCCGCGCGGCCTACAATCCAGGACTCCCCTTCGGAGCACACCTCATGGCCAGTCTCGACGGCAAGGTCGCCCTCATCACCGGCGCCGCCAGCGGTATCGGCAAGGCCATCGCCGAGCGCTACGCGCGTGAAGGCGCGAGCGTGGCGATCGCGGACATCAACCTGCAGGCGGCCGAGGCCACCGCGGCGCAGATCAATGCCTCCGGCGGCCGCGCGATGGGTGTGGCCATGGACGTCACCGACGAGCACGCAGTGGACGCCGGGACCGATGCGGCAGTGCAGTCGTTTGGCCATCTGGACATCCTCATCTCCAACGCCGGCGTGCAGATCGTCAACCCGATCGAGAGCTTCCTCTTTGCCGACTGGAAGAAGATGCTGGCGATCCACCTCGACGGCGCTTTCCTCACCACCCGTGCGGCGCTCAGGCACATGTACAGGGACGACCGCGGCGGCATCGTGATCTACATGGGCTCGGTGCATTCGCACGAGGCCTCGGTGCTCAAGGCGCCCTACGTCACCGCCAAGCACGGCCTGCTCGGCCTGGCCCGCACGCTGGCGAAGGAGGGCGCACCGCACAACGTGCGCTCACACGTGATCTGCCCGGGCTTCGTGCGCACGCCGCTGGTGGAGAAGCAGATTCCGGAGCAGGCCAGGGAGCTGGACATCAGCGAAGAGGACGTCATCCGCAACGTGATGCTCAAGCACACCGTCGATGGCGTGTTCACCACGCTGGATGACGTGGCGCAGGCTGCACTGTTCCTGGCCACCTTCCCCAGTGCCGCGCTGACCGGCCAGAGCCTCGTGGTCAGTCATGGCTGGCATATGCAGTAACAGCTTCGCCCTTGGATTCCTGTAGGAGCGCACCTGTGCGCGACGAAATGCGGGCATCACCGCGATGCACGGCGTTGCCGGTCGCGCACAGGCTCCTACAGGGCGTGCGACGATCGCTGCTGGCGATGATTCGTAGGGTGGGCTTCAGCCCACCGGCTCTTCCGCAAGGGTGCGGGTGGGCATAAGCCCACCCTACGGTCACTCGCGGTGCACCTGGAAGCCGCCGAACGACTGGCTGGTCGGCATCAGCTCGATGCGGTTGACGTTGAGGTGCGCCGGCAGGTTGGCGATCCACCACAGCGTGTCGGCGATATCGCCCGCGGTGATCGGCTGGGCGCCCGCGTAAAGCTTGTCCGAGGCGGCCTGGTCACCGCCGGTGCGTACCAGGGTGAACTCGGTCTCGGCCATGCCCGGTTCCACCGAGGTCACGCGCACGCCGGTGCCGTGCAGGTCCGCGCGCAGGCCCAGCGAGAACTGCGAGACGAAGGCCTTGGTGCCGCCGTACACGTTGCCGCCCGGGTAGGGGTAGGTGCTGGCGGTGGAGCTGATGTTGACGATCGCGCCGCGTCGCTCGATCAGCGTGGGCAGCAGCAGCCGGGTCAGCGTTACCAGCGCGGTGACGTTGGTGTCGATCATCTGTTTCCACTGCGCCAGCTCCGCCTGCTGCGCCGGCACCGTGCCCAGCGCCAGGCCGGCATTGTTGACCAGCAGGTCGACACCGGCGAAATCCGCGGGCAGGCCCGCGTGCGCCGCGCGCATCGCGGCCTCGTCGCGGATGTCGAAGGCCAGCGGATGCACGTGGTCGGCGCCGTGGCGATCGACGAGCTGCTGCAGGCGTTCGATACGGCGGCCGCTGGCGACCACGCGCCAGCCGCCGGCAACGAAGCGATCGACGGTCGCGGCGCCGAAACCGGACGTGGCGCCAGTGATCCAGGCAACCTTGCCGCTCATCTTTAGCGGCCTTCCTTCAGCGCGATCGCCTTGTAGCCGGCACCGGCCAGGCGGTTCTGCACCGACTCCAGCTCGGTGGCCGAGCGATACGGCCCCAGCCGCACACGGTGGAAAGTCTGGTTGCCCACCTGCACGGTCTGCACGTTGGCGACGAAACCCTGCAGCGCCAGCTTGGCCTTGAGCGCCTCGGCGTCGGCTGCATTGGGGAAAGCGCCGACCTGCAGCAGGTAACCGCTGCCGGCCGCCGGTTGCGGCACCGCCGTGGCGGGCGCGGCCTGGATGTTCTCGCTCACCGCCGCCGGCGCATTCGGATTGGCAGCCTGTTGCTGTTGTGCCGCGGCCGCGGCCTGCGCCTGCTGGGCGGCCTGCTGTTTCTGCTGCTGCTCGGCGCGCGCCTGTGCGCTGATCTGGTCGTCGGGGATGCGGACTTCCTTCTCCGAAAGCACCGAGTAGAAGTCGTACTGCGGCTTCTTCGCCGCGCTCTCGGCCGGCGCCAGGCCCTTGTCGCCGTCGCCCTGCGCGGTGGCCTGCGGATTGGGCTGCGGGCCGGAAGGTGCCATCGGCAACATGGAGTGGCGCGTGAGCGCCACCATCGCGATCACGCCGACCGCGATGCCGATGACTGCCCAGCCCCAGGCGGGGAAGCCGCCCTTGCGGTTGCGTACGGCCTGCCGGCCCTTGCCCTTGCGTGCTGCCATTACATGCTCTCCGGGGCGGAAAGGCCCAGCAGGCCCAGCCCGTTCTTCAATACTTGCCGCGTGGCCACCACCAGCGCCAGGCGCGCGTTGCGCAAGCTGGCGTCCTCGACCAGGAACTGGTGCGAGTTGTAGTAGGTGTGGAAGGCGTTGGCCAGTTCGCGCAGCCATCCGGCGAGCAGGTGCGGCTCGAGGTTGGCGGCGGCGGCGTCGACGATCTCGGGGTATTTCGACAGCTCGGTGAGCAGAATCTGCTCGTGCTCGTTGTCCAGCCGTGCCAGCTCTGCCAGGCCCTGCTCGAGGTCGACGGCAAAGCCCTTCTCGGCGGCCTGGCGCAGCACCGAACACACCCGCGCATGGGCGTACTGGATGTAGTAGACCGGGTTGTCGTTGGACTGCGAGCGGGCCAGGTCGATGTCGAACACCAACTGCGAGTCGGCCTTGCGCGAGATCAGGAAGTAGCGCGTGGCGTCGCGGCCGGCCTCGTCGATCAGGTCGCGCAGGGTCACGTAGCTGCCGGCGCGCTTGGAGATCTTCACCTCCTCGCCGCCGCGCATCACGGTGACCATCTGGTGCAGCACGTATTCGGGCCAGCCCCGGGGAATGCCGCAGTCGAGCGCCTGCAGGCCGGCCTTCACGCGGGCGAGCGAACCGTGGTGGTCCGAGCCCAGCTCGGTGATCGCGCGGGTGTAGCCGCGCTGCCACTTGGAGCGGTGGTAGGCCACGTCCGGCACGAAATAGGTGTAGGTGCCGTCGGACTTGCGCATCACGCGGTCCTTGTCGTCACCGTAGTCGGTGGTGCGCAGCCACAGCGCGCCGCCTTCTTCGTAGGTGTGGCCGTGCGCGATGAGCTCGCGCACGGTCTCGTCCACCTTGCCGTCGGTGTAGAGCGAGGACTCCAGGAAATAGTTGTCGAAGCCGACCCCGAAGGCCTTGAGGTCCAGGTCCTGCTCGCGCCGCAGGGCGGCCACGGCGAACTGGCGGATGGCGTCGAGGTCCTCGGGATCCTTCGCGCCGGTGACGGTGTCGCCGTCGGCGACCACCGATTCCCCGGCGAGGTAGGCGCGCGCCACGTCGGCGATGTAGTCGCCGCGGTAGCCGTCCTCCGGCCAGCCCGCGTCGCCCGGAGCGAGCCCACGCGCACGCGCCTGCACGGAGACCGCCAGGTTCTGGATCTGCACGCCGGCGTCGTTGTAGTAGAACTCGCGCTTGACGTTCCAGCCGGTGGCTTCGAGCAGGCGGGCCAGGCAATCGCCGATCGCCGCGGCGCGGCCGTGGCCCACGTGCAGCGGGCCGGTCGGGTTGGCCGAGACGAACTCCACGCCGGCGGTGGTGCCCGCGCCGGAGGCATTGCGGCCGTAGCCCTCGCCCTCGGCGAAGATGCGCCGCACTTCGGCGTGGTAGGCGCCCGCGCTCAGGAAGAAGTTGATGAAGCCGGGACCGGCGATCTCGGTCTTCTCCACCAGCGCACTGGCGGGCAGGGCGGCGACCAGCTTCTCGGCCAGCTCGCGCGGCTTCGCGCGCGCCGGTTTCGCCAGCAGCATCGCCGCGTTGGTGGCGAAATCACCGTGCTCGCGGCTGCGCGCGCGCTCCACCACGAAGGGCGGGAGCTCGAGGTCGGCGGGCAGGACGGCTTGGTCCTGCAGGGTCCGGATGGCCTGCAGCAGCAGGTCGCGCAGTGCTTGTTTCACGGCGTGGAATCGTCAGGCGATGGGAACCGCCAATCCTAGCAGAGCGGCCCGCGACCGGCCTTTCAGGGGCCTGGCGACGGGCGAAGGGTGCCGGCAAGCGGTGGCATCCCTGCCGGCCAGCGGGATCCAGGGCGGGACAAGTCTGTGGATAAGTCTGTGGGGAAAGCGATGGCGTGCGGACGTGTCCGGGCTTGACCGTGCCGTGTAAATGGCTTGCAAAGAACACAAGCCTTTTGGAACAAGGGTTTGCGACAGCTCTTTTAGGCGCGCTTGCAGCTTGTGGTTGGCAACCCCGATCCGGGCGCGCTGTGCATAACTGGTTTCGCATGATTTCGCGACTGTCAAGGCCCTGGCTGTCATATCCCTGTCACGGGTCGATGCCAAGCTGGCTTCGTACCCGCCTTCTCCCCCGGCAGGTACGCTCCCCTGGGCGGCGCGCCCTTCCCCGGCGTGCCGCCTTTTTCGTGGGCGGTTGAACAGCTTCAGAGCAGGCCGCGCTCGGCCATCGACACGGGCGTGCCGTGGCCGATCACCAGATGGTCGAGCACGCGCACGCCGACCAGCTGCAGCGCCTCGCGCAGCTCGCGGGTGATCGCCCGGTCGGCGGCGCTGGGCTCGGCCACCCCGCTCGGATGGTTGTGCGCAAAGATCACGGCGCAGGCGTTGTGCTTGAGGCAGGCGCGCACCACCTCGCGCGGATGGACGCTGGCGCCATCGACGGTGCCACGGAACAGTTCCTCGAACGCCAGCACGCGATGACGGTTGTCCAGATAGAGACAGCCGAAGACCTCGTAGGGCAGGTGGCGCAGCCGGGCGGACAGGTATTCGCCGCTGTCGCGCGGGCTGCCGAGGCTGGGCAGGGCTTGCAGCTGTTCGGCGAGGCTGCGGCGGGCCAGCTCCAGCGCGGCGATGATGCGCGCGCGCTTGGCCGGCCCCAGTCCCGGCGTGGGCACCGGGCCGTCGGCACGCCCGAGCAGGGCGCCCAGGCCGCCGGCTTCGGTGAGCAGCTCGCGACCGAGGGTGATGGCGTCCTTGCCGGGCACGCCGCTGCCCAGCAGCACGGCCAGCAGTTCAGCGTCGGAAAGGGTCGCGCTGCCGTGCTGCAGCAGCTTTTCGCGCGGACGTTCGCCGCTGGGCCAGTGACGGATACTCATCCGGTCGATCGTGCCCGTCGGAGTGCGACCGGGGGCAGCAGTAGCCCTTGATGAATCCGGTAAGCTAGCGCTCCGCCCGATTGTCAGGCCCGTCCTACATGAGTCTTGCCCAACGTCGCATCCTGCTCGGCGTCTCGGCGGGTATCGCCGCCTACAAGTCCTGCGAACTGGTGCGCCGGTTGCGCGAGCAGGGTGCCGAGGTGCGTGTGGTGATGACCGAGGCGGCGACGCATTTCGTCGGCACGACCACGTTCCAGGCACTCTCCGGCCAGCCGGTGCGGGTCTCGCTGTGGGACGAGAACGCGGAAGCGGCGATGGGGCACATCGAGCTGGCGCGTTGGGCCGAGCGGGTGCTGATCGCCCCGGCCAGCGCCGATCTCCTGGCCCGCCTCGCGCATGGCCACGCCGACGACCTGCTCAGCACGCTGTGCCTGGCCAGCGCCGCGCCGCTGTACCTGGCTCCGGCGATGAACCAGCAAATGTGGGCGCATCCGGCAGTGCAGTCCAACCTGACCGTGCTCCGCTCGCGCGGGGTGAACGTGCTCGGCCCGGCCGCAGGCGAGCAGGCCTGTGGCGACATCGGTTCGGGACGCATGCTCGAAGCGACCGAACTGCGCGACGCGCTGGCCGCGTCCTTCGGCAGCGGCACGCTGGCCGGCCTGCGCGTGGTGGTGAGCGCCGGGCCCACCTATGAAGACATCGACCCGGTGCGTTTCATCGGCAACCGCAGTTCCGGCCGTATGGGTTTTGCCGTCGCCGAGGCGGCGGCCACCGCCGGCGCGCAGGTGACGCTGGTCGCCGGCCCGGTCAGCCTGCCGACCCCTGCCGGCGTGGCGTACCGCGTGGACGTGCGCAGCGCCGCGCAGATGCGCGAGGCGGTGCTGGTCGCCGCCAGTTCGGCCGACATCTACATCGGCGCCGCCGCGGTGGGCGACTATCGCCCCGCCCAGGTGTCCGAGCGCAAGCTCAAGAAGCACGACGGCGCCCCGCTGGTGCTCGACCTGGCCGAGAACCCGGACATCCTCAAGGATCTGGCCGCCGTGCACCCGCATCCGTTCCTGGTCGGCTTCGCCGCCGAAACGCACGACGTGGCGGCGTACGCCCAGGACAAACTCGCCCGCAAGGGCCTGGACATGATCGCCGCCAACCGGGTTGGCGCGGGCCTGGGCTTCGAGGCCGACGACAACGCATTGAGCCTCTACTGGGCAGGTGGTGGCGAGGAGCTGCCGCGGGCCTCCAAGCGCGAGCTGGCCGCGCGGCTGGTCGAATCTGTTGCCGCGCGCTACCGGGCGGTGCGCGCATGATCGATGTCGAACTGAAGATCCTCGACCCGCGTCTGGGTGAAGCGATTCCGCTGCCCGAGCCGGCCACGCTCGGCAGCGCCGGCATGGACCTGCGCGCGGCGATCGAGGCGCCGCTCACCCTGGCGCCGGGCGAGAGTGCGCTGGTGCCCAGCGGCATCGCCATCCACATCGGCGACCCGAACTGGTGCGCGCTGATCGTGCCGCGCTCGGGACTGGGCCACAAACACGGGCTGGTGATGGGCAATCTGGTCGGAGTGATTGACGCCGATTACCAGGGGCCGCTGATGATTTCCTGCTGGAACCGCGGGGCCGCCGCGTACACCATCGGCGTGGGCGACCGCATCGCCCAGCTGCTGCTGGTCCCGGTGGCGCAGGCGCGGCTGCGGGTGGTGGAGGAGTTCGCCCCTTCCGCGCGTGGCGCGGGCGGGTTCGGCTCGACCGGCATCAAGTGAAGCCTGGCATCAACTGACGTTGTGATCGGCGGGGGCGAGATGGCAAGACACATCGCAAGGGGGCATGGCGACGGCGCGGCATGGCAGCGCCTGCTGCCGTTGGCCGGCGGCACCGTGCTGCTGCTGATGGGCCTTTTCTGCGCCTGGCAGACCTGGCTGATCGCCAGCGAAAGCGACGAAGTGGCGCGCGTGCATGCCGCGCGCGACGAGGCCGTGCGCGTGCTGGCGTCGGAGATCGCGGGCGAGCGCAAACAGGTCGCGCAGGCGGTCGCCACGCTCGACCCGGCCATCCTGCAGGGCGACCGCGCGCAACTGGCCCAGGCGCTGCGCGCACGGTTGCCGCAGGCGCTGGACGTGGAGGTGTACAGCGGTAGCCTGGACGAGGTGCTGCACGCCAACTACCGCGAGTTCGGCTACGCCAAGGCGGCGCAACTGATGGCCGCCCAGGCCGACGACAGCCTGCCCATGCAGACGGTGGCGGAGAACGGCCAGCGCCGGCTCAGCCTCGTGCAGCCGCTGGGTCCGGTGCAGCGGCCGCAGGCCTGGATCTGGCTGGAGTTGCCGTTCACGCCACTGCAACGCCGTTTCGAGTCCATTGCGCCCGGTGGCGGTCGCATCGACCTGCGCCAG
The DNA here is from genome assembly GCF_051900425.1 of Frateuria sp. GZRR33. Classification (NCBI taxonomy): domain Bacteria; kingdom Pseudomonadati; phylum Pseudomonadota; class Gammaproteobacteria; order Lysobacterales; family Rhodanobacteraceae; genus Frateuria; species Frateuria sp. GZRR33. The sequence goes on from NZ_JBHZGK010000005.1 coordinate 332,531, forward strand.
GGTGACGATCGCGGCGAGCTCAGCCTGCTGTCGCGCGGCGCTTCGTCGGCCGAGGCGGAGGACGAGGCCAAACCGGTGCCGGGCAGCGCGTTCAGCGTGCGCGCGGCGTTGCCGGCTGCCTTCATCCTGTTGCCGCGTGCCTGGCCGCTGGCCGCCTTGCTGGCGCTGCTGGGCATCGGCGGCGGCCTGTACCTGTTGTGGCTGCGCGGCCGGTCGGCCCCGCGCCAGGAAAACCAACCCGAGGAGATGATGGTGTCCGATGTAGTTCCCGCCAAGCACGAGCCCGCGCCGCCCTCGGTACGTTCTGCCGCGATGCCGCCCGCGGAAAGTCCGGCCGACGCCGTCGACCCGAGCATCTTCCGTGCGTACGACGTGCGCGGGGTGGTCGGCAAGACGCTGACGGCGCGGGTGGCGCGCCTGCTCGGCCAGTCGATCGGCACGCTCATGCGCGAGAAGGGTCTGTCCGAGATCGTGGTCGGCCGTGATGGCCGCCTGTCCGGACCCGAGCTCGCCGGCGCGTTGTCCGATGGCCTGCGCGAGGCGGGCATCGACGTGATCGACGTCGGTGCGGTGCCCACCCCGGTGGTCTACTTCGCCGCCTATCGCTTCAACACCGGCAGCGGCGTGGCGGTGACTGGCAGCCACAATCCGCCGGACTACAACGGTTTCAAGATCGTGGTCGGCGGCGAGACCCTGTCCGAGGGCGCAATCCAGGACCTCTACCAGCGGATCGCCAGCGGCGCGCTGGAGGCAGGCGGCCAGGGCGGCCTGCGCCACGTCGACGTGGTGCCCGATTACATCGAGCGGATCATTTCCGACGTGCAGGCGGAGCGGCGCCTCAAGGTGGTGGTCGACTGCGGCAACGGCATCCCGGGCGCGCTGGCGCCGCAGGTGATCGAGGGCATCGGCTGCGACGTGGTGCCGCTGTATTGCGAGGTGGACGGGACCTTCCCGAACCACCATCCGGATCCGTCCGACCCGCACAACCTGGAAGACCTCATCCACGCGGTGCGCCAGACCGGCGCGGACCTGGGCGTGGCTTTCGACGGCGATGGCGACCGCCTGGGCGTGGTGACGAAGGAGGGCGAGATCATCTTCCCCGATCGCCTGCTGATGCTGTTCGCGCGCGACGTGCTCTCGCGCCAGCCGGGCGCCACGATCATCTACGACGTCAAGTGCACGGGCCACCTGAAGGGCCAGGTGCTGGAGGCGGGCGGCAGTCCGTTGATGTGGCGCACTGGCCACTCGCTGATCAAGGCCAAGATGCGCGAGACGCAGGCCGAACTGGCCGGCGAGATGAGCGGCCATTTCTTCTTCAAGGAACGCTGGTACGGCTTCGACGACGGCATCTACGCCGGCGCGCGGCTGCTGGAAATCCTCGCCGGCGACATCGACGGGCGCACGCCGGAGCAGATCTTCGCCACCTGCCCGAAGGGTGTTTCCACGCCCGAGTTGAAGATCCCGCTCAACGAGGGCGAGCACTATCGCTTCATCGAGAAGTTCAAGGACAAGGCGACCTTCGGCGACGCCACGCTGACCACCATCGACGGCGTACGCGCCGACTGGCCGGACGGCTGGGGCCTGGTGCGCGCCTCCAACACCACGCCGGTGCTGGTGCTGCGCTTCGACGCGGACAACCCGACGGCACTCAAGCGCATCCAGCAGGCGTTCCGCGAGCAGTTGTTCCTGATCGAGCCGGGGCTGAAGCTGCCGTTCTGATGCGGGCCGCGGGCGGTAACGTCCGCCGCCGACCGCCCTCGCGGGAGCGCGTCCGCGCTCCTGCGTGAAACCTATTGCCGCTGCGCGTCCTGCGCCTGCTTCAGCGCGCGGTAGTGTTCCAGCTGCCGCGCGGCTTCTTTCTCGGCCGTGTCGCGCCGTTCCTGCAGCCGCTCCAGCGTGCCGCGCTGGCTGGACACCACATTGCGCTGGTCGGCGATGCTGTCGGCCAGGTACTTGGGCACCTTCTCCTTGGCCCGCTCCAGGTCGGCGGCGCGGCCGAGCAGGTCGGCCAGGGTCTTTTCCTGGCTGTGCAGGTTCAGGCGGGTGGTGTTGATCTGCTGGTCGATGCTGTTCAGCTCTTCCTGCTGGGCCTGCTTGAGAGAGGCCTCGTCGCCGTAGGCGTTGAGCATCTGCATATCGGCGCGCCGGCGCGCTTCCTCCGCGCGGCGCTGGGCGGCCTGCTCGGCGGCCAGCTTGTCGGCCGCCGCGCGTTCCTCCGGGCTCAGCTGGCGTTCGACGTGGCGCACCACGTAACCCTGGTCGTTGACCAGGTCGTAGCCGTACTTCATGGCTTCGGCGGTGAGGCTGTCGCTGTAGTGCGACAGGCCCTTGCCGTCGCGCCAGTGGTAACGGATGCCGCCGGCCTTCTGGGCGTGGGCGGTCACGACCGTCGTCGCCAGGGCGATGGCAACGGCGTAAACGAGCTTGCGCATGGATACCCCCTCCTGGCGGGCAGTATAGCCATCGTGCGGCAACCGCCTAAAGCGTGGATGAAGGGCGCCGGCGCGCCTGTGACGCCGGTCGCCACTTGGGCTATGCGGACACGCCGTAGCGACTGCGGTAATCGAGCAGGTGCGCGTGTTCGGACGCCAGTTCCGGGCGCTCGCCGGCATAGGCCAGGACCTCGTCCAGGCCGGTGATGGCGATCACCGGGATGCCGTGGTCGCGCGCCACTTCCTGCGCGGCGGAGAGCTCGCCCTGGCCACGCTCCTGCCGGTCCAGCGCGATCAGCACGCCGGCCGGGGTGGCGCCGTGCGCGCGGATCAGCGCCAGCGACTCGCGCACGGCGGTGCCGGCGGTCATCACGTCGTCGACGATCAGCACGCGACCGGCCAGCGGCGCGCCGACCAGCAGGCCGCCCTCGCCGTGATCCTTCGCTTCCTTGCGGTTGTAGGCCCACGGCAGGTCGCGGTCATGCCGGGTCGCCAGCGCGATGGCGGTCGCGGCGGCCAGGGCGATGCCCTTGTAGGCCGGGCCGAACAGCATGTCCACCGGCAATTGCGCGCGCACCAGCGCGGCGGCGTAGGCCTCGCCCAGCCGCGCCAGCGCGGCGCCGGAATCGATCCGGCCCAGGTTGAAGAAATACGGGCTCTGGCGGCCGGACTTGAGGGTGAAGTCGCCGAAGCGGAGCACGTCGCGCGCGAGCGCCAGTTCGATGAAGTCGCGTTGGTAGGGCTGCATGGTGGCCGGCATGGAGATTCGGGAAGCGACGGCTATTATCCATGGGTTCCCCAAGCCCGAGAGTCCGCCCCGCATGAGAATCATCACGCTCAACGCCAACGGCATCCGCTCGGCCGCCAGCAAGGGCGTGTTCGACTGGCTTCGCGCGCAGCAGGCGGACGTGGTCTGCCTGCAGGAAACCAAGGCGCAGGAGGACCAGCTCACCGACGCGATGTTCCGCCCGGACGGCCATCACTGCTTTTACCGCGACGCGACCTGCAAGAAGGGCTACAGCGGCGTGGCGATCTACGCGCGGCGGGAGCCGGACGCGGTACTTACCGAACTCGGCTGGGAGCCGTTCGACTGCGAAGGCCGCTACATCGAGGCGCGCTTCGGCAACCTGTCGGTGGTCTCGCTGTACGTGCCTTCGGGCTCCTCCGGCGAGGAACGCCAGCAGTTCAAGTTCAAGGCGATGGATTTCCTCACGCCGATCTTCGATGGCTGGCTCAACAGCGGCCGCGACTATGTGATCTGCGGCGACTGGAACATCGTCCACACGAAGAACGACATCAAGAACTGGAGCTCGAACCAGAAGAACTCCGGCTGCCTGCCGCAGGAGCGCGCCTGGCTGGACCTGCTCTTCCACACCCGCGGCTGGGTCGACAGCTTCCGCGCGATCAAGCCCGAGGCGGTCGAGTACACCTGGTGGTCCAACCGCGGGCGGGCGCGCGAGAACAACGTCGGATGGCGCATCGACTACCAGATCTGCACGCCGGGCCTGCGCGAGCGCATGCGCGCCTGCTCGGTCTACCGCGAGCAGCGCTTCTCCGACCATGCGCCGTACACGGTCGACTATGCCGACTGAGCCGGCTGCCGTGCCGCCCCGCAAGCCGTCGATCTGGCGCGCCTTCGCGCAGCCGGCGGCCGGCACCATGGCGCTGCTGGGTTTTTCCTCCGGCCTGCCGTTCCTGCTGGTCGCCGGCACGCTGGCGTACTGGCTCAAGGAAAACGGTATCAGGCTCGAAGAGATCACCATGATCGCCAGCGCAGGCCTGACCTATGCGTTCAAGTTCGTCTGGGCGCCGCTGCTCGACCACTGGCGCATCCCCGGCTTCGCGCGGCTGGGCCAGCGCCGCGGCTGGCTGCTCTTCGCGCAGCTCTGCGTGACCGCCGGCCTGCTGGCCATGGCGCTGCTGACACCCGACCGGTTGTGGCCGTTCGTCGCCGCCACCGTGCTGGTCGCGTTCTTCGGCGCGACCCAGGACATCGCGGTGGACGCCTACCGCATCGAGATCGCCCCTTCCCACGTGCAGGGCGCGCTGGTGGCGACCTACGCGCTGGGCTACCGCATCGGCTTGCTGCTGGCCGGCGCGGTGGCGCTGATCATGGCTGACCACGTGCCCTGGCGGCTGGTCTATCTGGTGATGGCCGCCGCAATGGCGATCCCGATCGCCACCACGCTGCTCGCACGCGAGCCGGACGTGCTGCGCACGCGCCCGGCCAGCTGGGGCGTCGCGATGCGCGAAAGCGTGGTCGACCCGTTCGCCGATTTCTTCCGCCGTTACGGCTGGCAGGCGGCGGGCGTGATCCTGCTGTTCATCCTGCTTTTCAAGATCCCCGAGCAGGCGACCATCGGCGGCATCATGAGCCCCTTCTACCGGGACATGCAGTTCTCCAAGACGGAGATCGGCGCGATCACCAAGATCTACGGCATCTGGATCGGCATCGTCGGCGTGTTCCTCGGCGGCGCCGCCGTGGCGCGCTGGGGCGCGTGGCGTTCGCTGGGCGCGACGATCGTGCTTTGCGGCTGCAGCAACCTGTTCTACCTGGTGCTGATCAGCCATCCGGGCAATCTGGTCGCGCTGACGCTGGTGATCTCGGCCGAGAACCTTACCCTCGGCATGCTCGGCCCGCCGACGGTGGCGTTCCTGTCGATGCTGGTCAACCGCCAGCACACCGCCACCCAGTACGCACTGCTCAGTTCGCTGGTGAACCTGCCCGGCAAGCTGCTGGGGTTCTTCGCCGGCGGCATCGCCACGGCCGCGGGCTATGGCGGCTATTTCGTGCTCACCGTGCTGGCGCTGATCCCGGCGATGCTGCTGTACGCCCTGCTGTGGCGCCGGTTCCGCGCCGCGGAGCAGGCCGAAGAAGCCTAGCCGGGGGCGCCCGCTTCCGGGTGCGGAGGAGGGGCCTCCAGGCCCTGCCAGGAGGCCTACTGCAAACCCTGCTCTTCTGTGCCACCATGCCTTGCCAGCTGGGCATGCGTGACACGGAGCGACGCACGTGCCGGACCTCGTCATACGCCACATCGACAGCTTGATGGCCGAGCGGATCAAGACGCTCGCGAAAGACCGCCATTGGTCCATCAACGACGTCGTGCTGCATGCCTTGCGGCATGGCCTGGGCCTGAGCGCCGCCGGCCAGATCTCCAGCGAAACCCTGCTCGATCCGGGCAGCCTGGTGCTGGGAGGCCATTGGGACCTGACCGAAAAAGCGGTCTTCCAGGAAGCACTGCAGGCGTTGTCGCTGGCCCGTCCGACGCAGCTGGCGCCTGCCCGCGTCGCGAAGTTGAGCTAGACCGCGATCATTCCCGCGGAGCCGGGTACAGCGCGCCCAGCACGCGCCGCCCGCGCGCGCCGGTGACGGCCGGCAGGTTACCCGGCAATCCGAGCAACCGCTGGCGCGCCAGCCAGGCGAACGCCATGGCTTCCAGGTAGTCCGGATCGATGCCATGCGTGGCGGTGCTCGCCACGCGGCGCGGGGCCAGCCATTCGGCCAGGCGCGACATCAGCCGGGAGTTGTGCACGCCTCCGCCGCATACCAGTACGTCCGTTGCGGCGGGCGCGTGAGCCTCGATCGCGTCGGCCACGGTATGCGCGGTCAGTTCCAGCAGCGTGGCCTGCACGTCGGCCGGCGACAGTAGCGCCACGCGCGACTGGCGCAGCAGCCAGGCCAGGTGGAAGTGTTCGCGGCCGGTGCTCTTCGGTGGCGGCAGCGAGAAGTAGGGGTCGGCCAGCAGCGCCTCGAGCAGCGGTGCGTCGACCTTGCCGGCGGCGGCGAATGCGCCGTCGCGATCGAACGGTTCGCCGCGCTGCTCCAGGCACCAGGCATCCAGCAGGCCGTTGGCGGGACCGGTGTCGAAGCCGAGCACCTGGCCGTCCGGGCCCAGCACCGTGATGTTGGCGATCCCGCCGAGGTTGAGCACCACGCGGGTGGCGCCTGATTGGCCGAGCAGCATGGCGTGCACCGCCGGCAACAGCGGCGCACCCTGGCCGCCGGCCGCGACGTCCGCGCGGCGAAAGTCGGCCACCACGTCGATGCCGCAGGTTTCGGCAATGACGGTCGGATCGCCCAGTTGCAAGGTAAAGGGCACCTCCCCGTTGGGGCGGTGCCGCACCGTCTGGCCGTGCGAGCCGAGGGCGCGCACGGCGGATGGAGCCGTGCCGCTGGCTTCCAGCAGCGTTCGCGCGGCTTCGGCGAAGTGGCGCCCGATGGCGACATCCAGCCGACCGAAGCTGTCCAGGTTGAAGGCGGTCAGGTCCTGCGCCAGTGCCAGCACGCGTTCGCGCAGGGCTTCGGGCCAGGGGTGGGTGAACGCGGCGCGCAACTGCGGCAGGCCCTGCTCGAAGGACACCAGCGCCACGTCGACAGCGTCGGCGCTGGTACCCGAGATCAGCCCCAGGTATAGGGCGGATGCATCATCGGTGGGAGTCAAGGCCGATCGTCAGTCGTCGTTGCGCGTGGCCGAGTGCAGCTGGGCGAGCTTGACGTTGGCATCCATCGCCTTCAGTCGGGCCAGCTGCGGGCGCACGACCTGCGATTCGAAGCGGGCCAGCTGCGCTGCAGGCAAAGGCTGCGGCTTGGGCAGGGTCACCGTCTGCGGATCGCGCTGCACGCCGTTGACACGGAATTCGTAGTGCAGGTGCGGGCCGGTGGCCAGCCCGGTCATGCCCACGTAACCGATCACCTGGCCCTGGCTGACGTGCTGGCCGACGCGTTCCTTGGCAAAGCGCGACATGTGGCCGTAGGCAGTGCTGATGTTCTTGCTGTGCTGCACGATCACGAAGTTGCCGTAGCCGCGCATCCAGCCCTTGAACTTGATCACGCCGTCGCCCGCGGCGTGGATCGGAGTGCCGCTGGGCGCCGCATAATCCACGCCCTTGTGCGCGCGCATGCGGCCGAGGATCGGGTGCATGCGGCCGGCGCTGAAGCGCGAGGAGATGCGGGTGAAGTCCACCGGGATGCGCAGGAACGACTTCTGGATCGGCCGGCCGTCCTCGCTGAACCAGCCGTAGCGGCCGTCGGCCTTCTTGAAGCGGTAGGCGGTGTAGCGGTGGCCCTGGTTGACGAACTCCGCGGCGACGATGTCGCCTTCGGCGAAATAGCTGCCGTCGCGGTACACGTCGTCGTAGATGACCGTGAAGCTGTCGCCGTCGCGCAGGTCCTGCACGAAGTCGATGTCGTACTTGAACAGGTCCGCCAGCTTGCCGACCATGCCCTGGCTCATGCCGGCCCTGGCCGCGGCGGCATACAGGGAACTGGTGATGGTGCCGTGGGCGACGTGCTCGCGGGTCTCCATCGCGCGGGGCTGGATATCGAGCGTGGCCTGGTCGCCATCGAAGCGGACCACTGCGCGGTTCGCCTCATCCTTGTCGAAGCGGATGCCCTTGAGACTGCCGTCGCTGCTGAGCAGGAAGTCGAATTCCTGGTGTGGGCGGATGTCGTGGAACGCCCCCTTTGCGGCACCTGCCGCATCCATCACGCGTTGCAGGTCGGCAAGCGTCAGGCCCTGGGCCTGGAAGATGTCCGACAAGGTCTGGCCCGGCTGCACCTGCACCACGTGCCAGTCTTCCATCGCGCGGGTCGGCGCGGCGATCGGCGCGGCCTTTGGCAGCGTGAGCGGCAACAGGGTATGGGCCGCAGGTTGGGGATCGGGCCTCATCGCGCTGGCCCAGGCAGGCAGGAAGAAACCGGATAGGGCAGTCAGCAGCAGCGCGGTCGCGGCCAGGATCCAGCGCTCGCGGTGCCAGCGCAGCGGCTCGGACTCGCCCAGGCGGCTGAACGACCAGTGCGCGCAACGTTCGTAGAAGTGCATGTGGCGGCGCTGCGCCTTGCGGCGGATAGCCTGCTTGCGCGCCGCCCGCGCGATCCGGTCGCCCTCACCCATGCTCTTCGCCCCGCGTTACAAAGTACTCAGGCGGGGTACCTTAGCGGCCTCGTATAAAGGGCGTCAACGCCTTTCCTATCAAGGATTTGCGCTAGTTTTCTTATTAACGCACAATTAACGCCATTTTGTGAACGGCGGCCCCTTGTGGCTGTCGACCGATCGGCATAGAGGACACCCATGAGCGAGCTCGAGCAGGCGTTGGCGACCATCGCCCGCGGCGCTGACGAAGTCATCAAGCAGGAAGAACTCATCGAGCGCCTGAAGAGCGGGCGCCCGCTGCGCATCAAGGCCGGCTTCGATCCCACGGCTCCGGACCTGCACCTGGGCCACACGGTGCTGCTCAACAAGATGCGCCAGTTCCAGGACCTCGGGCACCAGGTGGTCTTTCTGATCGGCGACTTCACCGGAATGATCGGTGACCCGACCGGCAAGAACGTCACCCGCAAGCCGCTCAGTCGCGAGGACGTGCTGAAGAATGCCGAGACCTACGCCGCGCAGGTCTACAAGGTGCTCGACCGTGAGCGCACCGAAGTGCGCTTCAACTCCGAGTGGTTCGGCAAGATGTCCGCAGCAGACATGATCAAGCTGGCCGCGCAGCACACCGTGGCACGCATGCTCGAGCGCGACGACTTCGCCAAGCGGTTTACCGGGCAGCAGCCGATCGCGATCCACGAGTTCCTGTATCCGCTGGTGCAGGGCTACGACTCGGTGGCGCTCAAGGCCGACGTCGAACTCGGCGGCACCGACCAGAAATTCAACCTGCTGATGGGGCGTGCCCTGCAGGAGCACCACGGGCAACCGCCACAGATCGTGCTGACGATGCCTCTGCTCGAGGGCCTGGATGGCGTCCACAAGATGTCCAAGTCGCTGGGCAACTACATCGGCATCGACGAACCGGCGATCGACATCGTCACCAAGACGATGAAGATCGACGACGCGCTGATGTGGCGCTGGTTCGAGCTGCTCAGCTTCGAGGTGTCGCTGGACGAGCTGGCGCACATGAAGCGCGAAGTGGAGAGCGGTGCGCTCAACCCGCGCGATGCCAAGTTGCGGCTCGCGCGCGAGCTCGCTACGCGCTTCCATGGCGTCGCGGCAGCCGAGCAGGCGCTAGCGGGCTGGCACGCGGTGGTGCGCGGCGAAGGCGACACGTCGCTATTGCCGCTCACCGAGATCGCCGTGCCTGCCGAGGGCCTGCGCCTGCCGGCCCTGCTGACGGCCGCAGGGCTTACCGCCAGCAACTCCGAGGCGAACCGCAAGCTGAAAGAGCGCGCGGTGCGCATCGATGCCGCCGTGGTCGAGGACGCGCAGCGCGTGTTAAGTGCCGGATTCGAAGGCGTCCTGCAAGTGGGCAAGCGCAACTTCGCGCGAGTGAAGCTCGTCGCAGGCTAGTCTGCAGGCCGATTCTGGCGCGGGGCACCCGGCAGACCAGCCGCGCTCGCTTGCCAAGTTCGTGCGCTCTCCCTACTATTCGCGGCCCGTCGCCCAACTCCCCTTGGCCGGCAACACCCCCAAGCAAGATTCTTCGCAAAAGGGTGTTGACGAACCGGCAAAGGAATGTAGAATGGGCGGCTCACCCGGGACGAAACGTCTCGGGGCGATTCGAGGAATCGGTCGCAAGTGATTGATCTTTGACAGTGTGCGCAGGTGACTTGTGTGGGCGCCTTGCGGTGGATGGATGA